>NZ_JBFTQH010000044.1:0-36431 GCF_056398905.1 Rhizobium sp. 01T417 | reverse complement strand
ATCAGGTCACGCATTGGAGATTGGTTCGAGAACCGAAGGGCGAGGAACCACCTGTCCAGCGGAAGCACGAGATTTAGCCGATCGGCGAAAACGTCGATCAACACGAAACCGAACCCAAGGAAAAGCTGCCAGTTGAAGGCGTTTTGCCCTTGTGTTCTTTCATTGGAGATGGTCATGGCATGGTCTGCCAGCCAGTATGTCAAATTCGAGGATGAACGCACACGCCCGGCGCGGGATCTGTTGGCGCAGGTGCCGCTTGAACACGTCCGCCACGCCGTGGACCTCGGCTGCGGGCCGGGCAATTCGACGGAGCTGATTGTCGAGCGTTTCGGTGCCAAAGGCGTTTCCGGCCTGGACAGCGATCTGAACATGCTGGAAGCGGCTCGCAAGCGCATGCCCGGCACGCCCTTTGTCGAGGCCGACCTTGCCACCTGGCAGCCGAGCGAACCGGCGGACCTCCTCTTTGCGAATGCCGTCTTCCAGTGGCTGCCTGAGCACCTCGACATTTTCGATCGCTTGATGGACGGACTTGCGCCGGGCGGCGTGCTGGCGGTGCAAATGCCCGATAATCTGGCCGAGCCGACGCATCTGCTGATGGAGGAGACAGCGCATGCCGGCCCGTGGAAAGCAGCGTTCGAGGCGCGGAGCGTTCGCCGCAAAACCCTGCCGCCGCCCTCCACCTATTACAGCCGGCTCATCGGCAAGGCCGCCCGCGTCGACATCTGGCATACATCCTACAACCATCCAATGGCTGACGCCGCGGCAATCGTCGAATGGGTCAAAGGAACGGGCCTGCGGCCCTATCTCGATCACGCAGGCGAAAAGCATCGCGAGGCGTTCCTGGCGGACTATCTCGGCCGCGTTGAAAAGGCCTACCCGAAGATGTCGGACGGGCGCGTGTTGTTGCGCTTCCCGCGGATCTTCATGGTGGCGGTAAAGGGCTGACACGCCTGGCAGATCGACCGGATCCCATTGGCCGGTCGACGGGTAGGGCCGATTCTGGTGACATTGCCGTGCAATGCTCAGGCGGCATCCTGCTTGCCGCCGCACAAGCGCGCAGTATAGTCGATGGAAACAGCGAGGAAACCTTCATGGACGCCGCCCCCATTCCGTCAGCCACACTCGTCATCTTCGGCGCGACCGGCGACTTGACGCGGCGCCTGCTGATACCGGCGATCATCAATCTGACGCGAAGTGGATTGGTCGGCGACGATCTGAAGATCCTCGGCGTCGGCATAGAAGCTGGCGACGACGCCTCACTGGTTGCGAGGCTGGACAGCTTCCTAGCCGGATTGAGCGACCCGATCCGCCCGGAGACCGACGACGCCTGGCGGGGTCTGCGGCAGCGTATCTCCTATATTTCAGGCGATTTCACGCAAGACGGCATATTCGTTGAGATCAAGAAGCACCTGACCAACTGTAACGCGGCCTTCTACTTCGCGGTACCGCCGCAGTTCTTCGGCCCGCTGGTCGAAAAGCTGGCCCAGCACGGCCTCACCAGCGAGACTGACGGATGCTTCCGGCGGATTGCCATCGAGAAGCCTTTCGGCACCGACCTCGCCTCGGCCCGCGCGCTGAACGCCCGCATCCTCGCCAATGTCTCCGAGAGCCAGGTCTACCGCCTCGACCACTTCCTGGGGAAGGAGACGGTACAGAATATTCTGACCGCCCGCTTTGCCAACATGATGATCGAGGCGCTCTGGAACAACAACTATATCGACCACGTGCAGATCAGCGCCGCCGAAACAGTCGACGTCGGCACGCGCGGCAAATTCTACGACGCGACCGGCGCAATGCGCGATATGATCCCCAATCATCTGTTCCAACTGCTGGCGATGATCGCGATGGAGGCCCCGAACGGATTTGGCGCCGAAGCGATCCGTACGGAAAAGAGCAAGGCGCTGAGCGCGTTGCGCATCTATACGCCGGAGGAAGCCAAAGCACATGCCGTCCGCGGCGCCTACACATCAGGCAAGCTCGACGGAAACGACATTACCGCGTTCCGGGAAACCAAGGACGTCTCGCCCGACAGCAATACCGAAACCTTCGTCGCGATGAAGCTCTACGTCGATTCCTGGCGTTGGGCCGGCGTGCCCTTCTATCTCAGGACCGGCAAGGCGCTGAAGGCGCGCGATACGGAAGTTGTCATCACCTTCCAGCAGGTGCCCTTCGCGCAGTTTCGGAAAACGGATGTCAACCGTCACCTGCCGCCGAACAAGATGGTCATCCAGGTCCAGCCCGACGAAGGGCTGAGCGTCGAGATCTCCATCAAGTCGCCCGGCCTATCTGTCGACACCGTCCCGGTCTCGCTCGACTTCCGCTATGCCGACGAGTTCGACATCGGCAAGATGACCGGGTACGAGTCGCTGCTCTACGATCTTTTCACCGGTGACCAGACGCTGTTCCAGCGCGCCGACGGCATCGAGGCCGGTTGGTCGGCGGTGCAACCCTTCCTGGATATATGGGCGAAAAGCAGCGAAACGCCGGAGTCGTACGCGCCTGGAAGCAGTGGTCCATCCTGCGCCGACGAACTGATCCGCCGCGATGGCCGGGAGTGGCATGAACTGGGCGCAGCCACCCGCAACCACGATCCAAAGTAAAGTCCGGAAATACACGCTTAACTAAAGTAAAACCGAATAGAATTTCCCGGCAGCTCGCGCATGGCGAGCATAGATATTGTATCATCTCGTATGGACGAGACCCATCGCAACACATTTATGGTGTGCTATACAAAATATGGATGTGTTGACCCTTTCGCCTAGTATAGCGAAGATTCTCCGGCTGACCGCGTTGCTTTTTCTGTGCGACAAAGAAGGCGGGGCTCGTCCAACCCCGACGGGCCCTTCTTGTATTTTTCTAGCATTTGGCGAATAAAGTATATATTAGTCGAAATTGTTAAAGCTCGATTAATATATTTACTTGCGCTCTCTCGCCGCCTTGCTAAATCTATCTCGAGGGTTTTGGGGTATTGACATGGTAGATAGTCAATTGGCTAAGAATCGTTCGATTTCCGATCAGCGTATGGAAACCTGCAGGTCGGAGTTCGAACCCCTCCTTTTCGAGCTCATTCGCAATGGCGAGAAAAGGGGATGGAAGGCAGCCGAAATCGCGATGGCTCTGGCCGACGCTGCCGACGACGTCATCCTTAAGCTGGCAAGAGAAACGAAGAGCAAGCATTAAACCGGCTGCCTTGCGGCTTTGATGCCATGACGCTTCAGAAGTGCCTCCCTAACACGCAAGAGAAGCTGTAGCTTGTCTCCAGTGATTCTCTTGCCGGTTAAGAGGCCCGATGTCGCAGTTGATTGCAGCCGTTCTTCTTGCCTGTGGATGCGTCAGCCTCGCTGAGGTTGCCGACTGGCCACCCGCGGACAGCTATGTTCCGAAGATCGGTTGCCAGCAAAGCGACGCTGCCGAGCGCTGCGAACAGATCCGTGCTGATTGGACCGGCCTTTACGCGGATGCCATCGCCGGTCGCATCGAAAGTCAGAGGAAAATTTCTTTCTGCCTGAGCACCGGCTGCAACGAGGGCATCGTTGTCGAGCCCGTCCTTGGCTGTGCCTGGCGTCAGGTTATTGCGGCATCGCACAACCCAGAGATCAACGACACCGACCGAACCAACATCGACCGTTATTGCGGCCCCCGTGTGCTTGACGATGCCGGACGCAAGGCTGCCGGCGACCAGTCGCAAGCCTGGCTGGCCTTGCTTGGCGTCACGCCGTAACCACAAAAGCCAACGGGCGGAACAAGCCCGCCCGCCGAAAGTCTCGTCTTGCCGCTTAGACGAACTGGCTGAGGCCCGGAACCGAGCCGACAACCTCGTCCACAACTTCCTTGCCGGCGTGCTGCTCGGCAATCGCGATGGTTTCCTTGGCAAGCGTGGTGATCTCGCCCATGCCGAGGCCTTCCGACATCAGCTGCTGGCCGAGCGCCATGATGCCGCCGCCGCCGAGCGCGCCCATGATGCTGCCGAGGATCCCGCCGCCGCTCGCGCCTTCGCCGTTGTACTTGGCAACGAGGTCGGAAGCGCCCGGAATGGCTTCGATCATCTTGGCGACCGGACCGTCTGCCGCCTCGCGCTGCAGGAAGCCGAGCATCATGCCCACCGCCTTTTCGGCCAGTTCCGGAGTGATGCCCACACGCGCGGCGATCTGGTCTACGATTTCATTCATTGTCAGCCTCCTATTTTTGACGTTAACGTCAACGTTAGTCGAACTTTCCGGGCAACTCAAGCCGCCGGCCGCAAAAGCAGTCTTTATCCTACTTTTCCTTTTAATGCAGACAGTTGTCCGCACCGGGCTCCCTGCTTATAACAGGGAAGCGATATTACAATGACCATGCGGAAACGACGCTCCGCATTTTGACGCAATCGGCGCCGACAGCCGCAGGGAGAATTTTCGAAAATGCTCGAGGATGGCAAGATTTTCGTCGGCGTCAGCCGCAATCCGGATGACAGCATCAACAAGCCGGAATATCTCGACCTGAAATTCGGAAACCGCCACGGCCTGGTAACGGGCGCAACCGGCACCGGCAAGACGGTAACGCTGCAGGTGCTGGCCGAGGGCTTCTCGAGGGCCGGCGTGCCCGTCTTCTGCTCCGACATCAAGGGTGATCTTTCCGGTATCGCCGCCAAGGGCGAACCGAAGGATTTTCTCACCAAGCGCGCCGAGCAGATCGGCTTCGACGATTACGAATTCGACCAGTTCCCGGTCATCTTCTGGGATCTCTTCGGTGAGAAGGGCCACCGCGTCCGCACCACCATTGCCGAAATGGGGCCGCTGCTTCTCGCGCGGCTGATGGACGCCTCCGAGCCGCAGGAGGGCGTCATCAATATCGCCTTCAAGCTCGCCGACCAGGGCGGGCTCCCCCTGCTCGACCTCAAGGACTTTTCCTCGCTGCTGAATTACATGGCGGAGAACGCAACCGAGCTTTCCAGCCAGTTCGGTCTGATCTCGAAGGCGTCGGTCGCCTCGATCCAGCGTGGTCTCCTTGTGCTGGAACAGCAGGGCGCCGAGCACTTCTTCGGCGAACCCGCGCTCAAGATCACCGACATCATGCGGACCAACAACCGCGGCTATGGCCAGATTTCCGTGCTCGCCGCCGACAAGTTGATGATGAACCCGCGGCTCTATGCGACTTTCCTGCTGTGGCTGCTTTCCGAGCTCTTTGAGGAGCTGCAGGAAGTGGGCGATCCTGAGAAGCCGAACCTCGTTTTCTTCTTCGACGAGGCACACCTGCTCTTTAACGACGCGCCGAAGGTGCTGATCGAGCGTGTTGAACAGGTCGTGCGCCTTATCCGCTCGAAGGGGGTCGGCGTCTATTTCGTGACGCAGAACCCGCTCGATGTGCCGGAAACCGTCCTCGCGCAGCTCGGCAACCGGGTGCAACATGCGCTGCGCGCCTATTCGCCGCGCGAGCAGAAGGCTGTGAGAACAGCGGCGGACACCTTCCGTCCCAACCCTGCCTTCGACTGCGCCACCGTCATCACCACGCTCGGCACTGGCGAAGCGCTGGTGTCGACACTGGAGGCGAAAGGCTCGCCATCGATCGTCGAGCGGACGCTGATCCGCCCGCCGTCCGGACGCGTCGGCCCGTTAACCGATCCGGAGCGCCAGCAGGTCATGGACAAGAGCCCGGTGCTCGGGGTCTACGACGAAGATCTCGATCGTGAATCCGCCTTCGAGATTCTGGCGGCGCGCGCCAAGAAGGCATCCGACTCCGATGCAGCCAAGCAAGCGCAACCGACAGAGCCGACCGAGGGCAACGCCTCGGGCCGCTGGACGCTGCCAGGCTTCGGCGATGATGACACCGAACCGCAGGCCAAGAGCCAGGGCCGCGCCCGCTCCTCCGGCTACCAGCGCGAAACGGTCGTGGAAGCCGCGATGAAGAGCGTGGCCCGTACGGTGGCGACACAGGTCGGCCGGGCCCTGGTGCGCGGCATCCTCGGAAGTTTGAAGCGCTGAGCGGAAGGGGCTTATCGCCCGCGTTCCGCCCCGCGAAATCCTCTGCGCGTCACGCGCTCAACGCTTGCGGACGAACTCCGTGCGCAAGACAAGGCCCTTGATGGTGTCGTGGCGGCAGTCGATCTCTTCCGGGTTATCTGTCAGCCGGATCGAGCGGATGACCGTGCCCTGCTTTAGGGTCTGATTGGCGCCCTTCACCTTCAGATCCTTGATGAGGGTGACGGAATCGCCGTCCTTGAGGACGTTTCCGGCAGCATCCCGGACCTCAGCGGCCTGCGCGGCCGCGGCAGCCATTTCCGAAGCCGGACGCCATTCGCCCGTCACTTCATCATAAACGTAATCGTCGTCACCGCCTGCCATGGCGTCTCTCCTGGAAATTTAAGAATACCTGTCGAGCCGCTTACAGCAACCACGCTGCCCAATGCAAGTTCGGGAGCGCGACCGCGCAGCACAAGCGCTTTGGTTGCATTCCTGGGTTAGCAATGCTATTTCTCCTATGCGCTCAAAGAGAAAGGAGGGTCGCGTGCAAAATTTCTATTTCCGGTTCAACCGGCAACGTGGCCCCGTCAACGCCCTGCAAATGCGTGAACGTTAAAAAAATACGTCTTATTTTCAATTATTTAAGTCCTAGTGTCCAATTTCAGTGTCCAAAATCTACAGCGAAAACTGACGAACGCTGACGGATATCAGCGTGGTGAAGCGCTACCAGCCGCGCCGCTGTTCAAAAAAACCTGTGGTTGATTGCTTGCGTAATGTCGGCCTCGTTGACTTGGTACGCGAAGGACTTCAAGGCTTGGCGCACAACTGGGGGAAATCATGAGAAAATTTGTGTTACTGCTGGCCATGGCGGCCTTGGCAGGTTGCGTCAGCCAAAGCGAGATGGCGCTTTCAAACAACGTCTACAAGCTCGATATCGATGCCAGCGGCCTTATCGGGACAAGCATCGCCAAGGGGCAGGCGCAACGCCGCGTGGCGCAACTCACCCTCGACAAGGGCTTCACCCACTACGTGATACAGGCGGCGGACACGCAGAACTCCCGCACCTACGCGGGTAACATGCCGGTCTATGCGAACACCACCGTCAATGTCGTCGGCAACACCGCCTATGGAAACACGATGTATACGGGCGGGCAGGCGATCTACAGGCGGCAGTCGCAGACATCCATCATCGTCGCGATGTTCAAAGCGCCTAATGTGCCCGGCAACGCCATCGATGCGGCGGCGGTTTTGAAAAGCTCACGGTAATCTGCGGCAAGGCTCTAAAGGAGACCGGCGTGATAAACCTGTTTTTCGTGTTGAGGTATTTCATGACACGACAACTGCTTGCCGCCGTGGGTTTGGCCTTGGCGTGCGCAATTCCAGTCACCCCGGCCTTTGCCTACGTCTCGTATATCAACGGCAACGAGTTATACGGTTGGTGCTCGACGAAAGAGCAGGCCACAGTTAACACGGCGCAATCACTATGCGCCGCCTACGTTTTGGGTGTGGTCGACGAGTTCGAGATGACGCGGGCCGGATTGGGCAAAACGACGTGCCTTCGAGAGGGAATAATCACGCAGCAGTTGATTGATGTCGTAACAGCGAGCTTGCGGGATCACCCGGAGACGCGGGACAAACCGGCATCCGGTCTCGTTCAAACAGCAATCACGCACGCCCTTTGCCCTGAGCTAAACCAATGAAGAAAGCCCCAATTTTGCGGCGCTGGTGTGGTCGGGACACGCGCACGCGGTCGAGAACCGCATGGCTCAAATCATTGCCCAGTGCGAAATCGATGCTGATGAATGGAGCGCGAGGAAGCCGATATTGGATTATCTCAAGGATGTGGCCACGGCACGTCAAGTTGGGGCCATCGTTATCAGCTGTGCATGGAAGCAAAAGGCGCGGCGCAGCGCCCGACCGTAGGGATGACCGGTGCGGACGGCAAAAACTATGCGTGGCCGTATGGCTAGACCGAACAGTCAACGATAAACCGATAACAGCCACAGAACGCAATCGCCTATATCGCCAACGCAAGCGCGGCGAGTTGCCGCCAGCGTCAGCGTTCGCCTATCGCGGTTGAGAGGCCAAGCCCGTCCTCAGTCTTCAGCACCCCTAGCGGTAATCGCGGATCGCGCCGTGATCCAAGTCGGTCGCAGGCACGAGCCGGTAATGTCGTTCTTCAACGACCTTCACCTGCCCATCCTCCAGGGTGAGCTCGAAAAGCGCGATTACACCTTCCGCCATAAACTGCGCTGCAACTGGTCGACAACGCATTTCCGGAAATTTCTCCGCGGCAAAGGCGAGGTCTTGCCCAGTTTGAACAACCCCGATTTGATCCTTACCGCCTTTCGCTTGAACGGGTATCGCGTAGTGGCAGCCGTACTTGTCTAGGCCGATGTACACCTCGTCGATTTCAATCTGCCCAACATTCTTGACGGTAGTACGCAAGTGATTTTGTAAACTGTAGGTCGTTAGGCCGAGAAAAGTATCGATGAGCCTGTTGTATCTCACGATCGCGAGGAGGGCTTGTTCGTCATCAAGGGCATAGTATCGGATCAGTTCCGGCGTTGCGTCGGGAATAGCGATGCTCACGAGGCTTTCGCTCGGCAGTATTCTCGTTACTTTCGTCAGCCTAAATCGGTACCGGGCCGTTCCAGCGCCTTCAATTATCCACTCCAATCCCTCGGGTTGGGTATTGAGGATCGCAGGGGGAAGCGGGATGCGGAAACGAAAACTGTAAATTATATCGCCGAGGTTCTTCGGGAGCTTGATCGAGTGCTCTTCCGCGAAGGTGACTAGTTCGTCCCGTGCGAACTCGAAGTCGGTTACTCCTTCTTTCCAATAGTGGAAGAAAATTCGCTCGATCAATACCCTGTAGCGATGGGTAGCAGGGTCCGGCTTAGCCATTTACAACTCGCAACGGGGCGACACCTGCTTCAATTTCGGACTGTTTGCGCTTCTTCGCGCCGCTCTTACGGTCACGCCGAGAATTTGGCTTCTCTACCCCGAAATGTTCCGCGGCCCCCGTCATCTCAAGATACAATAGTGCCTCGTCGCCCAAAGGTAGACTGCCTAACGGTTTCACTGGCCTCATCCCAAGTGCTGCCACGACCGAAGTGGCTACAGCCCGAGCCAATGGCGGCGGCACGGAATTGCCTATTTGCCGAGCGCCATGCCACTTGGTTGCGTGCAGTCTAAACCAGTCGGGAAACCCATGCAGCCGAGCCATCTCACGAACAGTGATACATCTTGGGTAATCGAAATGGATCGGTCGCGGGCTTGTGAACGCGCCACGAGCCCCGTCTGTACCTGCTCGTAAAGTATTGGAAAGGCCATCGGACGAGAGCTTAAAAAACCTGCTTATGGGCTCAACCGAACCCGGCTGAGTGTTGGCAAACCGGCCCCTAGATATCTCGGTGTGCTCCGTACGGGCGCTCGAGGTGAGAATGCCCGGCTTCCACTCCCGCACGTAGCCATAGTGCCACGCGTCGTTCGTCATGCAACGCAGTACCGCCGAGTATTGCGACGCGTCGCCATACGCAGCGGTTTCAACCGCATCCGAATGGTTTAGCGCCTCAAAGAGTTCAGCGTCGGGTAGATCGGCCAATGCATCCCTACAGGTAGGACCTACTGCGATGCCGCGGACCGACCGTTTACCGTCCGCGGGATTGCTTGTCGCCACAGGATAGTCGGGTATCTCGCGACCGATTTTCGCTCCGAATAAGATCAGCCTCTCTCTATGCTGCGGTACACCGTAGTTGGCTGCGTCCAAAACGCGCCATGGCAAGCGCACGTGGTATCCCCGCTCGCCGAAAGCCTCCACCAGTTCGTCCAAGAACGCCCGTTGACTGCCTACTGTGAGGCCTTTGACATTCTCAAACACAAAGGTTTCGGCATCCAATTCCGCAACCAACCGCACAAAGTCCATGACCAAATTGTTCCGAGGATCGTCCAAAATCCGCTGCCCGATCATCGAGAAGCCTTGGCAAGGGGGTCCGCCAAACACGCAGTTGACGGTGCGAGCCCCAATACCCGCTCGGCGACGAATTTCCGTCCCCGTCAGTTCGGAAACCGACTGCGAAATAACGACCGTGTCAGGGAAATTGAACTTGTGCACGGCGCAATGGATAGGATCAATCTCAACGGCCGCAGCGACGTCGAAACCTGCTTGCTCGAAGCCGAGGCTCATGCCTCCTGCTCCAGCGAATAGATCGATACCAAGTGGGCGTTCGGGAAATTCATTTCGGTGTGCGAAGCGATTTGTCATGCGGGCAATCTAACTACGTTCGCCCTTTTTGTCGATCGCATTTATGGGCTCATCCAAAAAAATTATTATCTGTTGCAAAGCCTTTTCAAGGTCAGCCAGGTCGCACTGCCACACCACAAGCACCTGCCACCCCCTCGCCGCCAACTCGCGGAGGTTTCGGGCGTCCCGAAGGCGATTAGCCTCTATTTTCGGTCCCCAGTACTCCATACGGGATTTTGGTGCCCGTCCTTTTTGACAGCCGTGCCCGTGCCAAAAGCACCCGTGAACAAATATTGCCTTCCTTCTGCCCGGAAACACTATGTCGGGGGACCCGGGTAAGTCTTTTCGATGCAGGCGATATCGATACCCGAGCTCGAAGAGGGCGCGCCGTATTACCATCTCCGGTCCCGTGTTCTTGGTCCCGATGGACTGCATTATTTTCCGCCGCACCTCCGGGGTACGTGTGTCGGACATAGTTCACCGCCCAGTTCCATGCTCATCCATCGCAGTGCGGCTATCAGAAGCGCGCCTGCCCTCGACGTTCCACCGAAGATTGTGATAGATCGCCGATTTTCAAGACAAAACCCGAACTGGGGGCATGGGTGTCAAAGCCAGGAGCGAACAAGAAGCGAAGGCCAAAGGTCGTTCACCTCACGAATAAACAGGCCGTGCGTATGGTGGACGAAATTACAAAGGCATTGGAGAACGACATTCGATCAGCACTCCAAATCAAATCTGCGCTGGAAGCTGCAAACGCGATTATCGCGAGCGATCCCGTCAAGAAGTACCACGGCGCAGAAACCTATAATTTGGTGAAGCAGTGCCTTATCCTTACGCTTGCGCAGGCAGTCGCGCGGATGTTCGATACGCCCAGCGCTCGGTTTCATAGAAATGCGAGCGATAAGGCGACCGTGCTCCTCCTCACAGGACTATTGCGTCGCAAACGTGTTCGAATTGCTCTCATAGACCGCGCTCGCGAGTGGACCGGATTTAACGAAGATTTTTACATGCGAGATTGCGCAGACGGCATAGATCGGGCAATCGCCGAGGCCGTCCGTTTTGGACGTTCCACCTCCCTCCGCCATTCATTGCGAAGGCTTCGCAGCCTAAGGGATACGCGCTTGGCGCACCTGCTGATCGACAACGGAAGACAGACAGCCAAATCCGTTGCCTTGCCTACATTCGACGATGTCTACAAATTGCTTGACGTCGCACGAGAGGTCATGGACGGGGCCTCACTTGCAGTGAATGGCCGATCCCCAGCTCTAGAAGGCTACGAGAATGCATATCGAGATAGCGCGGAAGTTTTTTGGACAAAAGCCCTAAATGGCGCTCGCCTGACCGGCTAAACGCAGATCGCATTTAAGGGGCGTTCTTTAGGATTTAAAATCTGTGATTTCACGAAGCTCGCGGCGCTTCGCTGTAGTTCGCTAAGTCTCTTCTGTGGCATCTTTGCTTCGAGCGAGGAATACACACGGCAAGGGAGCAAAGATGAGCGGGGCAGTGACGACATTCTTGGTGGGAGCGGCTGCGCTCGGCGCATGGGCTGTGTTCTCTTCGACCTCGCGCCGGATGTGGTTCGCGTCCGGAGTTGCGACGGAACTCCAGCATGAGTTCGGCTTTCCTTCGAACATTGCCGACAGCATCGTGGCACAGCACCGCGAGGTCATCGAACAGCAGCGCAAGGCGGGAAACACCAAGCAAATTGTTGCTTCTGCGCTGGCCTCCATCTACACCTCGACCAAAGGTTAGGCAGGCCGACAACACGCTCACTTGCGGCAAGGAATTGTAAGTTGATTGACCGCGGGAGCATATGGCTTCGGAACTGATTGACGGAATGGCGCGCCACCTTCCACTCAAGTATCTACACAGGTGGGCCCCTTTCATCGCCACCCGCCCTGCCTGCCGAAAGCCCCCGGCGTGGGAGGGGTTCCCGCGTTTGACAAACTCACGCCCTTTCGGGCTTTCGGTCCAGCATGCGCGAGATTGCCATCCGGGTGTAGGGTTTTCCGGCGCTCGAAACATAGCCTTCCTTGGCCAGCTCGTTCGAGATATCAGCCAGCGACCGCTTCTTGCCATTGCGGGGATAGCGAGCCAGCTTCTTTGCCAGCGCGATCATGGCCCCGCCGCCATCAAGCTCGGCATAGTTCCGCCGACCTCCGACCTTCCGGCCGGTCGCCCGCCGCTTGCGCTCCCGCGCTCCACGCAGCTTCTCGACCAACATGCTCTTCTCGAACTCGGCAACCGCGCCGAGCACCTGCCTGATTAGTTTGGCGGTCGGCCCATCGGCCACGAAGCTTTCGGGGCTGTCGACTGCGATGAGATCGATACCACGCGCCGCCAGCATCTCGAAGGCCACCTCTTGCACGAGCAGGTCGCGAGCAAAACGGCTGGCAGTCTCGACAAGGATCGTGCGGACGCCGTTCGACATCAGTCGCTCCAGCATCGCCGAAAAACCCGGCCGCTCGGTCACGTGATCAGCACCGGACACTGCGGCGTCATAATAGCTGTCCACGACCTCATAACCGGCCGCCTTAGCGAAGGTCTCGACTGCCTCTCGCTGCCGCCGCTCGCTATCCTTGTCCGGCCCAGTGTTGGCTGAACTAGAGGTCCGAAAATAGGCAACTGCCTTTGCTCTTTCCTTATCTTTCAACACATGCACCCGTGTCTTTGTATCATTTCCTTGAGCAATTGATACAAACCTAGTCGCAAATAAGCAAGATCCGAGGCTAAAGATCGTTTGATGTGCGGGCTAGTTTAGGTCAGCCGAGTGCGTCCAGCGCGTCTGCGATGGCATCACAAAGTGCGTCGACGGCGCGTTGATGTGCGTCTTGCATCTTGATTTTATAAAGTGATGGATGATCGGAAATGTGAGGTGCGAGGTCTTCGTTGAAGATTTTCTCCGCGACAGCCACCATGGTTGGGGTCAGCGGCTTCAAATCTAATTCACGGCCCAACTCTTGCTCTAGCTTAAGACGCACCTCGGCAAGCACCATCACCGTGAAGTTGCGTCGACCACTTTTAACTGCGAAGTTGCTGAAAAATCCCATCGCTGCCTGCCAATGTTAGAAAGCCTCGGGCCATCCCCGTTTCTGTATGCAATCAGCAGGAGCCGAATGCAAGGACATGGTGACGATGGACCAGGTTCTTCAGCGAGTGAGCGGCAACCGCAAGCTCGACGGAATGCTGTGCAAAGTGGCGGACCCGGCTAGGGCGCGAGGCGAAGGCTTCATCGCGGCAGTTCTAATCCCAATTTATGTTGCCTTGGCGGAACAAAATCGAGTTAGTTCGACAGTTTGGACAGTAATAACGGCGCTTCGCGCTTAAAACCCGATCTCCCCAGCCAACATCTCGTGCGCTCATTGCCAGCGAGCCCGTCGGTTCCTCGGATAAAGCGGCGTCATCATACGGAAGGGGGTCGGCCGCCGAACATTGCAGGCAGACCTGCGTTTGCGCTAACGTGTTGACAGTTGTTATTGCGTCGCAGGAATTGCAGAGGCAGGGCCAGGAACTGAACGTTCTATGGTTATGCATGCCGCCTCCAATCGATCCATGTGCCTCGTAGTCGCATTGAGCACAGCGCGCTATGAATGACGTTCCCAAAAGATTTTCCCTTCTATTGAGCGAAGCTCGCGACTTTGAGATGGTGCTACCGTCTGCCGAATTAACGCACAAAATGCTAAAAATCGCCAAGGGTCGGCAACCTCCACCTAGCGACGCGCTTCCCCAGCGGCGGATATTAGTGAAGGCCTGCGCTTTCCCGTTGCCCGATAGGTTCTGTGTGGCAGCGGGCAGATCGGCAACTGTTGCTGAGGAACCTTGCCTCGCTTGGATGAAGCATCGCATGAGAGGCCCAATTGGCTCACAAAGGCCCGATAATCCAGGCGATAGAGGGAAGAGGAGCATGGCGTGGATTGGCCAGGCACCGACGAGGCCGAGGCTTTAAGACCCGCCAGCGCCGATAACTCGATAGTATCAATCAAGATCGATCACCCCGCAGTTTGGCATTATGGGCTCCACTGGGTCGCCGCCCCAATTGATCGGGTTGGGGACCTCCATTCCGCTTGGAAGGCTTTCCCCATGAGCGTGTTGACCGTTCATCTTGCGCTTCTCCGCCTTCAGCCGCTTGGCTCCGTCGGTCAAGGCTGGCCTCGACCCTGTGCCGGAAGCGAATTGTGCTTCCCATTCTTCCACCGAAAGCTCTAATACACGCGTAGGTAGAGGCGCTGGCCGATGCATTATCTCTAATTGCTTCGGTGCTTCGAACCCAAGGATTTTACACTGCAGCGCGTAGCCAGCAATCATGGCGCTCGCGTTCCCACATTGCCTCGCGAATTCGATGGCGACGTCCAAATTCTCGATCATCGAGGACAGTGTTTTTTCTGTCTTTTTTGCCGCGCCATTCTTCAGTTCGCGGATGCGGGACGCCACCCTAACATTGGCTAACAATCGTGGCGCTGATGCGTCCGCACATTTTGCGCCGACGTGATAGATCGCCGCATAGGACTTCGACCCCGCTTCGCCTTTGGCGATGAGGCGGCAGAAAGCTTCGTGGCGCTGGTTCGGAAGCGGTGACATGGGGCAAGGATACGCTATCGAAACAGCTTCGCCAAATAGACCGGCCGACGTGCACTCAATTGGGCCAATAATGCTCTAACCTACTGTTTTTATTGGTGACGGGTGACATATGGTGACGGGTTTATTTAATTATCGGCCCACTACGCGCGCGCATATATGAAGGCATACGAAAAACCGTCACAACCTGTCACCCCTCACCGTAGTGCTGTGCCTCCGACGCCTTGAGTTGGATGCCAATCCGGCGACGCTCGCTCTTTTTGCGCTCAAGCGAGAAGCCATTCCTTTCGAGCTCTTCCGAAAACGACTTCAGCGAACCGGGTGTCAGCCCATTACGCTTCATGAACGACGAGAACGATGCAAAGAGACGCGTCGCGCTGTCGTACAGATAGACGTTTCCGCGCTCGACGCGGCAGCATTCTTCAAGCCAAGTACTGAACGTATCCTGCTCTACGAAATAGTCGTCCGTCGCGGCGCTGATATCGTCGGGAATGATGAGCCCACTTTTCTGCCAGTCGAGGCAGCCGTCTATCAACCATCGCAGGATGCTTGGCCACTCCGGCACAAGTTCATCCGCCAGCGAGAGATTTGCCTTGGCGGGCCTGTGAAGCATCGGAACAAGGATCAAACGGCGGCGCATTGCATCGTCGACGGCCTTGAGTTCGGGCATGTGATTGCCTTGAACGGTCAAGCTGAACTGCGGTTGGAATTGGAAGAAATCCCCACGCATGAAGCGGGCGCTGATCGTATCCCCGCCTGTGAGTTGCTTCAGTCGCTGCTCATTCCATGATCGGCCTCGATCAGTCTCCGTGGCGCTGACAAGACGGGCCCCATCGAGACCGGCAAGTTCGGTCGGATGCCGGTCGTGCGCCGAGGCCAGGAACGTTTCGATTGGCGCTTCCATGTAGTAGTCACACGCGATGGCCGAGACCGTGCCAAGCAGCGTGCCTTTGCCGTTGCCGCCGGGTCCATGAAGCATCATGAACTTCTGCTCCCGTGTCGAGCCCGTCAGGCTATAGCCGAACCATTGTTGCACAAACCGGATCATGGCAGCGTCGCTTTCAAACGCCTCATCAAGGAAGGCAAGCCATCTCGGGCAGTCAGGCAATTCTGCAGGAACGACAGCAACGGCCTTGGTAATGTAGTCGGCAGCCGTCGGCTTCCGCAATGCTCCCGTGCGAAGGTCGACAGTGCCATCGGGCGTGCCCAAGAGAAACGCAGCCGGGTTCCACCGTCGTGCGGTAACGGCAAGCTCCGGATGGGCAGCAGCGATAGCTAGGACACCACTAGCGAAGGCCGACTTGCGGCAATCGCGCCTTTGTGAGCCGGTGAGTTCGGCGGAATGATGCCGCGAAAGGTCAACAGCTCGGTGAAATGCAAGGTTCGTTTCGTCAGGCTCCCAAAGCTTTCCCGTCCAACGATACCATCTGCCTCGTGTGTGATCGAAGGCGAATGTTCCGAAGAACCGGTCGACGAACGCCTGCGCGACGTCGCTTTGGCTGACAGTGTCTATACTTTCGAACGTCGCGGCAGCGCTAAGGTGCTTTGATTTTTCGTGCATCACAGCCTGCTCCCCTTTTGCCGAGGAGTGCTTTTCTGCCGCTGACGTTTCTTGTATTCGCGGCCTAGCCGCACCCACTGCATGGCAACGGCGGCTGTCAACCTATCGGGCGGACCTTGATGCTTGCTGCCTCCCTCCTCGATCAGTTGCCGCGTGAGCCGTCCTATTTCCCGATGAAGGTCCTGGATGAGGCAGGCCAAGTGCTCGATCTCGGCTTCCAACGCGGCATTCCGGTCACGTGCCGCACACAGCGCGGCACGCAGTCTCTCAATGCAAAACTTTGCAGCGCCAATCTCCGAAGCCTTGGCGATAAGCACTTGCGCGACAGTCTTTGGCGACGATTGGATATCGATCACCGCAATCTCCCAAGTTCGGGGGCGTAAGTGCTCACCGCAGCAGCGTCGTCGGCGCTGAAGGCAGCGAGCATCCGCTGATCATCGAAGGCGACGACGGGCGCATATCGCGCCTTGCCATGCTCGTCGCGGCTTTGCTGGCTGTCACGCGACATGATCGGCCGCGTCGGCAGCGCTACCGACATGCGACCATCGTCGGCAACGAACACGGCGCAGCCAAAGAGCCGCATCAGGTACGGGGCGGCCAAATGCAGGTCGGCAAAGCCTGCGAGTGCCCCGGCACCGCTCAGCCGATGAAAGCCGATGCAGGTGACGATGCCTGCTTTCAGCTGATCGGAACCGTGTGACACGAGGTGGTTGGAAGACATTGCGCCCCTCCTTCGGCTGAGGGGCCACGTTGCCATGCGCCGGGTAAGACACTACATTCGGGCTGTCGGATAGCCGGAATGCATTGGTGCCCGCCACGTCGTAGCAAGCGTGGCGGGTTTCATTCTGTTGGTAGTGACCGCAGGTATGCGTCAGCGTCGTCCACGAGGACGACCCTCTTCCGGCCAATTTTCCGGGTTTGCAGGCGTCCGGATTTTATCTCTTCATAGAATTTGGTTTGGCCCATATTCCCCAAATAGCGGCGGGCTTCCTTCGACGGCATCGCGGCGGGCTTAAACTCATTATTAGGACTTTCGGCACTCATGACTGCCACTCTCCTGTGAATAAACGGGAACACTGGAGAAGTATGGCAGTGATCAGCGACGTTTGCTTTGGGACAACCTATCCAGTTTTCCCGGCCTTGTCCCCTTTTGGTCTTCTAGCCCGTTGTTTCGCCTTATGAATTTGCTCTCCATTTACTGCACCAAACCCAAGGAACCTCGCTGCGAAAGCGATAAACATCGGGCCCGGCCCCCACCTATCACGATGCCGGGGAAGCTCCTTTTCCGCCTCGAAAGTCTCGTTCGGATAAATGGCGCGATAGAGGGCGGGAAGAGTTTTACCTATCATTCGCGAGCGGAGGCTATCTGTGGATTTTGATCGACGCTTGAACAGCCCGCCCTTGGATGAAAGCTCCAAATCGGCATCAGCCCTTATGATTTCATAGACCTCGGGGGCCTGCGCGAGCCAATCGTTAACGGATATGCCGGATCGCAGCTGTTTCGAGGCGTACCGCGACCTTGCGCGCGCGCCAGTGTCGGTAATGTCTACAGCGAAGCGCTTAATAGTATAGATGCCATTCAAGATGCTCCCGACACGTTTTGTCGACGCGGTTCCGTAAGCGAAATGCGCATCCTCAACGGAAATTTCCAGCCGCAGTCGCCGCAGGCCGCGCGCCAACTTGGCTATTTTTTCAGTGTTGAGCGGGTCAATGCCATAGTACCTGTTGAGCGCGGCCGAGATGAGCCGCGCATAGTCAGTGCTTCCTAGGCGATTGATCGGCGTCATCCGGCAAGGCTCACCGCAGCGGCGGCAATGAGGTCATCACTCGCGTCGGCGATGAACCGGGCGTAGTGTCGTTGGATCATCGCAGGCGACGTGTCATGAAGCGCTGCGACGAGGGTCACGGGCAAGCCTGCTTGGAGATGTCGAACGATCGAAGAATGGCGGAAGGAATACGGTACGGTATGCTTCGGAAGCTCTGCCCGCTCCGCTATCTGCCGCCACGGCCGGGTTATCTCGGAAGCGTGATACCAAGCCGCACGATTGCCACGCGTCCATACGGTCGGTGATATTTCCTCGTTTTTCCAACGCTGCAGCAGTGGGCTGTCCGGCCCCGTTTCCGGTCCGGAAACGAGGATTTCGAAGTCGCCTGCCATGACGATCCGTTTCGTCGGCGGCTCGACTTTGCCGCCTTTCCCCTTCCGGGACGCAGGCACCATTATAACGCAATCGGTCCCGTCGACGCCGGTCCTTCGGTTCACGCGACGTTGCTTAAATGCGCCCTTTCGCTCGATCCTTGCCACCTGCGAAAACCTCGCGCCCGTGGCGGCGAGGGCGACCATGAGGCGGTGCAAGTCGCCACCCCACTCCCCTTCGCTGTCGATTTCCTTGGCAGCGCGAAGCGCGGCTTTGATTTGGTCATCAGCGAGAACTTGGATGTCGCGGCTGTTAGGTTCATCGTTTTGGACTGTCAACGCGCTCGAAACCTCAGCCCTCCATGTCGCAGGAAGGGATTTGGCATGTGTGTCACCGGCCAGCCGCAGTGCCGCCTTGAAGTCCCCGGCAAGCCGTTTTTTTGTCGGAGCCTTGAGCGGCACGCTGTCCAGCCATTTAATCAGGCGTTCGCGCGTCGTGTCCTTCAATTTCGTGTCGCAGAGGTTCGCGTCGGAAAGGACATATCGCGACAGTCGGGTATCTGCGTCGGAACGGATGTCCTCTCGACCCTTGACCTTGCGGTCGCGGGTATTCCGAACGGCGACATACTCTTCCACCGCGCGGCGCACCGTCAGTGGAAGCGCGCCGTGGGCGCTAGGAACGTTTGCTGCTTTAGCAAGCTTCAGCGCCTCGGCGGTCGCGTCCGTGAAATTCAACGCTTCCTCGTCGACGTGGGCATCGTCCGCATTCGCGAAGACTTGCACCCGGTAGGGATTGCCTGCACCTTTAGGTGCGTCGGGGTCGCGGTATCGGACGAGCCACTTTCTCGCTTGCGGGGATTTGCGGTAACCGAGAAAAACGCCGCTGGCCAATTGCTCCCAAACCGGCTTTTTGGCAGGCGCTAACTTGTTTCGTTTTGCGGGCGTATCAATTTTCGATGTCGCGGCCATTCGGAGTGTCCAATAGTGTCCAATAGTGTCCAATAGTGTCCAATTTACATTCACGAATGCCCACGCACAAGAACGGACTGCAGCGATATAAAATATTGATAACTAAGGAGCATGAGCGAATGCTGACGAACGCCGACGAACACCAATTACGCCCTGCAAATGCGTTTGCAGGGCTGACCAGAGACCGTTTCTCACAAACTCTCTTCCCTGGTCTGCCCCTCGTGGCAGCAGTTTGGGTATTCGCCCGTCTGCAATACTCATCCACCGAGCTCGAAGCACACGCACGCGATGAAGGCTGCATGCCCTCGCCCGTGTGATCGCTCGGCAAGACCAGAGCAAGATCATGACCCTTATCAATATCCGCAATCTCGGCGTCACCCTCAGCGCACCGCTTTTTGCCAAGCTTGACCTCGTCATCAATGCCGGCGACCGTCTGGGGCTCGTCGCCGCCAACGGCCGCGGCAAGTCCACACTGCTCCGCTGCATTTCGGGAGCGCTCGAGGCAACCCACGGCGACATCACGCGCTCGCGCGGGCTGACGATCGGCTATGTCGAACAGGACGTGCCAGCCAAGCTGCTTGACGTGCCGTTCCACGATGCTGTCCTTCAGGCGCTGCCTGCCGATCAGCAGGCGAACGAAAGCTGGCGCGTGGACATCGTGCTGGATTCGCTGGACGTGCCCGAAGCCTTGCGCAGCCGCCCGGTCAGGCAGCTCAGCGGCGGCTGGCAGCGGCTGGCGATGCTGGCGCGCACCTGGGTGATGGAGCCCGACGCGCTGCTGCTCGACGAGCCGACCAACCACCTCGATCTCGGCAAGATCGCGGCGCTTGAGGATTGGTTGAACGCCCTGCCCCGCGATGTGCCTGTGATCATCTCCAGCCACGACCGTGCCTTTCTCGATGCAGTCACCAATCGTACGCTGTTCCTGCGGCCGGAGCAGTCGCAGGTCTTCTCCCTGCCCTACAGCCGGGCGCGGGCAGCGCTTGATGAGGCGGACGCGGCCGACAGGAGACGCTACGAACGCGACATGAAGACTGCCGAGCAATTGCGCAAGCAAGCGGCGAAACTCAACAATATCGGCATCAACTCCGGCAGCGACCTGCTGGTTGTCAAGACAAAGCAGCTGAAGCAACGCGCCGACAAGCTCGAGGATGCGGCCAAGCCCGCCCATCTCGAGCGATCGGCCGGTGCGATCAAGCTCGCCAACCGCGGCACGCATGCCAAGGTGCTTGTGACACTCGACGAAGCGGAGGTCCGTACCCCTGAAGGCACGACACTCTTCCGGACCGGCAAGCAGTTCATCTGCCAGGGTGACCGGATCGTATTGCTCGGGGAGAACGGCGCCGGCAAATCACGGCTGATCGCGATGCTGCGAAAGGCAATCGGCCATCCGGAGACGGCGCAGGACGGCATCAAGGCCACCCCTTCGCTGGTGCTCGGCTATAGTGACCAGGCGCTGGCCGACTTGAAGGACAGCGATACGCCGATGGAGACGATCATCCGCCGCTTCGACGTTGGCGACCAGCGGGCGCGGGCGCTGCTCGCGGGGGCCGGCATGACCATCGACATGCAGTCGCGTCCGGTCGGGCGGCTGTCGGGCGGGCAGAAGGCGCGGCTCGGCATGCTGGTTTTGCGGCTGGCGGAGCCGAACTTCTATCTGCTCGACGAGCCGACCAACCACCTCGATATCGACGGGCAGGAAGCGCTGGAGGGCGAACTCATGGCCCACCAGGCGAGCTGCCTTGTTGTTTCCCACGACCGCAGCTTCGTGCGCGCCATCGGCAACCGGTTCTGGCAGATCGAGCGCCGGCGGCTGATCGAAGTGGAGAGTCCGGAGCCCTTCTTCGCGGCTGCACGGCCTTAGGGTCCGGACTCATGCAAGTCGGCGGCGTCGCGGACGGCGCTCCCTGGACCAAGCAGCGAATTGCGAGGAGAGGCGATAGAGAGTAGAGTTCTCGACACCATTCGACTGGGGGACTAGGCAATGAGCAGATTGTTGATCCTGTCGGCTGGTGCCATCCTGGTACTAGCGTCCGTGGCGCATGCGGCGCCCTCTATGCAACCACTCAAGATCTCTAAGGAATGTAGCCAGTACACCGGCGAGACTCCGAGCTTCTGCACGATTACGGAATCGAACCTGGCGGCGATCCCGGCGGGTACCAAGATCTTGTACTATGGGCCGGTGACCGGCAGTCCCCTTTTCGGCAGTAGCACGGCTGTTATTGCCGTCGGAAACGGAGACACGGCGGTCGGGTACTGCGTCACCTACGACACCGCCAGCCCAATGCAAGGAACCTGTGCGTTTCATGCCGGCAGCGGGACGCTCGCCGGTTTCCAGGCGGTCGTCAAGGTCACGGTCGACGACAAGCAGATCTATCACTGGGACGGAGGCTACCTACTTGGCACCGACAAGGCCGCCAAGTGAGAGCAAAGGAAATGCTGCCTGGCCGTTTGACGTGAATTCGTGCTCTGACTCCTGATTGGTAGGAGGCAGTGGCGGCGCGGCAACTGCGCTTCCGTTTGTCGGGCGGAGCACCTGCCGGCCGGGTCTCTAAGCGCTTAGCACGGCGCTTGGTGAAGGCGGACGCATACGGTCCGATGTCCAAGTGTGTGGGGTATCAGAACGAGGCCGGCGTGGCACCGACCAGGCTGAGCTTGCCGCCGTTAAGGGAGTAAAGGCTCATCTTGCGCTCCACGGTACCCGCCGGCGTCATCCGGAAGAGACCGGTCACGCCGCGGAAGCCGACCTTGCTGGTCAGGTTCTGTGCGTTCATTCCCTCCGGTCCCTTTGTCCGGACAATGCCCGAGGCAACGGCGATAGCATCGTAGCCGTAAGCCGCGTCGGTGGAGACTGCGCGCTTGTAGTGCCGCTGGTAGCGCTCGGCGATCATCGTCGCGCCTTCGGGCTCGACCATGGCAATCACCGTGCCTGCCACCGAGGGATCCGTATGCGTTTGCGGCGGCCAGGCGCTTGTGCCGACGAAGGTGACGTTCGTCTTGCCGCTGGCCTTCACGGCGCCGGCGATGGTCGTGGTGATCACCGTTTTCCCGAGAACGAGCACGGTATCGGCATTCTGCAGATTGGCGCCCGCCCTCTTGACCGCATCAGCGGCGGCAGCGTCCGTCAGATCGTAGCGGACAAGGCCGAGATACGTGCCGCCGCCGGCGTGGATGGCGCTTGCCAACCGGGCCTCGTCAGCAGCGGGAAAGTCGTTTTGGGCGAAAACCAGCACCTTCTTGTGGCCGCTGGCGGCGGCTGCCTGCACGCCTTCAATGGCGCTGTCGATTTCATCGGAAACGAAGTTGTAGACATTGCCCGATGTGGGCGGCACAGGGGCGCCCAGATTGAGCAAAGCCGGCCGCTGGTCAGCCGGCACCGCAGCTATAGCCGAGGTGACGGCAGGCAATGCGTAGCTCACGAGGAGAACGGAACCGCGCGCCCTCGCCTCGCCGACCGCGGTCGCGGCGGCTGGAGCGCCGGAGGCCACATCGACAACCTTCACGAAGACCTGGTTGCCGCCGAGTTCGCCGACGCCGAGGCCGGCACCGTCGCGCACGTCACGCGCAGCACCCTCATAGATGCCGGTCGCGCCCTTGGGCAGCAGCAGCGTGATCTCCGCTCCCGTTTCTCCGAAGCTTTCCTCGACTTCGCTCGAAGGTGCCTTGATGTCGTTGGTCTTCACATTCTTGGCGATGCCATCGACGTCGGACTGGCAGCCCGCGAGCGCACCGAAGACGGCGACGATCGACATTGCGAGAACGAATTTGATGAGTTTGAGGGGACCGGCGCCTTCCGAAGGCGACACTTGCCGTGTCGAGCGTAAACCATGCGAGCCTTGCACCGGCTCGATTGACTGCACTTTCACCTGTTCCCCCACCACTCGCAATCGCGGCCTTTTCCGGCCCTTTGACAGGATTTCATATCTGCACAGGCGACACCGGAAAGCAAACCCTTCGCCCAAACTTGGTTGACGGGCGCACTAAACTTTTATGTTCTTTTGAACGGATAATTTATCCCAACCTTATCTATGCTTAAATACCTGATTTTTATAGATTTTTTGTACGTTTCTCGCAGCCAACGAGAGACCGCGATCCATGAAGCGCAGTATAAAAACAAGCAACATCGCTGCTTTTACTTTGTCTGCATTTTCAGCCGCATTTGCACCGAATATTTCGGCGGCATCCGTATTGCCGTCTTCGCAAATGTCAGGCGCGATCTACTCCGTTGACCTCGCGGCTGATACAGCCCGCGCATTGACGTTCGGCAGCGTCGCCAATCTCCTCGCGCTGGCGACGAAAAGCATCGGAACCATCGACGTTGCCGCGCTGACGCGCTCACTGCAGCCCGAGCCGGCAGGCTGGGTGAACGAGAGCGTCGCCCCGACGCAGCCAGTCGCACGGCCGGCGATCGCCGCGCCGGGGGGCAGCGCTGCTTTCGGGACGGTCGCCATTCCGTTCAAACGACTGGCTGCCCTGAAGARGCTCGAACCGTCCCTGTCGGAAATAATCGATGGGACAGCCATTGACTGCAGCGCAGGTAAGTGCTCGGAGGCCGCGACCGCGATCAAGGTTGCCTTCAGCAAGACGTTGCAGTCCTCGATCCGCGACAAGCTGAACGCGGTCAACATCACGATCAATCACACGATCCGCTATAGCCGCGACATCGACACCTACAAGGTGGCCGACTACTGGGCGACGCCCGCCGAAACGCTCTCACGCCAGCAGGGCGATTGCGAGGACTTCGCGATCCTGAAGATGGCCGCGCTGCACGCCGAAGGCGTCGAGCTCAAGGACATGTCCGTCATTGTCCTGTTCGATCAGAAGCGCCACTTCTACCACGCGGTGCTTTCTGTCGCGGTGAACGGCAACCGCTTCATTCTCGACAACATGCGCGACGAGGTTCTACTGGATACCAGGCTGCCCGACTATGTGCCGCTCTACTCGATCGCGGATGGCAAGGGCTACCTGCACGGAACACGCACCGGCGCCAAGCAGGTCGCCTCGGCATTGCCACTCGAAAAGGTCGCTCCTGGCGAAGGCACGACGTTCTGAAAATCGCCGGCAAGATACAGAAAAAGCGGCTGAATCTCGGCCGCTTTTTTCATGTCTGGGATTTTCTGGTCAGTAACGAGAGACATAGCCGATCAGCATCGGCTTCTCATGCGTTGGCGCCAAAGCCAGATTGATCTGGCCCTTCATCGAGGCCGAGCCGACGGCTATGGTGAAGCCGGTGTTCAGCGTCTTGCCCCTGTTGCGATAGAGCGTGGCGATCGCCTCATCGATCTGCGTGTCGATCGAGAAGCGCAAGCTCTTCGTCAACTGCGCCGCATCACCAAGCGGAAGACGCTGGCGCAGCATGGTCAGGAAGGGATCGTTGAAGAGCTGGATCTTTTTTTCCTGTGTCAGCAGGATCGTCGGCGACGGCGACGCCTGGATGATGGCATTGACGTTTGCCATGGACGAGGCGTCCTCGACGGTATCCAGCCTGCGCAGCGCCCACTTGAAGCTGAGCACACGCAGCAGCGAGGCCAGGTTGCCGGACTCCGGCATCTGCGAGGCCGTATAGTGCACGAGGTCGGCCGTGCTCATCTTGCCGGCCGACGACATGCGCCCGAGGCCATCCCAGTAGATCCGCTCGAGGCGGATACCGCGGCGCTCGCCGCCTCGACCGACGACCGCACGGAAGCGCGGCTCGATCTCCTCGGCGCCGATGGCCGGCAAAGGCTCCTCGATCGGCTCGAGTTCGGTGAGTGCGTTGCTGCCTGGCTTGACGATCAGCATCCTATCGCTCCGTCAGCGCTTCGCTGCGCGCCTTGTTGATCGGCTTCATCAGGTAGCTCAGCACGGTCTTGTTGCCGGTCATGATCTCGACCGAGGCAACCATGCCGGGGATGATCGGATAGGACTTGCCGTTGCGCTCCAGCGCGGACTTGTCGGTCTTGACCTGTACCAGATAGTAGGTCTCGCCTTTTTCCTTCTCCACGAGACTGTCTGCGGAGATATTCTCGACGACTCCCTCAAGGCCGCCGAAGATCGAGAAGTCGTAGGCGGTGACCTTGACGACGGCAGGCTGGCCGCGGCGCACGAAGGCGACATCGCGCGGCGAGATCTTGGCTTCGACCAGCAGCGTGTCGGCGGTCGGAACGATGCCGGCGATGACACGGCCCGGATCGACATAGGCGCCGATGGTGTTGACCTCGAGCGTGTTGACGATGCCGTCGACAGGCGAGCGGATGTCGGTGCGCTTGACGCGGTCGGACGCGCCGCGGATGGTCTCGTCGACGACCGAAAGCTCGGCCAGCGCCTGCGCCTTGTCCGTCAGCGCCTGCTGACGCAGTTCGAGGGCAAGATCGCCGAGCTGCAGCTTGGCTTCCTGCACGGCAGCCTGCAGGCGGTCGATGCTTTCCTGGTAAACCTTGAGCTGGCCCTTCTGGTCGGTGAGATCCCGCTCGGTCTTCAGCACTTCCGTCTGCGCCACCAGCTTCTTCTGTGCCAGCGGGAAAATTAGGTCGTACTGGCGCTGGGCACCTTCGATATTCTGCTGCAGGCGATCGATGTTGGCGTGGGCTTCGCTGAGCTCGTTCTCGCGCTGGCGCACGCGCTCCTGCAAGACGCCAAGCTTGTTCTGGTAGCTGGCGCGATCGGCAGCGAAAAGCTGCTCCTCGTTTGCGCACACATCCTTCGCGACGGCCAGGATCTCTTCCGGGCAAATGAACGGCGTATCGTATTGACCAGCTTCCTCGAGCTTCAGGCGCGCAACCTTGGCACCGAGCGCACGCGCCTTGGCAACGGATTCGCCAAGGGTTGAGGTCGTCGTTGTATTGTCGAGCTGGACGAGTAGCTGACCTTTGCGGACGACCTGACCGAGGACGACGGCGATCTGCTGGACGACCCCGGGCTCCGACGACTGGATGATCTGCGTCTTCGAGACCGGAATGACCTTGCCCTCGCCGCGGGCGATCTCGTTGATGTCGGCAATAGCCGCCCAGGCGACGAAGCTCGCAATGACGAGCGCCACCAGTGCCAGAATACCGCGGGCGAGAAGCGGAGGATTGTCGTGACGATTGCTGAGGCTCATGACTGCGCCCCTGCTGGTTTACGCTGCATGGCCTCGATGACCGCACCCTTCGGACCGTCGGCGATGATGCGTCCTTTATCGATGACGATCAGGCGATCGACGAGTTCAAGCATGCTGTAGCGGTGGGTGGCGATCAACAGCGTCGTGTCACGGCTGATAGCCTTCGACAGGCGCGCGATCAGATTGCGCTCGGTCGCCAGATCCATGGCGCCCGAAGGTTCGTCGAGAAACACGATCTTCGGTTTCGTCAGCAACAGGCGCGCAATCGTCAGCGCCTGCTTCTGGCCGCTCGACAGGTTGGTGCCGCGTTCGCCGACGGGCATGTCGAAGCCGCGCGGATGATTGCCCACAAACTCGTCGACGCCAGTCATGCGGGCGACCTCGAGCAGCTCCTCGTCGGTCGCATCGGCGCGTCCGATCAGCAGGTTTTCCTTCACCGTTCCCGAGAAGAGATCGGACGACTGGCCGGCCACGGCGACCGCCGAGCGAACCTCGGCCATGTGGTACTGGCGGATATCGACGCCATCGATCAGCACGCGACCACCCGAAGGGCAAAAGAGTCCGTCGAGCAAGCGGCCGAGCGTCGTCTTGCCCGAGCCGATGCGGCCGATGATGCCGACGCGCTCGCCGGGCTTCACGGTAAAGGACAGCTTGTTGATGACGGGATAGTCCGATCCCGGATACTGGAAAGACACATCCTGGAAGCTGAAAGCGCCGCGGGTGATCTCGCGATTGACGAAGCCGACCGTGGACGGACGGTCGTCGGGCTGCTCCATGATCTTGTCGAGAATGCGAAGCGACATGGTCGCCTGACGGAACCGCGCCAGCGTCATGGCGATCTGGCCGAGCGGCGCGCCGGCGCGGCTTGCCAGCATGACCGTCGCGACGATCGCGCCCATGGCAATGCGGCCTTCGGAGAACTCGTAGGTGCCGGCAATCACGATCAGGACGCTCACCATCTGCTGGATGAACATCGTCATGTTGACGGCGTTCGTCGAGATGTGCTTGATATCCTCGCTGGTGCGGCTCGAATACTTTGTCAGTTCCTGCCAGCGGCGCAGCATAGTGGCTTCGGCGCGCAGGCTCTTCAGCGTTTCGATCGTCGAGATCGTTTCCACCAGCAGAGACTGGCGACGCGACGCCTCGTTGGCGGCCGTCGCCATGCGCTTGCCGATCGCGGCCTGCGCCCACAAGCCGATCGCGACCGACAGGACGAAGGCGACCGCCGGGATCACGACGAGCCAGCCGGAAATCAGATAAATGACGCCGAGGAAGATGAAGACGAACAGGCTGTCGATCAGGACGCCGATCGTGTTCGACGTGAAGAACTCGCGAACGAATTCATACTGCGTCACGCGGTTGGCATATTCGCCCGTCGACATCGGCCGCGAGGCGAGCGTCGAATTCAGCACCTTGTCGAACAGCAGCTGCGACAGGCGCAGATCCGCCTTGCGTCCGGCATAGTCGATCAGCGACGAGCGAGCGGTCTTCAGCAGGAAATCGAAGACATAGGCAAGCGAGATACCCGCGGCCAGAACCCAGAGCGTCGGGATCGCCTTGTTCGGCAGCACCCGGTCATAGACGTTCATCGTGAACAGCGGCGAGCCGAGCGCGATCAGGTTGATGAAGAGTGCCGCGACCATGACGCGGACATAGGTGCGCCAGTAAGGCGCAAGCGTCGTTGCCAGCCAGTGCCGCTTCTCGATCTCGACGGCATTGCCGACCAGCGCCTCTTCCGAGGCGTTCTGATAGTAAAGCGTAAAGGCAAAGGCCAGTTGCGGCTTCAGCGCCAGGAATTCTTCCCGCGTCAGACGGATCGCGTTGCCGGCAATCGGAACGATATCAGTGATATAGGAGCCGTCCTCGGTGACCTCGAGCAGCGGCAACACGCTGCCGTCGGCAAACGCGACGATCGCCGGGCAATCGAAATTGCTCTGGCGGCACTCGCGCTCCTGATGCTTGATCACCTGCAGGCCGATGCGCTCGGCCATGCGCTCGACATCGTCGATCTCAAGCGACTCGGTCACCTCATCCGGGAGACCGGAGAAGAGGACCGTGTCGGAGCTTGGTCGGCCATAGAACGCAGCCACGGATTTGAATGCGGCTTTGAATGTCTGCAGCGGTGTGCTGCTGGAGGTCCCGAGCGCTACGTTCAGCATTGTTCCATGGCCACGTCGACTATTGCTGTCGAATTGGCGCTAGAAGGTCCAGGGGCATACCGGCCTTCTGATGTGAATCAAGCTCGACATATCCAGGATTCGCGACGCCCGCGGGGACAACAAACTCTTCCCGCGCATAAGGTTTGGACTGATCGACCGGCTTCAGCTTCATCGTCTGAAGCAGATTGCCCGACGCCGCCAGGATCTTGTACTCGGCAAACTGCGATGCAACGCGCGCGGTATCAGCGAGAACCTGAGTGTTGAACTTCGTGTTCTGCGCATCGAGCACATCGAGCAGGGAGCGCTGGCCAACCTTGAACTGCTCGCGGTAGGAACCGACGAGCTGGTTGTTGATCGAGGCCTGCTTGTTGAGGATGCCGGACAGCTCTCCGCGGCTGACGCGCTCGTTCCAGGCGGAACGCACCGACTCCGAAACCTCGCGCTGAACCTGGGCGAGATTGTAGCGCTGCTCACCGGCACGACGGATCTGCTCCTGCTCGCGAGCAACATCGATGCCGCCGCGATAGAGGTTCCAGCGGGCAACGACACGGACCTGATAGTCGTTGGTGTTGCCTTCGTCACCATCGATGTCGTTGCCGACGCGGGCCGAGCCTTCGAGATTGACCTTCGGCAGGTAGTTGGCGCGCGCACCACGAACCCCGGCATCGGCCGCATCGACGTCGGCATTGGCCGAATAGATGCGCGGGCTGTTCTTGGCGGCGACGAAGACCGCGTCGTTCAGCGTCTTCGGGACGTACTTGCCAACGGACGGCGGCGTCTGCGCATTGGTGATTGGCTCGCCGACGACCTGAAGGAAGCGGATTTTCGTCTGCTCAAGCTCTTCGAGCGCTTCGCGCAGCCGGGCCTTGGCGGCCTGCAGACGTTCGCTGCCCTGAAGGCGGTCAGCGTCCGTGAGCGCACCGCCCTTGATGCTCTCGTCGATGTCGCCGACCATCTGCGTATGGAACGCAACGTTCTGCTTGGCGGCAGCAACGATCTGGTTCTGGAGCATGTATTCCAGA
Organism: Rhizobium sp. 01T417; assembly: GCF_056398905.1. Classification (NCBI taxonomy): domain Bacteria; kingdom Pseudomonadati; phylum Pseudomonadota; class Alphaproteobacteria; order Hyphomicrobiales; family Rhizobiaceae; genus Rhizobium; species Rhizobium sp. 01T417. The sequence continues at coordinate 6,745 of NZ_JBFTQH010000044.1, read as the reverse complement.
TAGTCCTGCGTCACTTCGAGTGCGAGCGACTCAGACCGTTCGAGAACCCGAAAGGACGCGCCATCGACGCGCGAAGCCTGCTGTTCGACCTGGGCGCGGCGGCTGCCGCCATCATAAAGTGTCTGCGAGATCGTCAGACCAACATCGCCCGGCGACAGATAGTCATGGTCATCTCTCAGCGAACCGGAACTTTCGTTCGACAAGCGACGGCGCCCGATCCCACTCTCCAAATCTACGGATGGCAAGTATAAACCGCGCGCTTGACGTAGTTCAAACTCGATAGCTTCTCTATCCTTCGCAGCCTGCAAGATCTGCGGGTTCGTTTTCATCGTCTTTTCGATGGCCTGCTGCAGAGACATTGCATTTGCATCAGCATAAAACGAAAAACTCAAAGCAACCGTCGCAGACAATGCTGCAAAAATTCTTTTGTCCTTAAACAAGTTCGATGCCCCTCAACATCAAAGATTCACTCGGCGTACCCGTATACCAAAGATTTTCTTTGGCAAAGAAGTAACACCAATCTTTCCACATTCCAATCGCAGCTTCAGACATTCCTGCCAAGACAGTTAATCCCAGTGGACAACTGCCTAAAGCGAGAATTTTACAGGATTTTTTAACGGGGGCTTTGCCCGAACCTGTTTATCTGGCATTACTTTCAAACGGACATGACCCGCGATGAATTTTAGCCAGCGTTACTCTTCCGCCACAATCGTTTCAGCTCTTCGGATCGCAACCCTCGGTGCTGTCTGCTACGTGGCTGGATCCGTCGGCGTTTTACTTATCTTAAACCTTCTCGTACCGGATCGACCATTTTTGGTGGGATTTGTCGGCGCAGGTTTAATTTCGCTTCTTGTTGCATTTCCGCTGCTATTGATCTTGCAGCTCAAAGTTGGCGACCTCAAAAAACTACAAGAAACGATTAACTATACTGCGCGCCACGATGCCGTAACCAAAACACTGAACGGGACAGCCTTTGCCGCGGCCGTCGAACACTACATCGACCGGCGCAAGCGAATCGCCACCGACGCCGGCGGCGTGATGATCGCCGTCGTCATCGATACGCTCGACGAGATCAGCAGGCGCTATGGCCCGCAATGGGCGGACACCGTCATGCAGTCGCTCGCCGCGATCATTCAGTCGTCCGTGCGAAAGGGCGACCTGGTTGCGCGCCTCGCCACCAACGAGCTTGGGGTTTTCCTCCCGGGCGCGACCATCGAAAACGCCCAGGACGTCGGCACCCGCATCCGCCGGCGCGTTGCGGAAGCCTCATTCTCGGCCGAGGGATCGCCGATGACGATCGGCATCCGGCTCGGCGGCGCCGTTTTCGAGGGAGCTACCGACTTCACGCATATCCGTCAGTTGGCAGACGAAATGGCCATGGAGCGCGGCGGCGAGCGCGAAGACGCTATTCCGCTGTCGCGGCTGCCGGCCGCCTGACCTGGCGAACCCTAAAACGAAGAAAAGGCGCCGAGAGGCGCCTTTTCCATGCCGGTTTGTCCGAACATCAGCCGACGTGCGGCGCCGTCGTCGTGTCATGTTTGTCGTCGAAGAGGATCTTGACCGCTTCCGTGGTGTTCTGGAGAACCGCCACATCGTGCCAGCCGCCATTGGCATTGACGCTGACTACGGTATCCGTGCCTGACACCGTCGTCTTGACGCTGGCGAGTGCTTCCGCCTCGCTTGCCTGGTGACCGAGCAGGCTGTCGAGAAGCTTCGAGACGTCGAGCGTGTCGCCTTCGCTTGCCTTGTAGTCGGTGATGACGTCGGCCATCGACACGCCCTTCAAGGCGTCGGTGTCGAGGACGAAGGTATCAGCCCCTGCCCCGCCGGTCATCGTGTAACCGCCGCCGCTTCCCGACAGGATGTCATCACCGTCGCTGCCGATCAGCGAGTAGGCGTTGCCGCCGTTTTCGCTGCCGCCGAGCGTCGTGTCGAAGGCGACCTCGACGAAGTGGCCGGTCGAGCCATCCGTAAGGGTGTAGCTGCCATCGGCAAGGATCGATTGACCGTTGATCTCCGTGCCGGACGTGCTGGCATCGAGCGAAATGCTGCTGATCGAATGATCCGCCAGGCTCGAAAGCTCGCCGCTGTCGGTGATGCCGTTGTGGTTCAGGTCCTGCCAGACGGTCAGCTTCGAGAAGGCCTCGTCGGTCGCATCGATCTTGCCGTCATGGTTGCTGTCGAGCGTTGCCAGTGCCGCCAGGCCATCGACATAGCTGCCACCCGCAAAGTGCGGCGAGAAGATCTCTCTGCCATTGTCGATCTTGCCGTTGCCGTCCACATCGAGCGCCAAGATACCGTCACTGCCGGCTGTCCAGGCAATCTGATCCTTGTGGCCGTCGGCGTTGATGTCGAACTGCACGCCCTGATCGAGCGAGGTCAGGGCGACGCCGTTGTGGTCGAGGTCGAGGATAATGGGATCGGTGGCGCTACTGGAAACAGCGAAATTCGACGCCGACAAGACGTTGGCCAACGTCGTACCGCTGTTCACGCCAGTGATGGTAAGCGAGGCCACCTGTGTACGGCCCCCGGTGTTGCTCCAGTCCGTATCGAACCAGACCTCAGCCTTGCCTGTGTTGCTGTTGTAAATCACAAGATAAGTGTTTTTCGCATCGTTGGTCGTGAAGCTGTCAATATCGGTACCACCATTGACACTCGACGTGCTGTAGAACGTCGCGCTGGACACGACAACCTTGTTATTGTGACCCGAGAGGCTCGCGTTTGAGATCTCCGCGTAGTCGCTGGAGTTGAGCGCTCCATCCGACGTCGTGTTGGCGAAATTCACCGCTCCGGTGCCGGTCCCTCTCAGGAAGCTGATCTTGTCAGCTCCATTGTTGAGGAAATCCGTGATCGTATCCATTCCAGTGTTGGTGGCGATCCGGAACTGATCGGCGCCGTTGCCACCCGTCAGAATGTCGTTGCCCGCGCCGCCGATAATGATGTCGTTTCCAGCACCGCCGACAATGGTATCGATGCCAGCTCCACCCTCCAACTTGTCGTTCCCTGCACCACCGGTGATGATAAATGCGCCATCGGTTTCGGCCGCGCCGTTCCACGTGAGGGACTGGTTGGACCCGAGGGCGGAGCCGTTGACCGTGAGCGTCGCGCCCGCAGCCACCAGGGCATCGACGGTCGTCACACTCGTCGCCGCGGCGCCGAGCGTGATGGTTTCAATGCTGGTGACCTTGTCGAGATCGTTGGTGCCTGTGCCGTTGTCGGTGAACGTCAGCGTATCGTTGCCGGCGCCGCCATTGATCGTATCCGCACCTGTCAGATTTCCCGCGAGAACGAACGTGTCGTCGCCGGCGCCGCCGGAAAGGTTGTCAGTGCCCGCGCCCGACGTGATCATGTCGTTTCCAGCCCCGCCGGTGATCACATCGTTTCCGGCTCCGCCGGTGATGATAAACGCGCCATCGGTTTCGGCCGCGCCGTTCCACGTGAGGGACTGGTTGGACCCGAGGGCGGAGCCGTTGACCGTGAGCGTCGCGCCCGCAGCCACCAGGGCATCGACGGTCGTCACATTCGTCGCCGCGGCGCCGAGCGTGATGGTTTCGATGTTGGTAACCTTGTTGAGATCGTTGGTGCCTGTACCGTTGTCCGTGAACGACAAGGTATCGCTGCCGGCGCCGCCGTCAACCGTATCATCGCCCGTCAGATACCCTTCGAAGACGATCCCATCATTGCCCGAGCCGGCCTTGACCGTGTTAATTCCCGAGCCCGCCGTGATCGCCGTGAAGCTCTCGATCTGATTCGAAAGATCGAGCACAACCGTAGCGGTGGAATTGATCGTTACCTTCTCGATGTTGACGATCTGCGCGTCGCTCCCGCTTGTGAAGCTTGCGTCGACACGCAGCGTATCGCTGCCGTCGCCGCCATCGATCACATAATCGTTCTGGTCTGCAACGATCATATCATCGCCGCCACCAGCCAGGATGATGTCCACCCCGCCCTTGCCGTCGAAGGTGCTTGCGCTGCTATCTCCGATAAGAATCTCGTTGGCGCTCGTGCCAGTGAGATCTCCGCCCCTTTGGTTTGTGACGTTGACATTCGCCGACGCCGTCGTGACCGTATTCGTCACCCCGTAGACGAAGCTGCCCGTGCCGCCGTTCCCGGTATCGTCGATGGTCACCGTGCCGTTCGTGCCGGTTCCATTCTGATGGGTTACGCTGCCCAAATCAATCTGGCTCTGAATGCCGGTGTTTCCGGAGACGATATCGATCGATCCGCTATCGGTTGAGTCGTTATAGAGGAGCGCCCATTCCGGTATCGTGTAGGCGCTACCGCCATAGTTGGACAGGACGGTATCGGTAACCGCAGTGACTTCATTCGCATTCGTCACCGTCACGTTGAGCGTCTGCGTATCGACGCCGCCATGGCCGTCTGAAACCTGCACGGTGACGACATAGACGTTGTCGCCAGCCCTACCACCGACATCGCCCGGCGCTTCATAGTTGGGCGCGGAGATGAAGGTGAGAACGCCGGTCGACGAGTTGATCGCGAACTTGGCGTAGTCGGTACCCGCCGTCTCGACGATGGAATAGACCAGCGTGTTGCCGTCGGCATCGGTCGCATTGACGTCGGTGACCACCGTCGTGTTTTCCGCGACGGAAAGGTTCGTCGGATCGGTTCCGTTGTTCGGAGCGGTGATGACCGGGTTGGCATTCGGCGGCGCGGTCACTGAAATCGCCAGTGTGGCGCCAGCGGTATCTCCATCGCCATCCACGATCGTGTAGGCGAATGACTCGTTGCCCGTGCTGCTGATCGGCGCGAGGTAGCTGTAGTCGCCGGCATGATGGGTCGTTCCGACATCCGTGAAATAGAATGTCAGAGTGCCGCCAAGCGCCGTCTTAATCTCGATCCAGCTGCCGTGGTCCTGGTACGCGCCCCCCGGCGTGCCGCTTTCCGAAACCGTTCCTGTTCCTGCGATCGCGCCGGGCGTGAAGCTATATGTCACGCCATTGACAACGATCGACTGGACATGCCCGCCATCGGCGCCGAAGCTCGCGTCGACGCCGCCATCGATGACAACGTTGCCGCCGACCGACTGGGCATTGCCGAGGAAGTCCTGCAAGGTTGCAAGGAGGCCGGTAACATCGCTGGTGCCGACCAGGATAACGGTGTCCTCGGTCGTGTTGCCGTCCGATCCGTCGGTGTTCGGATAGGACACCGGCTCAAGGTTGGCAACGTTGATGCTACCGCCAATGCCGATCGCATAGACGCTGTCGATACCCTTCGCATTGATGAAGGCTTCCCATTCGCCGGTGGTCACGGAATTGTTGGTGTGATTACCGTCATCCGCGCCGCTGGCAATCCCATCGCCGCTCGGCGCACCGTCCGACAGGAAGTAGACGACGTTCTTGTCGGCCTGCACGGGCGCGCCGGTGCCATAGCTCGACATCGCCTGCTGCAGGCCGAGGTCGTAATTGGTTCCGCCGGAGCCGTTCCAGTTCGCATTGTTTTGAATGTACGCCAGCGCATCTGCCTTGGTCATCCAGACCGTGCCGGATGCGTTCTCGCCGAACTTGACGATCTCGACGTACTTGATCTGGTCGTTCGATTCGAGCAGCTGCTCCATCGAATACCGCGCGAGACCAATCCGGTCTTGGGTATAGCCACCAGGCACATTGCTGACACCGCCGCCGTAGGACGAGTACATGCTGTACGAGACGTCCACGATCAGCTGCACGTTGACTGTGCTCATCGAACCGGCCACCGTGCTTTCGGTGACGTTATGCGCAACCGGTGCGTCGTCGGTGATCGTTAGGTTCACCGAACCCGATACCTTGTCACCCGAAGCGTCCGTCGCAACGACCTTGATGCCCCCGATGGTTACGGCATCCTTATTGACACCGTCGATGAGGTTGTCGGTCAGCGTTGCGGTGACGGTCGGAGTGACCGACTGGCCGGGGGCCGCCGAGGTGTTCGTCAGCGAAAGCCTGACGAAGGCGCCGAGATTGGTATCGGTCGGGGAGAACAGGTTCCCGACCAACTGGGCGCCGCTCAACGCCCAGTGCACGCTGTAGCCGGGGGCGAGACCATCGACGGTCGGCGCGGTCCAGCTGCTGCCGGTCGGATTGTCGAAGGCAATGGTGATAGTCTCGCCAGTCGCGGTGAAGGTGATCCCCGTCGTTGCCTGAGCCGTCTCACCACGGCTGTCCGGCGCGCTGCCGGTTACCGCGCCCGCGGCGAGATCCGCCGGCATACCGCCACTCGAGCCGTTGAGAACTGTATCGAGCGCCGCCTCGCTGAGCGTCAGCGAAACGCTGCCACCTCCGGTCGGAACGCTGTTCACCGTCGTGTCTATCGTTCCGGTCGGGACCAGATGCTCGTATTGGTCTCCACCGCTGATGAGACTGATCGAGTTGTGAACTGAAGTGCCGGAAATCGAACCCGGGGCGAAGGTCACGACCGTGCTCGCACTTGACTGGTTGGCATGGATCGTGACCGTCTGACCGGTCTCGAGCGTGAAGGTGAGGTCCGACTTCGGCGCGACCGCCAGGTTGTCGGAGTTCGTGAGGGTCACCGTATAGGTGATCGTGGTCGTGCCACCAGCATCAAAGACAGGCGAACCGGCTGTGAGAGTGGCGGTTACAGTATCGATCGTGTCGCTGACCGACGCGGTAGCGGAGCCAGTTCCGACCTGCAGGCTTTCGAAGTTGCCGCCGCTGGTGCCGGTGATCGTCGCCGTCCTGGTCGAGGCGTCGCTGTAGACGTCCTCGCCATTGTTGGCGGCGATCGTCAGCGT
>NZ_JBFTQH010000043.1:0-40079 GCF_056398905.1 Rhizobium sp. 01T417 | reverse complement strand
GTGGTCCTCAAGCGGACCCGAGGCACGCCGCAGGGYGGGCCGCTGTCGCCRCTTCTGGCCAATGTGTTGCTGGATGAGGTGGACAAGGAACTTGAACAGCGGGGCCATGCCTTCTGCCGCTATGCCGACGACTGTAACGTCTACGTGCGATCACAGCGGGCGGGCGAGCGGGTGATGGCTCTGCTGCGGCGTCTCTATGGCCGACTTCGCCTTAAGGTGAACGAGACCAAGAGCGCCGTTGCCACCGTCTTCGGCMGCAAATTCCTCGGCTATGCTTTCTTCAAAGCACCAGGGCGGGTGGTCAAGAGACGGGTTGCCGACAAGGCAATCAAGGCGTTCAAGGAGCGCATTCGCGAACTGACACCGCGCGTGACGGGTCGATCCCTGAAAGCGGTGGCAGAACGGCTGCGCCTCTTCGTGCGCGGATGGAAAGCCTACTTCCGGCTGGCGCAAACACCTCGGGTCTGGCAAGCGCTGGACGAGTGGATGCGCCATCGTGTGAGGGCAATCCAGCTCAAGCAATGGAAGCACGGCAGGACGATCTTTCGGGARATGATGGCAAGGGGAGCCAAACCTGGGGTGGCCCAGCAAGTGGCAGCAAATGCCGGTCGCTGGTGGCGCAACAGCGGCAAGCTCCTTAACGCCACCCTCACCATTAGATGGGTTGACCAACTTGGAATGCCCAGGCTCGTCTAACCTCAATCTCTCGAACCGCCCGGTGCGGACCCGCATGCCGGGTGGTGTGGCAGGGGTGCGATCACATCGAGCGCCCCCTATGCCGATTTCAGTCAGCCCACGCCCCTTGTGTATGGCCGATGCACATGCAAGTTTCCCCTGCAGAGATCGGGAGGGCACCATGCAGACAGTCACACTTCTTGCGTTCGCAGTCGTTTCCTTCGTGGGTATTGCCACGCCGGGGCCGACCGTACTCCTGGCAATGACCAACGGCTCCCGCTACGGTGTCAGGCGTGCCGCTGCCGGCATGGTTGGAGCGGTGCTCTCGGATTTTGTCCTGATCGGCGCCGTTGCGATCGGTCTCGGGGCACTGCTCGCGGCTTCCGAATTCTGGTTCTCGGCCCTGAAGTACGTTGGGGCAGCCTATCTGGCGTTTCTCGGGATCATGATGCTCTGGTCGAAAGGCACGATCGATGCGGCGTTGAGGCAGGGGGCGGCGGATGCGGGCGGGACGCCGGTTTCGATCGCGTTGAAGAGCTTCATGGTCGCAGTCACCAATCCGAAGGGCTACCTCTTCTTTTCGGCCTTCCTACCGCAGTTCATCGATCCGACCGGCCTGCAGGCAACGCAGTATGGCGTGCTGGCACTGGTGTTCGCCTCCCTCGATTTCATCATCATGCTGGCCTATGCCGTGTTCGGCGTGCAGGCCGTCCGATTCCTCACGACGAACGGCGCGTTGTGGCTTGAGCGCGCCTGCGGCTGCACGCTGTTGGCGTTGGCCGGTTCGCTTGCGCTCTATCGTCGGGCGGCGGCCTGATTTAGGGCAGTGATACGTGTCCAACACGATAGATCTGGCCTGAACCTGCAATGGGCGGCGCCGATCGGCGCAAGCTGAAGCGCACCAGCGTCCAGTTGGTCGGCTCGAAGGCCGAAACCGAGGCCAGGACGTCGGCCTGTCGTGCTTCTCGTTGCGCCTGCCTGACCTCCACGTCTCTGATCTCGGCGAGCGGGGAATAGGGCTCGATGGCGACTATCTCTGTGGTAGCGAATTTTGCCTCTGCAATCGCGGAGGCGGTTTCCGCGTGCCATGCGATCCAGGTCTTCACGCGAGGCCAGCCGAAGGACTGCATCAGTCCCTCGAAGCCGGTGCCGGTAAGAAAGTCGCTGGCGCGCTCCGGCTGCTGCCAGAGATAGAAGGGCGCATAGAGGTTTTCGCGGGATCCGAACTCGCCTCTGCGGGCACTGAGGTAGGCCTTGAAGCCGAGACCGGGAAATCCGTCCAGCATCGGTCCCTTGTCGCGGATGCGCCGGTCGATGATCGACATGTCGTAGTCGGCCGGAAGGGTGAAGCTGTACTGCATCGCCATCATGAGAGGATCTCCACCGGCTCAAGCCAGTCGACGTTGCGGCCGGCTTCGGTTGCCTGAATACTGAGATAGCTGAACGGGCTGTCGTGTCCGGCGCCGTGCCAATGCTTCTCGCCGGCGGCGAACCAGACAGCATCTCCGACCAGCAATTCGTCGACTGCCCCACCTTCGCGTTGCGCCAGACCCTTGCCTGATAGAACATAGAGCAGCTGCCCGCGCGGATGCGTGTGCCAGCGTGTGATCGTGCCCGGATCGAGCGTCGCCCGCATCGCCGTGTTCTCGCCGTCGGCTGTTCCTTCCAGCAGCATCTCCACCCAGAAGGGTGCGGTGGCAATATCGACGGGCGAGCGGACGGCATTGCCCGGACGCTGGATCGTCATACGTTCAGGGTTGCCCATCATGCCGCACTCCCGAAGGCGCGGGCTTCCCAGCCGGGTTCGCTCATCTGCGCCTTTCCGTCGCCGAACGACCATTCATCCGGTGATGTGGTGGTGACGACGATCATGATGTCTTCCGGCCGGATTCCCGGCGATTGTCCGAGAAGCTCGGTGGCCCGCTTGAAAAAGGCCTGGCGGGTCTCGGTCGAGCGCGGCTTTCCGGCGGTGATGGCGAAAAGCACGAAGTCGTCGGAACGCGGTCCGGCAAGATAGTTGCGGTCGAAGATCAGTTCGCCCGGTTCATGCTGGTGGATGATCTGGAAACGATCGGCGGGCGGCACGTTGAACGTCTCGACCATGGCGCGATGAATGCTGTCCGCAACAGCGCGCAAATACTCCGGCGACTTGCCGCGCAGTAGAGAGATACGAACAAAAGGCATGGCGAGTTCCTTTGAGTGAATTCTTGACAGGAGAAGCATCGCACGCCACGATAATGCTGAAAATCAGAATTGTTTGAACATACGATTCACAAAAACGGGACGAAAGTGATGCGACGGACGATCTTCGATCTCGATGTTCTCAGGACCTTTGCGACCGGAATGGAGCTCGGCAACTTCGCGCGAGCGGCTGACCGGCTCGGCCGCTCGACCTCGGCGGTCAGCGCTCAGTTGAAGAAGCTCGAGGAGCAGGCGGGCACGCCGATCTTCCGCAAGGCGGGGCGCGGCCTTGCGCTCACCGATGCCGGCGAGACGATGCTGGCCTATGCGCGGCGGCTGCTGGAACTCAACGACGAAGCGGCTGCAGCGGTAAAGAGCATCGAGCTCGAAGGCTGGGTGAGGCTCGGATTGCAGGAGGATTTCGGCGAGGTCTTGTTGCCCGACGTGCTCGGCCGTTTTGCGCGCGCGCATCCGAAGGTCCGCATCGAGGCGCGCGTGGTGCGCAATGTCGAATTGATCGAGCGCGTCACATCAGGAAAGCTCGATCTGGCACTCGCGTGGAGCGATGGCACGCTGACGCCGCATTGCGAGCAGATCGCCGAAGTCCCGATGCGTTGGATCGGGCCGGCGGAAGCAGCTGTTGACTGGAGCCTCGGCGGCGGCGAGCCGATGCCGCTCGCCTCGCTGGAAGCCCCGTGCCTGTTGCGCTCCGCGGCGACCAAGGCGCTCGACGCGGCGGGCATTCCGTGGCGGCTTGCCTTCGTCAGTCCGAGCCTCGGCGGATTGTGGGCGGCGACGGCCGCTGGGCTCGGCATTACCATCCGCACACCGATCGGGCTGCCGCGAAAGGTCAAGCCGCTTGTCGCAGACGCAGCCGGCTTGCCGGAGCTTTCCTCGCTCGGTCTCGTCCTGCATCGCGCCGAGGCGGAGCCCGGGCCGGCGACGGCGCGGCTTGCGTCCATCATGTTGCAATCGGTGCGGGAGGCCGTCGCTGATGTCGTGCCGCAGGCGGTCCGCCCGGCGGCAAGAGCCTATGCCTGATATTCGCGCTGCGCGTTGCGGCGGATCGCTTGCGGTGGCTGGCCGAAAGCGCGCAGGAATGCGCGTCGCATCCTCTCACGATCCGCGAAGCCTGTCTCCGTGGCAACGACGTCGATCGGATGCCGGCCCTGTTCCATCATCAGCCGGGCCGCCTCGAGGCGCAGGTTCTCCACCGCTTTTGCGGGCGATTGCCCTGTCTCGGCGCGGAAGGTCCGACTGAACTGGCGGGGGCTGAGCGCCGCTGCTTCTGCCAGTTCTTCGACGGATAGCGTGTTCTTCAGGTTGCTGCGCGCATGGGCCAGCGCCTTCTGGATCCTGTCCGATTTGGGTTCCAGTTCCAACAGCGCGGAAAACTGCGACTGGCCGCCGGCCCGGCGGTGGTAGACGACGAGCTTGCGGGCAACGGCGCGGGCGATGTCGGCGCCGTGATCCTTCTCAACCATGGCAAGTGCCAGATCGACCCCGGCTGTCATGCCCGCCGAGCTCCAGACAGAGCCGTCGATGATGAAGATGCGATCCTCCTCGAGCCTGACCTTGGGGTAGCGCGATTGCAGCTCTCGAGCGAGCAGCCAATGCGTCGTGGCGCGCCGGCCGTCCAGCACACCCGCGTCGGCAAGCAGAAATGCACCGGTGCAGATCGAAGCGACGCGGCGGGAGGCGGCAAGCGCGTTGCGGATGAATTCGCCTTCTCCTGGGGTCGGCAGCTTGATGCCGACGGCGCCCGACACCAGCAGCGTATCGAAAGCGGGATCGTCGAACCGCGTCGTCTCCATCGTGACACCGAAGGAGCCGCGCACCGGCCCATCGGTCTCGGAGAGATAGGCGATGTCGTAGACCTGTTCGCCGAGTTCGAGGTTGGTGAACTCGAAGGCGGAGATGGCGGCGAGGCTCATCATCTGAAAGCCGGGAAAGAGCAGGACGGCAATGCGCTGCATGGTTCGAAACTCCGTTTGTCCTAAAAGGTTGTTTATATGACATTCAAGACATTGGCAATCAGGCGTAAGACTCTCCTCAGGCCAATAGCAGGCGCTGTTGCCCAACACGGAGAACGACAATGACCGAGCAGCACAAAGGAACCGCACTCGTTACGGGCGCATCATCGGGGATCGGCGCCATCTACGCCCACCGGCTCGCAAAGCGGGGCTACGATCTCATTCTAGTCGCGCGCAATGCCGAGCGCCTTTCCGAGCTTGCGACCAAGTTGACCCGGGAGACGGGCAGGACGGTTGAAACGGTGCCTGCCGATCTCGGCAACAAGGCTGATCTGGCGCGTGTCGAGGCGGTGTTGAAGAACGACCGCAGCATCACCCTTCTGGTCAACAATGCCGGCGTCGGCGGCACCGCGCCGCTGCTGGCCTCCGATGTCGACAAGATGCAGGCGATGGTCGATCTCAACGTTACAGCGCTGATGCGGCTGACCTACGCAGCCGTGCCCGGTTTCACGGCCCGCGGCGGCGGCTCGATCATCAACATTGCGTCGATCGTGGCGATCGCGCCTGAAGTTCTGAATGGGGTCTATGGGGCAAGCAAAGCGTTCGTTCTTGCTTTCAGCCAATCGCTGAAGCACGAGCTGGCGGATAAGAATATCCGCGTTCAGGCGGTGCTGCCGGGGGCGACGGCGACCGAATTCTGGGGCATTGCCGGTACGCCGGTCGAACACCTGCCGACCGAGATCGTCATGCAGGCGGAAGACATGGTGGATGCGTCTCTTTCCGGCTTTGACCAAGGTGAATTCGCGACGATCCCGGCCCTCGAGGATGCCGGATTGCTGAAGGCCTACGAGGATGCACGCCAGGCGCTGATGCCGAACCTGTCACAGTCGGCACCCGCGGCGCGCTACAAGGCTGCGTAGCGTAAGAGACGGGGTGGGCAGGCTTGTTCTGCCTCTACCCGTGCCGGGCCAGTGCGCCGGCGAAGATATCGGCGTCGACGTTGCCTCCCGAGGTGACGACGACGACGTTGTCTTCCTCCATCTCATCGCCGTGGAACAGCGCTGCGGCAAGGGCGACCGCGCCGCCCGGTTCGACGACAATCTTCAGTCGCACAAAGGCTATCACCATGGCGCGAAGCGCCTCCTCGTCTGTCACGACGATACCGGGGCCCGCAAGGCGCTGCAGGATCGGGAAGGTGATATTGCCGGGCTGTGGGGTAATGATCGCATCGCAGATGGAGCCGGTCATCGCCGCGTTGCGCTCGATCTTGCCTGAGGCCAGCGACCGTGTCGTATCGTCGAAGCCTTCAGGCTCGCAGGGACGCACGCGGAACGCAGGCGCGCTAGCCTCGAGCGCAAGCGCGATCCCCGACGTCAGGCCGCCGCCGCCGCAGGGCACCAGCACCTCGGCAGCCTTGATGCCTTCCTCTTCCGCCTGTTCGGCGATCTCGAGACCCGTCGTGCCCTGGCCGGCGATCACCTGGGGCTCGTCGAACGGCTTGATCAGGGTCAGCTTGCGTTCGCCCGAAAGCTTGGCGCCGATGGCGTCGCGATCCTGTGTGGCGCGGTCGTAGAGCACGACTTCGGCGCCGAGGGCGCGGGTGTTGGCAATCTTCAGTTTCGGGGCGTCCGACGGCATGATGATCACCGAAGGCACGCCATGAAGCTTGGCGGCGAGCGCCACACCCTGCGAGTGATTGCCTGACGAGAAAGCGATGACACCGTGCGCGCGTACCGCCGAATCGAGTGCGGAAACGGCGGACCAGCCTCCGCGGAATTTGAAGGAGCCGGTATGTTGGAGGCACTCGGCCTTCACGAACACCCGCCGTCCGGCAAGCTCGTCGATGAAGGGAGAGGAGAGAAGGGGTGTGCGGCGCGCATGTCCGCGCAGACGGGCGCGGGCGGCAACGATCATTTCAATGCTGGTCATGGAGACTCTTTCGAATGACGGTACGCCCCTGCATAAGGCTACACGTGATGCTTGTGAACGACGACTTTGTCACCGTGACACGAAAAGCGCCATACTACGCGCCAGCATCAATGGCGACTACCTCCGCGCTCGCATCCGACAATCAGTATCCGCCGGCGGAGCCCTCGGAGGCGCGGCTGTCCATCGCGCCGTTGTAGCGTGCGCCGCCACCCTTCTCGATATCGGCGAGGCTCTTTCCGCCGACAAGGATGCCGGCGGCCTGCCCCCATTGCGGCGGGCCGCTGCCGTCATCCAGTGTATGGCCCATGGCGATCAGCGCCCGGATCGTATCAGGCGAGAGCGTGTAGGGCTCGAGATAGATCTTGTCCGGCTGCCATTGGTGGTGAATGCGTGGGGCGTTGACCGCCTGGCTGATGTCCATGCCGAAATCGATGACGTTGAGGATCGCCTCGAGGGTGATGGTGATGATGCGCGATCCGCCGGGGCTGCCGATGACCATGAAGGGCTTGCCGTCCTTGGTCACGATCGTCGGGCTCATCGAGGAGAGCGGCGTCTTCTTCGGCGCAATCGCATTGGCCTCGCCCTGAACGAGACCGTAGAGGTTCGGAACGCCAGGCTTCGAGGTGAAGTCGTCCATCTCGTTGTTGAGCAGGATGCCGGTGCCGGGCGCGACAACGCCAGCGCCGAAGGAACCATTCAGCGTATAGGTGACCGCGACGGCATTTCCTTCATCGTCGATGATGGAATAATGCGTGGTCTCGACGCTTTCCTTGGCTCCGAGCGGCTTCAGGTCGGCCGACGTGCCGGATTTATAGGGATCGATCTTGGCGCGGATCGCCTTGGCGTAGCTCTTGTCGAGCAATGTCGACATCGGGTTCTCCACGAAGTCGGGATCGCCGAGGGCAGCGTTGCGGTCGACATAGGCATGGCGCATCGCCTCTACCATCAGGTGAACCGTCTCAGCAGAACCGTAGCCGAGGAAGGAGAGCGGGTAATCCTCGAGCACGTTGAGGATTTCGCAGATGATGACGCCACCGGAGGAGGGGGGAGGCGAGGAGATGATGTTATAACCGCGGTAGCTGCATTCGACGGGCTTCAGTTCACGCACCGCGTACTGCTCGAAATCCTCCTTGGCGAGAATGCCGCCCTTCGCCTGGCTCGCCTTGGTGATCGCGTCGGCCGGCATGCCCTTATAGAAAGCGTCTGGCCCTTTGTCGGCGATGCTGGAAAGAACGGCGGCGAGGTCGGGTTGCACCAGTTTTTCGCCTGCGGCGTATGGCTTTCCTTCTGCTTTCAGGAAGATCTTTGCAGCGGCTTCATCCTTCGCAAGCCTCTTGGCGCTGCCGGAAATGTTGGCCACGTCGCCTTGTTCCAGCGTGAAGCCTTCCTTGGCGTAGCGAATGGCGGGCGCCAGCAGATCCTGTCGCGACTTCGTGCCGTATTTTTCTCGCGCCGTCTCGAAGCCCATCACGGATCCGGGCACGCCGACGGCGAGATAGCCGTCGAGGCTGGCGCGGGGAACGATATCGCCCTTCGCATCGAGATACATCGTCTTGGTGGCTGCGAGCGGCGCGCGCTCGCGGAAATCGAGAAATGTCGTCTTCCCGTCCTTCAGCCGGATCGTCATGAAACCGCCGCCGCCGATGTTGCCGGCCGTCGGATAGACGACCGCGAGGGCGTAGCCAACCGCAACCGCGGCATCGACGGCATTGCCGCCGTTCTTCAGGACACCGACGCCGACATCGGTCGCCAGATGCTGTGCGGTCACCACCATGCCATGTTCGGCTTCAACGGGCGCGGGCGAGGCGGCGAACGCCGACGGTGCAAGTGAGAGCGACAGTGCGGCGGCAACCGCGAATATTCTGATGTTGGGCTGATCCATGACTTCCCTCAAAGCATGACGGTGCGATGGATATGGGACGCAACGAGCGCTCGGCAATGCACTGCGCTCAGCAGTGGTGTGTTCCGTTACTGAAAGGTTAGTTTTCGGTTGCGACGGGCCCGGACAGGCTGGCTGGATCGCCGAAGGGCGCGGCAATGTCTGGCGGCCGCGCGGGCTTTTGGTGCACCAAGCGGTGCTCGGCCTGGCGGGCGGCGGCCTGGAGGTCGCGAGCGGCGCCGCCGATCTTCTCCATGGCGGCAATGGCGACGTCGGTGACCATATAGTCCGGCTTGTGGCCGAGGCCCTGTATCTTCACTAGTTCGGAGCCGGCGATATCACGGGCCAGCCCCTGCGAATGAATATGTTCCCAGACGATGGCATCGCTGTCACCGGTGATGATGACAGCAGGTGCGGTGATCCTGGAATATTGCGGAGAATGCGCCTTGAGGTAAGCCAGCAGGCGGGTGCAGTCGATGGCGTTGTTGTAAAAGGCGCGCGGACGCAGCGCCAAGGTGGGGCCTGTCTTCGCGATATAGTCTTCCGGGCGCGGATTGGGACGGAAGACGTTCATCGTCGCCTGCTCCAGCCGTCGCAAACCTAGCGGCACGACAATGGCGTGGGTAAAGAGCCAGCCGAGCATGGGCATTGCAGCCAGGTGATAATACCAATCGATGCCGCCCGGCCAGGGATGAGTCGCGGGGGCGAGAAAGAGCAGGCCTTCCGTCTTGTCGGGATGGCGCACGCCGAAGGCGGCCGCGATGGCGCCGCCGAAGGAGTGGCCAACGATGATAGCCCGTTTGATTCCCCGCTTCTCCATCAGCGTTGCGATCGCGTCCGCCTGTCCGGACGGCAGGGCATTCTCGGGGCGGCCGCGTTCCGAGTAGCCATGACCCGGCCGGTCGACGAACAGCATCTCGGCACGGCCCTCTAGCGATCCCAGGAAGGCGCCGACTTGATCGAGCAGATTGCCGCCTGCTCCGTGGATAAAGACCAGCGGCGGTAGATCGGCGGTTTCGGGACGTGGAACATGGACGGCATTCAGCTGGTAACCGCCGATATCGGTAAGTTCGCCAATATTGGGATAATTGGCCTCGAACTGCCGTTCCATGTAGATGGAGTAGCCAACAGCGGCGGCAACAGAGGCAATGAAAGCGGAAGCTTCGGCAAGCATGGCAATATCTGCTGAAATCACGTAACCGAGGCTAAGATTGGGCTGCGCGCGCCGCCGTCAAGATCAGGTGCGGCTGCCGGCCAGCTTTTCGGAGAGTGTATTCATCTGCTCCTGGGCGCTTCGATTGGCAGGATAGATCGCCAGGAAACGTTCCCAGGCTTTCAGGGCCAGCGCGTCGTTGCCCGTTTCCATTAGAATGGCGGCCATGCCGGAGAGCGCGCCGAAGTGGCGGGGCTCGATGTCAAGCACGCGCTCGATGTCGGACATGGACTTGCGATAGTTGTCATTGGCGTAGTTGAGCGTCGCCCGGCGATTCCAGCTCTCTGCGTAATCCGGCTTGAGGGCGATCGCCTGATCGAGGAAGTCGAGGGCGGCGGCGGTGCGCTTCTCCTGAATCGCCTTGTCGGCCCACTGCATCAGGAGATTAACGGTCGCGCTGCCCGAGTCGTTCCACTCGGTACGGATTTCATCGGCGATACCGCTTGCTTTGTCAGGGTCGCGCTCGCGCTTCAGCTGTTCGAAGAGCTGATTCACATGCTGCTTGGGTGAGAGGTTTGCGTCCGGCTGCTCGACGATGACATCCTTGTCCGCAGCTGCGGCAGGGAAAACAGGAGCGAACAAGAAAAGGGACAGCGGCAACGCCGCGCAGGTCATAGCAAAAAAACGCATGGCGGACATAGTAGCCCGCCATCGCTGAAGATCAAAGCAATTTGATTTGATTGCAGAAGCAATCCCCGGACGGCGGGCGCAGAATGCCACGAAGCCGTACAGGCGCGCTATATCAGCCCTGACGAGCCTTGTAGCGCGGATTCAGCTTGTTGATGATGTAGATGCGGCCCTTGCGGCGAACCAGGCGGTTGTCACGATGACGAGCCTTGAGCGACTTGAGCGAATTCTTGATCTTCATTGTTTTGATCCGCGATGTTTGAGGGGGAATTCACATTCGCCCGTATCTATTACATTCAAAAGCGCGCTCAGGGCGCGCTCTTCAGGTTGGGCGTGCAGATAACCCGACGGTTCCGCTCTGTCAACCACATGACGGTGTTTTTCCCGGGGCCGAAGCGGCTTTTGTCAGGGAAAAACCGGCAATTTTGCGGTCAACGTGGTGACGTGGCCCATCTTGCGGCCGGGGCGGGATTCCGTCTTGCCGTAGAGGTGGACCAGCGTGTCGGGTCGCTGCAGCCAGTCGGGCAGGGCCAGAATATCGTCACCGATCAGGTTCTGCATGACGCAGTCCGAGTGGCGGTCGGCATTGCCGAGCGGCAGGCCGGCGACGGCACGGATATGCTGCTCGAATTGCGAGACAACGCAAGCGGCTTCCGTCCAGTGACCGGAGTTGTGGACACGGGGCGCCATTTCATTGGCGATCAGGCTGCCGTCCGCGAGCACGAAGAATTCGATGCCGATGACACCGACATAGCCGAGCGCCGCCAGGATCTTCTCGGCGGCTTCGCTGGCGGCGGCTGCCGTTTCCGCAGCGATGGACGCGGGTATGGTCGACGTGTGCAGGATGCCATTGCGGTGAATGTTTTCGGCTGGGTCGTAGCAGGCGACGGTGCCGTCGGCCGCGCGCGCCGCGATGATCGAGATCTCGCGCTCGAAGGCAACGAAGCTCTCGAGAATGAGCGGCACGTTGCCGAGTGCTGCAAAGGCGCCATCCGGCGCATCGGCTGCGGAGCGGAATATTCTCTGTCCCTTGCCGTCATAGCCGAGGCGGCGGGTCTTGAGAACGCCGCGTCCGCCGAAGTCCTTCAGGGCCGCTTCGAGATCGGCTTGGCTGTCGACCGCGTGGAAGCCCGCCGTCGGGATGCCGCATCCATTGATGAAGCGCTTTTCGACCAGCCGATCCTGTGCGGCCTCGAGAGCCTTCGGCGGTGGATAGACCGGGACCTTGCTTGCAAGGGTTTCGGCGGCGGTTACCGGGACATTCTCGAACTCATAGGTAACGACGTCGCAAGCCTTCGCAAGTTCGGCCAGCGCTGCAGGATCGTCGTAGGCGGCGACGATCTGTCCGTTGGCGACCTGCGCTGCTGGACAGTCGGCCTGCGGTTCCAGGACGACGGTGCGGAAGTTCAGTCGTGCAGCGGCCATGGCAAGCATGCGGCCGAGCTGGCCGCCGCCAATGATGCCGATCGTTCTTACTGTCATAGGTCGTCCATCGGATATTCGGCTACCGCGGCGCTCTGGCGCTCGCGCCATTCGTCGAGCCGGTCGGCAATCTCTTCGTCCGACAATGCCAGTACGGCTGCTGCCAGAAGAGCGGCGTTGATCGCACCCGCCTTGCCGATGGCAAGCGTGCCGACCGGGATGCCGCCCGGCATCTGGACGATGGAAAGAAGACTGTCCTGACCTGACAGTGCCTTGGATTGGACCGGGACGCCGAAAACTGGCAGCGGCGTCATGGCTGCGGCCATGCCGGGAAGGTGGGCCGCGCCGCCGGCGCCAGCAATGATCACCTTGAAGCCTTCATCGCGGGCGGACTTTGCGAAGTTCACCAGGCGATCCGGTGTGCGGTGGGCCGATATTATGCGCGCATCATAGGGAATTTCGAGCGCCTCCAGCGTGTCGGCGGCGTTCTTCATGGTCTCCCAATCGGACTGGCTTCCCATGATGATGGCAACGGATGGTCTGTCTGTCATCGTCACGGCGTTCCCTTCAGGCGATGATGTCAGGGATGATCTGGTCTTCCAGCTTGGACAGCTTGTCCTTGATGACCAATTTCTTCTTCTTCATGCGCTGGATGCGCAATGCGTCGCATCCAGTGGCAATCATGGCGTTGATGGCGGCGTCGTAATCCTCGTGCTCCTGGCGCAGTCTTGCGACCATGAGCCTGATTTCCGCCTGTTCCTGATCGGCCATTTTGCATTCCCCATAACCGTCTTCGGACATCGTCCGTTCTGCCGATAGTTTCCGCAAGCTCCTATCACCAATTGGAGGTAACGGCTAGCGGCTGTTCGTCATGATTTTGCCACGTGTTCTCCTTGCTTTCACCTTCGACAAGGCTTCAAAAATATGTCACAGTCGAAGGGTTGACGCCTTGGATCTCCGGCGGTGTTGGCCGGGGAGAGGTAAGAGGAAGGAAGGGTCAAATGACTGTTCAAGCTCATCTTGAGTCACTCCAGAAAAAGCATGTTGCTCTCGAGGAGGAGTTGCATTCGCTTATGACATCCCCCTCCCGAAACGATAATGAAGTAGCTGAGTGCAAACGCAGAAAATTGCGGATCAAGGACGAGATTGAGCGCCTTAAATCATCCTTCCATTGAGTAGGATGCAATAAATCAACGAACGCGGCCCTAGGCGAGGAGGGCAAAACTCCAATTTCACCAAAAGCTTAGACCAGTTCGTGCTCGACAGGCGGTTATGGCGCCGGCTCCGACGGAAAGTCGCGAGCCGGCGTCCTTCGTTTGAGCGGTCGGGCTAGGCCCAGAACTGATCGAGCCAGAGATTGAGCCTGTCGAAGCCGCGATTGTTGACCGCATAAATGCGTCGGGTGCCTTCTGCGGTCACCGAAACCAGATTGCAGTCCAGCAGCGCCTTGAGGTGCTGGGAGACGGCGGGGCGGCTGATCGGCAACCCCTCGGCAAGTTCGCTCACGGTCTTCGGCGCGCGTCGCAACTCCTCCAGCAGGAAGCGCCGGTGAGGGTCGGCTATCGCGGTGAAGGGATCCACGTTCGACATAGCGAAAACGCTACGTCAAACGGCGCAATCGGGCAAGGAAATTGTGCGACGCAACGAAACCCAAAATTGTCAGAAACCCAAGCCTTCCTTCGCGATCAGGACGGCGGCAATGAGCGCCATGGCGTACATGAAAGGGTAGAAGATCGCGGGCTTCATCCGGCGCACGCACCAGGCGCCGGCAATCGTCGCAAGCGGCGCGAACGGCAGCAGCGTGGCCGATGTGGAGAGGTTCTGCGTGTCGAGCTGGCCGAGCGCGAAGTAGGGTATGAGCTTGACGGCGTTGAGAATTGCGAAGAAGCGGACGCTGGTTCCCGTATACTCCCGTGGCTGCATCTGCAGCGGCAAGGCATAGATCTGGAACGGTGCTCCGCCGGCATGAGCGACGAAGCTGCCATAGCCGGACAGGCTTCCCCACGTCGTCGCAAGCAGCGGCCGTTGGGCTCGAGGTGGCGTATGCTTTCCGGCTGCCGGGCCGAAGTTGTTCCAGAAGTAACGAAGGCAAAAGAGGATGGTGACCGCGCCGATGACGACGCGAAGCGCATTGCCTGGAACGAGCGCCGAAGTCGCCCAGCCGAGCCCGATGCCGAACAATGCGCCCGGCAGCATGATCTTCAGCGTTGTCCAGTCGCCGTGTCCGCGCCAGATCACGAGCGAGATCATGTCCATGAAAACGAGGATCGGGAGCAGGATCGCGGCGGCCTGAACGGGCGAGACGACGAGAGCGAGAAACGGCAATCCGATCAGCGACAAGGCATCACCCATGCCGCCTTTCGCCAATCCGACGAGGATGACAGCAGGAACGGCGGCGTAGTAAAATGACAAGTCCATCGGCATGCTTTTGAAATCCTCCACTTGCCAGTCCCGTCTAACGGAACTACTCACACGAGACGAGTGCAGATAGGCCGCAAAACGACCTGTCCTGCTGTAAATGGAAAGAGTTCATGACCGAACCGGAAAACCGCTGCCGCCTAGTTCTGATCGCGCCCGACATTGCCGATGTCGACGAGAAGGCGAAGATCGTCGGCGACGCCTTGAAGGGCGGTGACGTCGCCTCGGTGATCGTACCGCAATACAGCCTCAATGACGGCGAGTTCCAGAAGCACGCCGAGAAGCTGGTTCCCATCATTCAGGAGTCAGGTGCGGCCGCACTGCTAGCGGGCGACAGCCGCGTCGTCGGGCGCAGCAAGGCGGATGGCCTGCATCTGACCGGTCCGGCGAGCGAAATTTCCGAAGCGATCGACAAGTATGCCGACAAGCTGATCGTCGGCGGCGGCAATGCCGCTGATCGCCACCATGCGCTTGAGATCGGCGAGGAGCGACCGGACTACATCTTCTTCGGCAAGCTCGACGGCGACATCAAGCCGGAGGCGCACCCCAAGAACCTCGCGCTCGGCGAGTGGTGGGCTTCGATGATCGAGATCCCATGCATCGTGATGGGCGGTACGGATCCAGCTTCCGCACTGGCCGTTGCCGAAACCGGCGCGGAGTTCGTCGCGCTGCGGCTGGCGGTTTTCGCGGACGCCGGGCGTGCGCCGTCCATCGTCGCCGAGATCAATGCGCTCTTGGACGAAAAAGCGCCACGGTTTGAGGATTGATATCGCGCTCATGCCGATCCTAGCCCGTCATCTGCGCCTGTCCGCTGCCTTTACTGTCGCCATTTTGGTGGGATTTACCCATGGCGCTTCGGCCCAGGTTGTCGACAATGTCGTGACACGGCCACTGGCGACCGCCCCAGAGTCGCTCAAAGCCGGGCGGCCGCAGACCGATGGCACGGGACCCTCGACGGGCGTTGGCGTTTTCGACCGCATGGGTGCGAAGTTGCCGGACCTGCCGCCGGAAAAGGATTATAAGGGCGTTGTCGATGAGGCCTACGGCGCCTATCAGCGCGGCTACTATCTGACGGCGATGGAAAAGGCTCTGGCCCGCGCACAACTCGGCGATCCGGCAGCGCAGACGCTTATGGGTGAGCTTCTGGCGGACGGACTGGGCGTCAAACGCGACATGAAGAACGCGGCCTTCTGGTACAGCAAGGGTGCGGAAGGCGGCGACGCTGCAGCAATGTTCAAATACGCGCTGATGCTGATCGAGGGCCGGTACGTCAAGCGCGACAAGGCCAAGGCCGACGAATACATGCACAAGGCGGCCGATGGCGGAAATGCTTCGGCGCAATTCAACTGGGGCCAGATCCTCACGACCGACAATCCCGGCGACAAGGGATTGAAGCTTGCCCTGCCTTATTATGAGAAGTCTGCCGAACAGGGCATCGCCGACGCGCAGTATGCGGTGGCGGAGATTTACGCCTCGCTGCCCGACTTGCCGGAGGAAAAGAAGCAGCTGGCGCGCGAATGGATGGCACGTGCTGCGCATGCCGGCTTCGACACCGCCCAAGTCGATCTTGGCATCTGGCTGGTCAACGGTCAAAACGGCCCGCGCGATTTCGTCAAGGGTTTCCAGTGGCTGAGGCTTGCCGCCAATCGTGGCAACGTCGTTGCGCAGAACAAGCTCGCGCACCTCTATATCAACGCGCTTGGAACCAAGCCGGATCCTGTCGAGGCCGCGAAATGGTATGTCCTGTCGCGCCGCGCCGGTCTGCCCGACCCGGAACTTGAAGACTTCTATCTCGGCATCGAGGACGACCAGCAGAAGGCGGCCATCGATGCTGCCAACAAATTCCGCCGGCTTCAGTGATTTAACCCCTGAAAGGCTCTGAACGACCGGCGGCTCGTGCCGCCGGCTTTCTGTCTCAGGCGAGATAGCCGCCGTCGATCGTCAGGCTGGCGCCGGTGATGAAGGACGCTTCTGAACTTGCGAGATAGGCCGCAAGGCTTGCAATCTCGCGGTCTTTTCCCATGCGACCGAGGGCAATCAACCCCTTCAACATCTCATTGGCATGCGGATCGGTATTCATGTCCGTCTCGGTAGGCCCGGGCTGGATCGTGTTGACGGTAATGCCGCGCAGGCCGAGATCGCGCGCGAGGCCGCGCATCATCGCAGCGACTGCGCCCTTGGTCATGCTGTAGACAGCGGATGTCGGAAAGCCGCTGCGTTCCGCGGTCACGCTGCCGATGGTGATGATCCGACCGCCTTCATGCATATGTTTCGCTGCGGCCTGCGTGCCGGCAAAGACGGCCCGCACATTGACGGCGAACATGCGGTCGAAGTCCTCCAGAGGGAAGGTTTCCAAGCTATTCAACAACAGGATTCCTGCGTTGTTGACGAGAATGTCGATGGAGCCAAAGTGATCGGCAGCCTTGTCGATGGCTCGCTGCAGTGCTGCGGCATCCGCGCTGTCGGCTTGAATGGCAAGTGCCCTGCCGCCCTTCAACTCGATCTCAGCTTTGATTGCTTCAGCTTTCTCCTTGGAATTGGCAAAGGTGAAGGCGACTGTGGCGCCATCCATCGCCAGCCTGCGAACGATCGCCGCGCCGATGCCGCGTGAGCCGCCGGTCACGATTGCGACCTTTCCTTCAAGTGGTTTCGTCATTTTCATTTCTCCTTACTGGACTGTTTAATCTAGAATCGGGTGCGGAAAATCAGCGCTCTTCGATTGGGCTGTTATCGAAGGCTGCGGATTGCGAGCCTGGCGATGGTGCGCAGGGTTTCGGGGCTTGCGCCGTTGCGGGCGCTGACTTTCATGCCGGATAGGGTGGCACCGAGAAACTGGGTGGCGGTTTCGGGATCGATTTCCGCCGATAGCTGGCCTTTCCTCTGGCCATCCTTCAGCAGCGTGAAGATTGCCTTGGCAAGCATTGCCGAGGCGCTGTCAGTCAAGGTCGCCACATCTGCGTCGGTGCGGCCAAACTCGCAAATCGCGCTGACGCCGAGGCAGCCCTTCGACGCCTCCGAGGCAGGTCGAGATGCGAAGGCGAACAGGGCAGCCTCCAGGGCATCAAGCGGTTGCGCGCCGTTTTGCATGTCCGCGATGATGCGCAGAATACTGTCGGTATTGTAACGCTTCAGAGCCTGGAGGTAGAGACTGCGCTTGTCGCCGAAGGTATCATACATGCTCTGCCGGCTGATCTTCATCGCCGCAAGCAGGGTGTCGGTGGAGCTGCCCTCATAGCCATGCTGGGAGAAGACGCCGATCGCAGCGTCGAGAGCATTGTCTTTGTCGAATTCCTTGTGCCTTGCCATGGACACGCAAATAGCAATTCCGGATCAATCTGTCCAGAAATATTTGAGTCGCATTTCTCCGTCGGCGTCGTGGTTCTACGGTCTCCTCTTGAAATTTTCCCGATTTTGTGGTCTTGAGGCCGCCAATCTTATCGAGCGCCGCCTTCTCCGGCGATCAGGGACCTTTCCCACCCTGACAGCGCATACCGTTTACCGCTCAAGGAAAAGTGCTCACATGGCTCGTTCAGCTCTCCTCAATGTCATGGTTCAGGCTGCCATCAAGGCAGGCAAGTCGCTGGGACGTGATTTCGGGGAAGTGCAGAACCTGCAGGTCTCGGTGAAAGGCCCGGGCGATTTCGTCTCGAATGCCGACCGCAAGGCCGAAAAGATCGTTAAGGACGAACTGCTGAAGGCCCGCCCGACCTATGGCTTCCTCGGCGAAGAGAGCGAGGAAATCAAGGGCACGGACGGAGCGCATCGCTGGATCGTCGATCCGCTCGACGGCACGACAAACTTCCTGCACGGCATCCCGATGTTTGCGGTATCGATCGCGCTCGAGCGCAACAATGAAATCGTGGCTGGTGTCGTCTTCAATCCTGCGACGGACGAACTCTACACCGCTGAACGCGGCGGCGGCGCCTTCCTGAACGATCGCCGTCTGCGTGTCGGCGCACGCCGCGTGCTGTCTGATTCCGTCATTGCCTGCGGCGTGCCGCACCTCGGCCGTGGAAACCACGGCAAGTTCCTCGTTGAACTCCGGCACGTCATGGGCGAAGTTGCCGGGATTCGTCGCATGGGCGCGGCGTCGCTCGATCTCGCCTATGTGGCTGCCGGTCGGTTTGATGGCTATTGGGAAACTGCGTTGTCGGCCTGGGATATCGCTGCGGGCATCCTGCTCATCCGCGAAGCCGGCGGCTACGTGTCCGATTGGGAAGGCGGCTCGTCCATTCTCGAGACGGGCTCGGTGGTTGCAGGCAACGAGTATATCCAAAAGGCATTGCTTGAAGTCGCCAAGCGCCCGATCCCGGCTCGGTAAATCGCTGTTGTAAAGGCACGGTTTTCGTTCCGCGCATACTTCAATTCGGCACAATGTTGCTCTAGTCTCCGGCTGAAATGAATCCGGAGGCTGCGGAACCTATGGAAAATGTGAATGTGGCTGAGTTCGGCTCGACCGAAAAAACCACGGGTAATTACAGCTATAAACTTTCCAGTCCGATGCCGTTTCTTTGGACGATGGTGCTGTTTCTGATCATCGTCGGGTTCATCGCAGCCATTCTTTTCCGGCAGACGCAGACCGCTTTCATGCACAATCCGGGCCTTAACGGTTTGATCCTCGGCGTATTGGCGGTCGGTATCATCCTCGTCTTCAGCCATGTGCTGTCGTTGCGCCCGGAAGTACGGTGGTTCAATTCGTTCCGCGCTGCAGGCAGCGCCGACAAGGTCGGCCGCAATCCGAAGCTGCTTGCTCCGATGCGGACTCTGATCGGCAGCCGCAGCGCTTCGGCGGGAATCTCGACGGCGGCGTTTCGCTCCATTCTCGATTCCATTGCCAACCGCCTCGATGAATCGCGCGACGTGTCGCGCTACCTGATCGGCCTCCTCGTCTTTCTCGGCCTGCTTGGTACGTTCTGGGGTCTTATCGGCACGATCGGTTCGATCAGCTCGGTTATTCAGACGCTCGACGCGGGTTCGAACGGTTCGACCGATGTTCTCGGAGCGCTGAAGGAGGGGCTTTCGATGCCGCTTTCGGGCATGGGCCAGGCATTCTCGTCGTCGCTGCTTGGCTTGTCCGGCTCGCTCATCTTGGGTTTCCTTGATCTGCAGGCAGGCCGTGCTCAGAACCGCTTCTACATGGAGCTGGAGAACTGGCTTTCGTCAGTGACCGACGTCGGCTCCGATGTGGCGATCCCGACCATCAATCCCAACTCGGCGGTCTCACCGGACGACGTTCGGGCGCTCTCCGAATATATGCGCCGGATCTCAGAGGAAGGCAGCGGCGGCACCCAGAGGTCGGTTGCGGCAATGGCAAACCTTGCCGAAGGCATTCAGGGCCTAGTCAAGAACATGCGCAATGAACAGCAGATGCTTCGCGACTGGATCGAGGCGCAGCAGGACGAGACGAAGGCGATGCGGCGCACGCTCGATCGCCTGGCTGAGAGGATCGGCTCGCAGGAAAAGCACGGCTCAGGCGAACGCTCTCAACGCATGCAGCAACCCGAAAAGACCGAGGGCAAGTAAGCCATGGCTCTTGCCCGCAATCGTCGCCCCCAACGCGCGGTGGACTACTGGCCAGGTTTCGTTGATGCACTATCGACACTGCTGATCTCCATCATGTTCGTGCTGACCGTCTTCGTGGTCGGACAATATATCCTGAGCCGTGAGATTACGGGCCGGGACGAGGTGTTGAATCGGCTGAACAGCCAGATCAACGAATTGACGCAGCTTCTCGCCCTGGAGAAGGGAAGCAAGCAGGACCTCGAGGATAGCGTCGCCAATCTGCAGGCCTCCCTAGCGTCCGCCGAGAGCGAAAGATCCCGCCTGAAGGCGCTCCTTGATGCTGGGTCGGGCGGACAAAGCGCTGCGGAAGCACGTGTCGGCAACCTGACGAAGGAACTCGACGAACAGAAGCAGATGAGTGACCGGGCGATGAGCCAGGTCGAGCTTCTCAACCAGCAGATCGCCGCCTTGCGCAGCCAGATCGCCGCTGTCGAAGCTGCTCTGCAGGCTTCCGAGCAGAAGGATCAGAGTTCGCAGGCGAAGATCGCCGATCTCGGACGGCGCCTGAACGTCGCTCTTGCGCAACGCGTGCAGGAGCTCAACCGCTACCGGTCAGACTTCTTCGGACGCCTGCGCGAGATCCTGTCCGACCGCGAGAATATCAGGATTGTCGGCGACCGCTTCGTCTTCCAGTCGGAAGTGCTGTTTCCCTCGGGCAGTGCGGATCTCAATCCGGACGGGCAGGTCGAGATGGCAAAGCTTGCGACGGCGCTCCTCGACGTTGCCAAGGAAATTCCGCCTGAGATCAACTGGGTACTGCGTGTCGATGGGCATACGGACAATGTGCCGCTCGCGGGCACCGGACGATATGTCGATAACTGGCAGCTGTCGTCCGCACGTGCGATCTCGGTCGTCAAGTTCCTGATTTCCCACGGCGTGCCGGCCGACCGTCTCGTCGCCGCCGGCTTCGGCGAGTTCCAGCCGATCGCACCAGGCGACACGCCCGAGGCGCGCGCAACCAACCGTCGTATCGAGCTCAAGCTGACCGAGAAGTAGGGTTACGCGACGCCCGACCGAACGTCGGTGAGGCGATCCATCAGGAAACAGCGCACCGCCGGGCTGTCGCTGAGGCCGATTGCCGAAAGGTAGGCGGCCTCTGCCGCCGGATAGTCTCCAACTTCCGTCAGCAAGTGCGCGCGAACGGCCCAATAGGGCTGGTAGGCTCTGATTTCCTTTGCGTCCATGGCGTCGAGAGACGCCAGCCCAGCTTTGGGTCCCTTCGTGCGACCGAGAACGGCGGCACGGCTGACGCGGGCGCCGATCGTCGGCTGCATCATCAGCAGCGCATCATACAAGATCACGAGAGCGTCCCAGTCCGTCAGGCCTGTCAGCCGGCGGGCGGCATGAACGGATTGAATGGCGGCCATGCACTGGAACGGACCGAAGCGGTTGGCGGCGCCGGCCTTGCGGAGCAGCGTGTCGGCTTCGGCGAGCATGATCGCATTCCAGCGATCCCTCGACTGCTTGTCGAGCGCGATGTACTCGCCCTCGGCATTGTGCCGCGCGGCACGTCGACCCTCGCAATAGAGCATCAGGGCAAGCAAACCGATCACCTCTGGCTCTTCGGGAAGCATTGAAAGCAGCGCCCGGCAGAGCCAGATGGCTTCGCTGGAAAGGCCACTGCGACCGCCATCGGCGCCATCGAGATTGTCCCAACCAAGCCCGTAGGCCGCGTAGATTGCGGAAAGAACGGCGGACAGACGCTCGGGCAGCGAGTGTCGATCGGGTATGGCAAACCCGATGCCGGTATCGCGAATGTTCGCCTTGGCCCGGACCAACCGCTGGCCCATGGCGGCAGGCGAAACCACGAAGGCCTGCGCGATTGCTTTTGCGTCGATGCCCAACACGACTTGCAGCATCAGCGGCGTGTGAATGCCCTTGTCGATTTGCGGATGAGTGCAGGCGAAAAGCAGCTTCAGGCGTTCGTCGGGCAACGCGTCGGTGGCCACTTCGTTCATCCTCGCCTCGGCCTCCTCGAAGGCCAGGACGATCGTTGGTCGCGCATTCTCGCGAACGGATCGATGGCGTGCAGCTCGCATGAGGTTGCGCCGCGCAGCGACCAGCACCCACGCCTCCGGCCTGTCGGGGATGCCGCGTTCCGGCCAGACCCGCAGAGCATCGACGAGCGCTTGTGACAACGCATCCTCGGCGGCCGGCAGATCGCGGGAGCGGGCCGCCAGGAAGGCGACCAGCTTGCCATAGGATTGACGCGCCACCCTTTCGGCGACGCGTTCGGCTTCGACCGTCATGTCCGCCTCACATCTGAAGGCGAGGGCGCACTTCGACCGAACCTTCTGCGGAGACCGGAACCCGGGTCGCCCATTCGAGCGCCGTATCGAAGTCCGGTACGTCGATCAGATAGAAGCCTCCCAACTGCTCCTTGCCCTCAGGGTATGGACCATCCTGCACGTCGTGGTCCTCGCCCTTGCGCCGCACCACCGTGCCGGTTTCGGGCGCGGTCAGGCCGGCGCCGCCGGTCATGATGCCGGCTTGGATCAGAGCCTGCGTGTAGGCGATCCAGCCGTCGCGGTAGGTGGGATCGGCGCGGCGGGCAAAATCCCGCGACGATTCGCGAACGATGAGCGCGTATTGCATGTGTATTCCTCCAGAATGGTTGTGTTGACCGGCGTGCAGGCATCTAAGAACCAAAAGCAGAAAGCTGCAACGCTTGGGGGATCGGCGGTAGACCGTTCCGAGAGAATGAGACTCGGCGTTGGCTCATTTCGACATCCGGCCAAAAAAATTTCACGGCGGAAAAGTGGCGTTGTCGCCGGGCGGGGCTCCGCGTAGGCTCGTGTCTTTTGGGGGAGAATGCTTTGATTGAATGTGATGTGCTGGTCATCGGCGCAGGACTTGCCGGGCTTGTGGCGGCGGCGGAGGCAGCGGAGCGCGGACGGAAGGTCTGCATCGTCGAGCAGGAGGGCGAACAGAGCGTCGGTGGGCAGGCATTCTGGTCTCTGGGCGGGCTGTTCTTCGTCGACAGCCCTGAACAGCGGCTGCTGGGCATTCGCGACAACCTCGGCCTGGCGCGACAGGACTGGATGGGGTCCGCGTCATTCGACAGGCCGGAAGACTACTGGCCGCGTCGCTGGGCAGAGGCCTATCTGGAGTTCGCCGCAGGCGAAAAGCGTTCATGGCTTTATCAGCAGGGAATGCGCTGGTTCCCGGTGGTCGGTTGGGCCGAGCGGGGAGGCGGCTTGGCGCACGGCCACGGAAACTCCGTACCGCGCTTTCATGTGACCTGGGGAACCGGGCCGGCTGTGCTTGCCCCCTTTGTTCGCCGCGTGCGCGAAGCGGAAGCGAAGGGCCTTGTTACGCTTCTGTTCCGGCATCAGGTGGATGATCTTCTCGTTCAGGACGGCGTCGTCTGCGGCGCCTGCGGCTCGGTCCTTCAGCCCGATGCTTCCGTGCGAGGGCGGGAGACAAACCGTATGTTTTCGGCGCTCTTCGAGGTTCGGGCCGGCGCGACGATCGTCACATCAGGGGGTATCGGGGGTAATCACGACGCGGTGCGCCGGAGATGGCCGGTCGATAGGTTGGGGCGGCCCCCGGCCGAAATGGTCGCCGGCGTGCCCGCCCATGTAGACGGTCGAATGATCGAGATCGCCGAGCGTGCTGGCGGGCGGGAGATCAATTCGGATCGGATGTGGCACTACACGGAGGGCGTGAGGAATTGGGACCCGATCTGGCGCAATCACGGCATACGCATCCTGCCGGGTCCCTCCTCCTTCTGGTGCGACGCCTGGGGTAACCGCTTTACTCCGCCAGCGATGCCCGGCTTCGATACGCTGGGGACTCTGAAGGCGATCTGCGCAACCGGGCAGGACCACAGCTGGTTCATCCTGACCAAGGCAATCATCAAGAAGGAGTTTGCCCTTTCCGGTTCCGAGCAGAATCCTGATATCACGGGCAAGGATATCCGCCTGCTTCTCAAGCGGTTGGGCAAGGAGCCGCCGGGGCCGGTTCGTGCGTTCATGGACAAAGGCGAGGATTTCGTCGTTCGCGACACGCTGGAATCGCTTGTCGACGGCATGAACGGGTTGACGGGTGAAAAACGTGTGGATGCGAGCCGCCTCAGGACGCAGATCGAGGCGCGCGACAGGGAGATCGCCAATCCCTTTGCCAAGGACGCACAGGTGGTCGCCATTCGAGGGGCGCGGCGCTATCTCGGGGATCGCTTGATGCGGACGGCCAGGCCGCATGCACTGCTTGACCCCAGGGCCGGGCCGCTCATTGCCGTGCGGCTGCACATCCTGACACGCAAGTCGCTCGGTGGTCTGGAGACGGATCTATCCGCGCGCGTGATCGGCCATGGTGGCGATCCGGTTCCGGGGCTTTATGCGGCGGGTGAAGTGGCGGGTTTTGGTGGTGGAGGTATGCACGGATACAATGCGCTCGAGGGAACCTTCCTCGGCGGCTGCATCTTTTCCGCCAGGGTAGCCGGGCGGGCAGTTTAAAGGCGGCGTTTGTGGCGCCGCCTTATGTGATCAGGCCTCAGCCTTCGTCGTGTCGACGACTTCTGCGCCGGGAGAATTCTTCTTGATGGATTCGATGGCGCTGAGCGCCGATGCCTTGGCTTTATAGCCTTCGGAGCCGAACATGGCTTCGCCATTCGGAGCTTTGAAACGGAAACGGAACTCGCCAGCCTTGTCCTTGTAAACTTCGAACTTATACATCGATTTTTCTCCCGGAATCAGGATGTTGTCCTATCTGCAGGTGCAGCCTAGAACAAAAAACGCAACTATTCCATCGGGATATTTGCGCGCTTTGCAACCGACGCGACTGACGGGCCGTCAGGGACGACATACGCCCCTGATGTATAGGTCTTACGGTTTGAAGATCGAGAAGACCGACGAAAACTTGTTGATCAGGTAGGGCGCAAAGAGCACCAGGCCGGAATAGAAGAAGTTGGCGCCCTTCGTCATATCGGGGATCTCGTTGCCGCTGGCGAAGCGATGGAGGCAGGCAAGGCCAAAGCCGACATAGAGCATCAGGATCGCGACGGTTCCGACAAGCGCGATAAAGCGGCTCGGCTCGCCTTCATCATCGTGACGGTGAGAGGGACTTGCCCTGCTGCGAGCGCATTGCCGGCGGCATCAATGGCGTTTCCGGCCGTATCAGTCTTCGTCAAGGCGACTTCCTCCGACAAGGCATCGGTGAGCGACCAATCCCGGGCCTCCCGCAGCGAGCGATAGCACAGCAGCATCGTTATGACGACGGCTACGGCGACGAGTACGACTAGCATCTCGGCAAAGCTTATCGAGTTCAACTGAGCCTCCCCTCAGAACGCGACGACATGGCGTTCACCCATAAACCGGGTGTAATCTTTGCGTGCATTATGTAAATATACACGCAAAGATCACACGCCGTTGCAACCGGCGGAGGCCGGGGGTCGAGGAAGAGCGTGTGGTCAGGCAATCATCTTGCAGCGGCGAGAAAGTCCCCGGCGCCGGTTTCGAACTGCAGCCTCGCAAGCTTGGCGTATATGCCGCCCTCCCTGATGAGGCTCTGATGTGTTCCCTCTTCGACAACGCGTCCCTGATCCATGACGAGGATACGGTCGGCCTTCAGCACGGTCGCGAGGCGATGGGCGATGACGAGCGTGGTGCGGCCGGTCATCAACCCGTCGAGGGCCTTCTGCACAAGCGTTTCGCTTTCGGCGTCCAGGGCCGACGTCGCTTCGTCGAGAAGCAGGACCGGTGCGTCCTTGAGGATGGCGCGGGCGATGGCGATGCGCTGGCGTTGACCGCCGGAAAGCGTGATGCCGCGCTCTCCCACCTCGGTGTCGTATCCCTTCTCCAAACGAGCGATGAATTCGTCGGCCTGTGCAGCGATCGCGGCGGCCCGCACCTCTTCGCGGCTTGCCTCGGGACGGCCGAAGGCGATGTTGTCGTGAATGGAAGCCGCAAAGATCGTGACGTCCTGGGGCACGATCGCTAGGCGCTTGCGCAGTTCGTCGGGGTCGCTGCTGCGTGCATCCACTCCGTCGATCATCACGGCGCCCTTCTGCGGGTCATAGAAGCGCAGCAGCAGCGAGAAGACGGTGCTTTTTCCGGCGCCGGAGGGGCCAACGATCGCGACGGTTTCGCCGGGAGCGACGCCGAAATTCAAGCCATGCAGCGCGGATCGCTCCGGCCGTGAGGGATAGGCGAAATGCACGTCGGTAAACAGGACACGGCCTTGCGCCGGAGCGGGCAAGGCAACGGGCGCAGCCGGTGCGGAAATCGGGGAAACCTCGTCGAGCAATTCCGTCAGCCGATCGGCCGCTCCCGCGGCCTGCGAGAGCTCGCCCCATACCTCGGAGAGTGCGCCGAGCGAGCCTGCGGCAATGACGGAGTAGAGAAGAAACTGGCCAAGAGTGCCTGGCGACAACGTGCCGGCGAGGACGTTATGGGCGCCGACCCAGAGAACGGCGACGACGCTGCCGAAGATGAGGGTAATGGCGATGCCGGTCAGCAGGGCGCGCGAGCGAATTGCGGCCCGGGCAGCGTCATAGGCGGTTTCGACGGCCATCCCGTAACGCGAGGCGGCGGCATCCTCGCCCCCGAAGGCCTGGACGGTACGGCTGGCCGCAATCGTTTCGTTGGCGAAAGCAGAGGCGTCGGCCAGCGTATCCTGAGCCGAGCGCGAGCGCTTCCGGACGGAGCGGCCGAAGCCGACCAACGGAAAGACGATCAACGGGATCGCACCGATCACCAGGCTGGACAGCTTTGGCGACGTCACGATCATCATGCCCATCGCGCCGAGACAGAGAATGAGGTTGCGCAGGGCGACGGAGGCCGTCGCGCCGACAGCCGACTTGATCTGCGTCGTGTCCGCCGTCAGGCGCGAGACGATCTCGCCGGACTGGTTGACGTCGAAGAACGAGGGAGACAGGCGCGTGACGTGATTGAAAACATCGCGGCGCAAATCGGATACCACACGCTCACCAAGGGTGATGACGAAGTAGTAGCGAAGGGCGCTCGCGATGGCGAGCACGATCGCCATGATCATCAGCATCAGGAAATAGCTGTTGATGAAACTGCCGTCGGCCTGTGTGAAGCCATGGTCGATCATGCGGCGGACGGCGAGCGGCAGAGCAAGCGAAGTGACAGCGGCAAGTGCCAGGGCGGCAAGCGCCCCTGTGACCATGCCGCGATAGTGCATCACATAGGGTGTCAACCTGCCGAGCGGCTTCAGCGAACGAGACTTCTTTTCCTCGGGTTGCCCTGCGTATGCCAATTCGTCTCCGATCGCCTTCGACACCGCTCATCCGCGGCTGATGGCTCTTGTTATCCTGCCGGCCTTCATGTATAGGCAGCCCATCCTAATGGGAAGCCGTAGCCTTTTGCGTCTGCGGCTTCATTTATTCAATCGGTCCTCTTGTCGCAACGAATATGCGTCAAATTGGACGTTGCATGGCAGGAAGATTGTTATGAAGGCAGATATCCATCCCGACTACCACACGATCAAGGTAGTCATGACCGACGGCACCGAATACGAAACCCGCTCGACCTGGGGTTCTGAAGGCGCAGTCATGAACCTCGAAATCGACTCCAAGTCGCATCCGGCATGGACTGGTGGCAACCAGCAACTCATGGACCGCGGCGGTCGCGTTTCCAAGTTCAACAAGCGTTTCGGCGGCCTCGGCCTCTAATCGCTGTCGCTTGGCAGAGTTTGAAAGAGCCCCGCTTCGGCGGGGCTTTTTTGTGGAATTGCTCAGGAAATAGCACCAAGCCGATTTCCAGCATCCACCACGGCAGCTTTGCGCCGTGAGTGGACTTCGACACGCTCGTGACGGGCGACCGACTTGTGGCCGGAGAACGAACCCGCTGCGCGTTTCTGGCATGGGAAAAGCGATAGCAGACATTCAACGATCCGGATTGAGGTCTCGAGCTGACCTGCTTCGTTATTGCCGCCGCTCGGCAGGAACGTCGCGAGAGGGTGGAAAGCGGTCATTTGCCTAGTCTTCAGGAAAGATGGCGTTACGACCGGAACCGGTCGTTTGATGTTCTGCCTCTTGCAGCAGGCCCTCGAGACGGGTCGCCCATTCCTTGTTGCTATCTCTGAACGGACCAAGCGCATCGCCGGCAGGCTCCGGGAGATCGCCTACAGCGGCGGAGAAACGGCGAGCCTCCTGACTATGTCCCAACGCCGTGTGGCAGCACGCCTGAATGCGGAGCAGCGCCGGCCAGTCAGGCCGCGCCTTTAGCGCCATTCGTCCCGTGTCAAGTGCGCCCTCGACGTCGCCCGAAAAGAACAGCGCAAGCATCAAGAAACTGAACCAGGCCGCATTCTGCGGATCATGGGGGTTGAGTTCGAGGCCCCGAGCCAGTGGCTTTCGCGCGCCGGCCGCATCGCCCACGAAAAGGCGGGCCATGCCGAGGACGAGATACCCCAAGGCGAAGCTAGGACCGAGTTCGATGGACCGCTCGGCTGCGAGGATCGCCTGGTCAGCCCTGCCTGTGTAGGCCGACACAATCGCCAGCGCATAGTGCGCATACGGATTTCGGGCGTCGAGATATATCGCCCGCAAGGCCGCATCGAGACCTTCCTTCCCGTCCGCGGCGGGATTTTCTGTCCAGCCATAGGCGATGAGGCCTGCGTTGACCCGTGCCCGCCAGATCTGCGCCTCTGGAAGCATGGGATCGAGCTCCGCGGCCTCCCGGAAGAATCTCCTTGCGAGAAGATGGGTTGGCTGCGTTACCTTGTGAAAATTGAATGTACCTTGCCGTACAAGGTCCCATGCGGTCACGTTGCCGGTGTGCGGAGCAACCTGAAGTCCATGCCGCAACAGCAGTTCCGGCTCGACCGCCGCTGCAATCCGCTCGGCGATGGCGTCCTGCACTGCAAATACCTCGGCCACCTGAAGATCGTAATGTTCGGACCAGACAGTGACATCCTTCATTGCGTCGGCAAGGTAAACCGATATCCGCATCCGATCGCAGGTATGCCGGATGGCTCCATCCACCAGAAAATCAACGCCAAGTTCGTGCGCGATAGACTTCGGATCCCTCGGGCCATTCCTCATTGCGAAACTCGCCCCACGCGACGCGACGCGGAACCATCGGAACCGGGCGAGCGCCACGATCAGGTCGTCGGCGATACCGTCGGCCAGATATTGTCTCTCGGCATCTCCGCCAAGATCCTCGAAAGGCAGTACTGCGATCGCGGGGCTGGATCTCGCCTCCGCATGCCCTTCGCTACCGGGTCCGTCGGTCCGGCTCTCCACCGGACCGGAAAATCTGTATCCCACCCGTGGGACCGTAACGATCCAGTCGCCGCCGTCTGATGCCGGGCCGAGCAGCTTGCGAAGGGCAGCAATCTGAACGGAAAGATTACTCTCCTCGACGGCGAGGCCCGGCCAAACAGCATCCATCAGCGCCGACTTGGCGACGATGCGCCCATCTGCCGCGAGCAGAACGGCAAGCAGCGAAGCGCCGCGGGCGCCGATGGCGACAGGCCTGTTATCACGGAGAAGGCATCCGTTCTCGGTAATGAACTCGAAGGGGCCGAATACAAGGTGCTGGGTGTTCATGACTTGGGAATGATACGCCCGATTTCGCAGTTTTCGGAATTTTTCGGCCTTCGTTCAGGACTTGCGCCGGCTCCGCGCGCAGATTCAGCTCCATGCAGCAGTTGAAGTGGTGGGAACGATGGAGAACGAAACAATGCAAGCGAAGAATGCTCATGCATCAACCGCGAAAATCGTACGCGGCAGTGACAGCTATGTCGCCGAGCAGGGATCTGTCTATCGCTCGGGAGTCTCGGCGGAGAGCGTCGGATCCAGCATGCTGTGGCTCGGGATGATCTCGCTACCCGCAGGACGACGAACCAGCGCCCATCGCCATCAGGGACACGAGACGGCCCTGCTTATGACCGCGGGCAAAGAGATCGAGATTTGGTCGGGGGCCGAGCTTGAACGATGCGAAAAGGTCCTCCCCGGCGACTACCTGTTCATTCCGGCCGGCGTTCCGCATCTTGCCGTGAACCGCAGCACGGAAAACGCCGAGTTCCTCGCTGCCCGCAACGACCCCGCAGCGAACGAGAGTGTCGTGCTGATGCCGGAACTTGACGACATCGTACCCTAATCAGGCTCAGAGGTGCGCTATGGCGATCATCGAACAACGTCTGGCCGCTATGGGTCTGGAACTGCCCGAGCCTCTGAAAGTTCGCGAGGGGCTGCGTATGCCTTTCGCCTGGGTCCGGGTGCGCGGCAACCGCGCCGACATATCGGGTCACGTCGCGTGCAGCCGGGATGGGACATTGGCGAAACCCCTCGGCAAGGTCGGGACCGAGGTTTCGCCTGAGCAGGGTTACGCGTCAGCGCGGCTCGGTGCCCTGGCTCATCTCGCGAGCCTCAGCGGGCAGTCGGAAACCTCGATCGGGTTACGGCGTGGCTGCGCGTCTTCGCCATGGTGAATGTTGCTCCGGGTTTCAATGAGACCCCGCTGGTCACAAACGGTTATTCCGATTTGATACTGGAGCTGTACGGCCCTGACGTTGGCGCCCACGCCCGCTCGTCCATCGGCATGGCCATCCCTTTGAATGCGCCTGTAAACTGCGAAGCGGAAGTGGAAATTGACGGGTGACCCCTTAGGGTCGGTTCACGACCTTTGCGGGGTGCGGCGCGAATGACGTTCATGGCGCAACCGCGACCTCCAGCTGTCGTCGCCGCCAACGTCTGCTTTTCGGACGGGGCAAAGCTGTTCTCCACGACCGATATGGTTTAGTGTTTCGGGTGCCGTCAGGCATACGAAAGCCTCCCATGCAGGAACCCGCGGGTCCGCAAGGGCCGGAAGGAGGCAGGAGGTGTCCCTCCTTGCGTCAACGCATTTGCTGCCTCGCCACTACGTTGAGTCGCGTGGTTGTTGTGCGCACAAAGAAAAACCGGCTGCGCGGGACGCCGCCGGTTTCGTGAATTCAGGTTGCGGCGGTTCAGTTGTTGCCGAAGGCCGTCTGCAGCAGGCTCAGCTGAGCCTGTACGCTGTTCTGGTTGTCGGGAACGATCGGGGCTTCCGGCGGACGGTAGATTTCGCGATCGAGCAGGGCGACACGATTCTGCAGGCGCAACGAGCGTTCGATCAGGTCGCGGAAGGATTCCGGCAGATCGCCCCAGCCCGGCGCATTGCGGTCGACGTTGAAGCCGTCGAGGCGAACCTTGTTCTTCTCGGCCAGAACCTGATCGCGCGACATCTCGCCATTGTTGACGGCGCGCTGCAGCAGTAGCCAGGAGGCCATCTGCATCAGGCGGGTGGTCAGGCGCATCGATTCAGCGGCATAGAGGACGGATGCCATGCGCGGCAGAACCTTGGAGGCAGCGCGGCCCTGGCCATCGAGATAGGCGGCGGTTTCTTCAACCAGCGACATGCCTTCCGAATATAGTGTCTTGAACTGCGAGGATGCGGCAGCGCGACCTGCAAAACTGATCGTGTTCAATCCAAGCTCTGACATTTAAACAGTCCCTGTTGCACGCATCTACTTATGGTCAGGTAACGCCAGTCGAAGGGAAAAAGTTTCCTCGGCCAGTCTTTATGCGTTTAAAATGGTAGCTTTAGCCGAATTGCGCAAGGCGTTTCTTAAGAAAGGGTTAACTTCCACAGTTTCATGGAAATGGTCCCCAGCGCAATAAAAAAAGAAGAGCCGCAAAAGCGGCTCTCAAGGTAAAACAGGGAGAAAAATCAGACCAATTCACCGCATGGAAAACTGTCTGAGATCCAGAGAAGAACTGGATGAGTACAGTAATACCTTATAAAGCTTAATGGCCGCTTAAACCTGTCTCGGATTAACACTCTTCGGTCGTTAGCTTTCTGCAATAGTCAGCCGACGAATTACGAGCGGAAGAGGCTCTCCGCCGCTGATCTTGTCGATGTCTTGCTGGCAGCTTCCGCCTCGAGTCTTACGATTTCCGCCTTGAGCAGCTCCACGCGCGCTCTCAACTCGTCGACCGATAGGGTGGAGAGGTCGGCCCCGATCTCGTGGGCAACCTTCTTCTGCGGCCGGTCATCGTCGATGAAGCTCATATGCTATCCTCCCTTGTATGCCTCAGCTATATTTTAGGGCAGGATCGCCGGTTTCGGGAGTCTTGCCGGTTCCGCGGTCGGCAAGCGACATGCTTTCGGGCGTCAGCGTCTGCGATGTAGCCGTCGGAATGGTGGTAAAGGCGTCGCGATCGCCGGCGGGAACGGCGGCGCGCATGCGGCTGCGGATGATGGCATAGGCGGTGATCAACACATGGGCGATTGCCGTCACCAGGAAGAGGGCGTGCGGATTGATCATCGACATGACGGGGCCGCCGATGGTCGGGCCGATGATGGTGCCGATGCCGTAGAGGAGCAACAAGCCGCCCGAAACCTTTACGAAATCCTCTGCCGAGGCAAAGTCGTTGGCGTGCGCAACCGCGATCGGATAGAGGGTGTTGGCAACGGCGCCGTAAAGGACGACGAGGCCGATGATGAAGGCCGGTGACGATGGTTGCAGGATGGCGATCAACAGGCCGGCGAAGGCCGCGATGGCCGACATGGCTGCCAGCACATAGCGCCGGTCGATGCGGTCGGAAAGCCGCCCTGCCGGCAGCTGCATCACGGCGCCCGCGAAGATGGTGGAGCTCATCATGATGGCGATGCTGGTGTCGGACAGGCCGGAGCCTGCGCCGAAGACAGCGCCCAGCGTTCCGTATGCGCCGTTGGCGATGCCGACGAGGAGAATGCCAAGGCAGGAGACCGGGGAGTTGCGGTAAAGGGCCGGAAGATCCAGCTTCACGGCCTTCAGCGGCTGCGGCGAGGCTGCGGTCGAGAGCGTCGTCGGCAGCATCGCGATGCAGTAGAAGATGCCGCAGACCATGAACAGGACAGGCGTGCGAACATCCTCGAGCGGGATCATCATCTGACCCGCCACGACGCCGAAGAGCGTGATGGCGATATACAGCGAGAAGATTGCGCCGCGGCTCTCGTTTGTGGCGCGCTCGTTCAGCCAGCTCTCGATGATCATCGAGGTGCCGGCGGTCGCAAAACCGGTGACGGCGCGCAGCAGCACCCACCAGACGGGGTGGATGATAATGCCGCTGACCAGGGCGATGATCGCGATAATCGCAATGAAGCCGGAGAAGGCACGGACATGGCCAACGCGGCGCACCAATTTCGGCGCGACGAGGCAACCGATGACGAAGCCGGCAGCCCAGGACGTGCCGAGCAGGCCGAGCGTGGTTGTCGCGTAGCCTTCCAGGTTGCCGCGAACCGGAAGCAGGATGCCCTGCAACCCATTGCCCATGAAGAGAAACAGCGTCCCGAAGAGAAGCGAGGCGACGGACAGCAGATTTCTTTTCATATAGCCAGACTCTATGCGTTGATTGCAAAGACAGATGGCAACACGGAGTGTCGCCCAGCCTCGAGATGATTGATTGTGCCCCCAAATGCCTTTACGGCATGAATAAATACAGTCGTGACGTGAAAAAATGTCCGTCCTGTGACATTCAGAAGAGATGGAAAAATAAAGACATGACGAAGCTGATCGCTCTGCTGCTCATCTTGGCGATGGCGATTCAGCTGATCAAGCCGCTGGGCGTTCCGGGGCTGCGGCGGCGCATGGATTTCTGGAAGATCGCCCTGATCGCGTTTGGGGTCTGGGCGGTGGCGCTGCTTGGCCGCGATCTGTTCGTTTAGTACGTGATTTCGCCGCGCATGACCGGCGCGCAGCTGCCCGAGATCGTCACATCGGAAACGATGCCGTCCTTCTTGACGGCTTCGATGCCGATGATGCTGCGGCGTCCCATCTCGACGCCTTGCTCGATGGTGAGCGAAACGTTCATGTCCGCATCCGGCTCCAGCGAAACGAGGTAGGCGCCGAGGGCTGCCGAGGCGCTGCCGGTCGCCGGATCCTCCGCAACGTTGTCGAGCGGCGCGAACATCCGGGCGCGGATCGTCCACGGCTCTTCCTGGGAGCGCACATAGACGAAAAGCGAGAAATCGTGATTGCCTTCGGCAGTCGGGCCGGCGGCATCCTGGAAATAGGTGAGGTTCGGGCGGGCGCGACCGAGGGCGGCAAGGTCTGCCAGTTCCGCGACGGCGAAACTCAGTCCAACGGAGGCGACAACCGGTCGGTGCTTCGCCACCCGGATTTCCTGCGGCTCGATCACTATACAGCGCGCAACGGTTTCCTCGGATATCGTGTTGCCGATGGTGAGCGGCTTCGGCGCACGAATCGATGCCGACAGCACCTCACCGTCGTCACGCTTCAGGTTGACCTCGACGAGACCCGCCTTCTCTTCGAAGCGCAGGCTGTCGCCGACCGGCCGTCCGAAGACCTCGCGCTGTTGGCCGAGCACATAAGCCGTCCCGACGTTCGGATGCCCCGCAAAGGGAACCTCCATGGTGGGTGTGAAGATGCGGACACGGGCGGTATTTACCGGATCTTCTGGCGGCAGCACGAAGGTGACTTCCGAATAGCCGAACTCGGCGGCAATATTCTGCATGTCTGCGTCCGTCAGGCCACGCGCGTCCGTCATCACGGCGAGCGGGTTGCCTTCGAAGCGAGTACAGGTGAAGACATCGACTGTCGTGAAGGCAACGGTTCTCATGGCGGCTCCGAGAGGGCTGATACCACGATCTCTACCGGCGATCCGCCGGCTGCAGAAGCCGGAAAGTTGTCGCCCTTACAATGCAGAAACCGGCCGTCTGCGACGACCGGTTTTGCTTTTCTTGTCGATCAGAAGATGGCTTAGGCCGCCTTCTCCAGATCCTTCTTCCAGCTGCCCTTGGCGGCGAGGCTGTTCATTTCGGCGCGGTGGGCAAAGGCACGCTGGCCGGCGGCAATGTTTTCCTGCTTGCCGCCCCAAGCCTTCAGTGCCGTATCCTGCAGTGCGCGGCCGTAAGAGAAGGTCACAGTCCACGGCAGGTCATAACCGGAGTTGATCGCGGAAAGATGCGCCGACGCTTCTTCGGTGGACTGGCCACCCGAGAGGAAGGCAATGCCGGGAACGGCCGACGGAACGGTGCGCTTCAGCACCTCGACCGTGCGCTCGGCGACCTCGGCGACGGAAGCCTTGCGGGCGTTCTTGCCGTCGATGACCATGTTCGGCTTGAGGATCATGCCTTCGAGGCTGACGCGGGCGTCTGCCAATTCCTTGAAGACGGTGCGCAGCGTCCATTCGGTGACCTCGGCGCAGCGATCGATGTTGTGGTCGCCTGGCTTGCCGTCCATCAGGCATTCCGGTTCGACGATCGGCACGATGTTGGCCTGCTGGCACAGCGCGGCATAGCGGGCGAGGGCGTGGGCGTTGGCTTTCATGGAGCCCCAGGTGGGCAGCGTGGAGGAGATTGCGATAACGCCGCGCCACTTGGCGAAGCGGGCGCCGGCTTCATAATACTTCGCAAGACGGTCTGCGAGGCCGTCGAGGCCTTCGGTGATGGTTTCGCCGGGATAGGCTGCCATCGGCTTTGCGCCGATATCGACCTTGATGCCCGGGATGCTGTCGGCCGCACGGATGACGTCGACAAGGGGCGTGCCGTCTGCTGCCTTCTGGTGGAGGGTCTCTTCGTAGAGGATCACGCCGGAGATATACTGACGCATCGCGTCTTCGGTGCGGAACAGCATTTCGCGGTAGTCGCGACGGCTCGTTTCCGTCGATTCAAGTCCGATCGTGTCGAACCGCTTCCCGATTGTGGCTGTCGATTCATCTGCTGCAAGCAGCCCGCGGCCACCAGCCACCATACGCACGGCAATGTCTTCCAAACGTTCGCTCATATCGTTTCTCTCCACAGCAAAAAAATCGTCAACCAGTAGATATAGGTCGCGGATAACAGAAGTTTATGGGTGGGAAAACGGCAGCAAAATTGTCTGAAACGTTTGAATTTTTTTTAATCGTTTGAAAGTTTGGGCTTTTGTACTCCAAATGAGCAAAAGACCGCGGAGCTTTCGCGCCGCGGTCTATCTACATGTAAAATTTGTTAAATTCGTTCGCTTGAATTATTTGTGCTTGTTGAGCACAGCGACACCGGGGAGCACTTTGCCTTCCATCCACTCAAGGAAGGCGCCGCCGGCCGTCGACACATAGCTGAAATCGTCGGCCACGCCGGCGTGGTTCAACGCCGAGACCGTATCGCCACCGCCGGCCACCGAGGTGAGCTTGCCGGCCTTCGTGCGCTCGGCCGCAAATTTCGCTGCCGCGACGGTTGCCTTGTCGAAAGGCTCGATCTCGAACGCGCCGAGCGGGCCATTCCAGACCAGCGTATTGGCGCGCTCGATCCATGCCTTGATCGCCTCGACCGACTTCGGGCCGACGTCCAGC
Organism: Rhizobium sp. 01T417; assembly: GCF_056398905.1. Classification (NCBI taxonomy): domain Bacteria; kingdom Pseudomonadati; phylum Pseudomonadota; class Alphaproteobacteria; order Hyphomicrobiales; family Rhizobiaceae; genus Rhizobium; species Rhizobium sp. 01T417. Next base: position 3,936 of record NZ_JBFTQH010000043.1, on the reverse strand, counting down.
ACCATAGCGTCATTGGGGATCGCGTCGATTGCGACCGTTTCGTTGGCGGCGTTTGCCTTGAATTCGCGGGCAACGACGCCGTCTTCCGGCAGAATGATGGCGCAGCCGGCCGTGGCCGCTTCGATCATGATCTGCTTGGCGGTGTCTGCAAGATCGTGCTCGCAGAGCGACTTGCCGACATTCGTGCCGCGGGCGGCAATGAAGGTGTTTGCCATGCCGCCGCCGATCACCAGCGCATCGACTTTCTTCACAAGGTTCATCAAGAGGTCGATCTTGGTCGAAACCTTGGCGCCGCCGACGATGGCGACGACAGGACGGGCCGGGTTGCCGAGACCACTCTCAAGGGCCTCAAGCTCGGCCTGCATGGTGCGGCCCGCATGGGCGGGAAGATGATGGGCGAGGCCTTCCGTCGAGGCATGTGCGCGGTGGGCAGCAGAGAAGGCGTCGTTGACGTAGATGTCGCCGTTCGCCGCAAGCGCCTTGACGAAATCGGGGTCGTTCTTCTCTTCGCCCTTGTGGAAGCGGGTGTTTTCCATGAGCAGGATGTCACCGTTCTTCATCGCACCAACTGCCTCCGCTGCTGCTGCGCCGATGCAGTCGCCGGCGGTTGCCACGGAGTGGTCCAGCACCTCCTCGACGGACGGAGCGATCAGCGACAGCGAAAGGTCCTGCGACGGGCCATCCTTAGGGCGGCCGAAGTGCGCCAGCAGGATGACCTTGGCACCTTTGTTGGAGAGCTCCAGGATCGTCGGGGCAACACGCTCGATGCGTGTGGTGTCGGTTACTTTGCCGTCTTTGACCGGAACATTGAGGTCAACGCGAACGAGGACGCGCTTGCCGGCAACATCGTTGAGGTCGTCGAGGGTCTTGAAGGAAGGCATGGAAAAATCCGTTCGTTATTGCCCAAAAGATGCGGCGACCATAGCAAGGATGATCGCAGACGCAAGGCACTCATGGCGGGTTTTGATCGCCCTTGGCTGATGCCGCCGCAGCCGCTGCTTCCCGGCTTCTGCGACCTTTGATGCGGTCGCGGATGCGATCGATGATGTCGTGCAAATTGAGGAAGATCGGCAGGGTGGTGGCGGGCTCTACAGCCTCCAGCGACATGCCGACCGAAGTGATGTGGTCCTGATCATCGAGATCGCGGACGATGAGAATGATCGAGCCGAGACGGACCCGGTCCGCATAATCCGCCTTGCCGCCCAGACGATGCTTCATCAGTTCGGCGATCGTCAGCCCTTTCTCGGATTCGTTCAGCAGGCCGGGGCCATAGGCGGCGTCGAGATCGGCCGCTGGCCGGGCGGGCGATAGCGCGAATGCGCCGAAGAAATCGGCGTCATCCTCTTCCACCGGCGCGCGGCTGGCAAAGAGCTTGTCGAGCAGCCGCGAGTAGGACGGCACGACGAACAGATAGACGAGGTCGTTCTCGCGTAGCCGGCCCGCATATTGATAACGCATCGACTTGCCGTCGCGGATGACGAGCGACGGCGTCGCCCAGCGCGGGATGCGTTCGCCGCGAAGCACCGGGCTGTCCTTGATAACGCGGTAGGAGAGGAGCTCGTGGTTTGCCGCACCCGGCAGATCGACTTCGACCTTGTCGACGGCACCCATGCGCGGCGGGATGATGAGCCCCAGCTTCTTGGCGACCGGCTTGATCGTCCAGCCCTGCACGAGAAGCGAGACGAGCACGATGATGAAGGCGGTGTTGAAATAGATCTGGCTGTTCTCCAAGCCGCCGAGAATGGGCATGATGGCGAGCAGGATCGAAACGGCGCCGCGCAAGCCGACCCACGCGACAAAGCCGATCTCCCGCTGCGTATAGTCGAAGGGGAGCAACGAGAGCCAGATGGCGAGCGGGCGCGCGATGAAGATCAGGAACAGGGCGAGCAGCACGGCGGGAACGGCAATCGCCGGAAACTGCGACGGCATCGCAAGCAGTCCCAAGACCAGGAACATAATGATCTGGGCAAGCCAGGTCATGCCGCTCTGGAAGCGCTTGATAGAGGCATGGCCTTGCAGCTTGCGATTGCCCGCGTAGATGCCGGCGACATAGACGGCAAGGAAGCCGCTGCCGCCGACCGCGCCCGTCGCCGAAAAGACCAGCAGCGCCAGGGCCAGCACGAATATCGGGGTCAGGCCGCGATCGGTTTCCAGCTGGCTGACGATCAGCGAGATCATCATGCCGCCGAGCAGACCGAGGATGACGCCGAGGCCCATCTCCTGCACGAACATGGCGAGCATACCGATGTTGATGCCGTGATAGCGCTCGCCGCTGGCAAGGATCTCTACGAGGGCGATGGTCAGGAAGATCGCCATCGGGTCGTTGGTTCCCGATTCAACCTCCAGTGTTGAGCGCACCTTGTCACGAATATTGATGCCGCCGATGCGCAGCAGGAAGAAGACGGCGGCAGCGTCGGTGGAGGAGACGATCGAGCCGAGCAGCAGGCCTTCCAGCCACGTGAAGTTCAGCAGCCACATGGCGGCAACACCAATGAGTGCCGCTGTTATCAGAACGCCGACCGAGGCGAGCGTCAGAGAGGGTATCGCCGCAAGCTTGAAGGCTTGGACCGGCGTTCCGAAACCGGAGTCGAACAGGATGACGGCAAGCGCGATGGAGCCGAGGAAGTAGGCCAGATAATTGTTGCTGAACTGGATCCCGAGGCCATCAGATCCAGCAAGCAGGCCGATCGCGAGAAAGAGCAGGAGGAGGGGGGCGCCGAAGCGGAAGGCGAGCAGGCTGGAGAATGCGGCGAGAAGCACGAGCGTCGTCGATACCAGTACGACGATATAAAACGCTTCCATGCCTGTCCCCTTACCCGCAATTCAATGCAGACCGCCCCCGGTCCCGCAGTCCATCCAATCGCCCTTTCGTGGTCACTCAAGCCCGCTATGAGTAAACGGCAAAACAAACAGGATGGGTAGGCCTTGCGGTCGACCCCGTGCTGTTTTGCGGCTTCATGCTGCTGTTTTGGCGTGCCTGACGGCAAAACCGGGTGAGTGCTCACGAAGGAGCATGAATCGAGTGTATGAGCAAATCGGGCGATAGGAGGGCAGAAGTTGCGCTCTCGCGCGTTTCCTCTCAATCAATGAGCGGTCATGGAGAAGCGCACCGTCGGCTTCTTGCCCGATCGCGCTGCTCAGGCGTCTTCGTCCTCATCGTCCTCGTCATCGACGATGTCGGAAATCGGGATCAGAAAGACGACAAATTCATCGTCAATCGTTCGCTCCGGATCATCGTCGAACTCATAGGCGTGCTCGACTTCGCTTGCCTCTTCGGCGGTCGCCTTGCGCAGCTTGAGTTCCGTGACGCCGTCCCAGACCGGCTTGCCCTGCGATTGCAGAACCGTCAGATCCTCGCGGAAATCCTCGGCCTCGAAGAAATTCTCGGCATCATTGGCATTCTCGGAGCGAAAGCTTGCGATCGCCTGTCCGCCGATCTCGATCGTAAAGTAGTCCATCAAAATTCTCTTTCGCTTCTGTGCCGTCCAGCTTCGATGAACAGTACGGTGATCGGCTGCGGCGCGCCAGTCTAATCGTTCGGGCAAACGGACTATCGAGGTCCCATGACGCGTGTGGACGCCATTAACGGCTGCCCTTCGGCGATCTGCTTCGAGTTGCGCCCGCCAACAAGGCTGAGACTCAGCACGCTCGCAATCATGAGCAGAACGATGATTGTCATGAGAATTCTCATGGATGAGTCCGCCAGCCAACATCCGGCATTATCTTGTCTCTATGACGCTAGTCAGTTTGGCTTCAAAAGAAAAGCGGCCCGGTCGCCCGAGCCGCTTTCGACGATTCATGTCGGGACGCTCTTAGATGAGCTTTGCGAAAGCGACAGCCGTATCAGACATGCGGCTGGAGAAGCCCCACTCGTTGTCGTACCAGGACAGGACGCGCACGAAGTTGCCTTCCATGACCTTCGTCTGATCCGTTGCG
>NZ_JBFTQH010000042.1:0-40177 GCF_056398905.1 Rhizobium sp. 01T417 | reverse complement strand
GCGCAGTCCTTCGCCGGCTTCGATGGGCGGCGAGGGGTCGAGCGCTATCAGGACGCGCAATGGTATAGTCTTTCGACCGGCACGCCCGCGCTGAAAGATGCGCTGACGGTTATCGACTGCGAACTTGAAACGGTACTCAACCACCATTCGCACGCGATCCTTATCGGTCACGTTTGCGCGATTAAAACGCGTGACGATGTCGAGCCGTTGCTCTACTGGCGTGGCGGCTACCGACGGCTATCGGGCGAGGCCGGCATCCGCCCCTAGCGAGCGGATGGCCGGTGATCGGGGGCGCCGCCAGCATCGCGCCGAACACCAACCTGCTTGGCAATGACGCAGAGAAGTTCGAACATCATGGTGGCACCGGCAAGTGCCGTCATGCCGGCGAGGTCAAATGGCGGCGCGACTTCGACAACGTCGGCGCCCACGATCTCAACTCCGTCAAGCAGACGGATCATTTGCTGCGCCTCACGGGTCGTGAAGCCGCCGGCCTCGGGTGTTCCGGTTCCCGGCGCCATGGATGGATCGATGCAGTCGATATCAAAGGTAACGTAAGTCGGCAGACCACCGGCGATTTCTCGCGCCTCGCGCATCACGTCGTCTGCGCCGCGGGTGACAAACTCCTCCATGTAGATGATCCTGATGCCCTGCTCTTTTGCCCAGTCATGCTCGCCCGGATCATAGATCGACCCTCGAATTCCGATCTGAACGATTCGCTTCGGGTCGAGCAGCCCCTCCTCGATCGCACGACGGAACGGCGTTCCATGCGTATAGGGGTTGTCACCGAAATAGCGATCGTTGGTGTCAGAGTGCGCATCAAAATGAATCAGGCCGACCGGTCTGTCTTTTGCGACGGCCCGTAGCACGGGCAGCGTCGTCAAATGGTCTCCCCCGACCGATAGCGGAATGGCACCGGCGGCGACAATCGTACCCATTCCCTTTCTGATGCGATCGAGGCCGTCGGCAAGATCGATCGGGTTCACGGAAAGATCGCCTACATCTGCGACGTTGGCGATGCTGAAAGGCGCGGTGCCCGAGACATGGTGTACGCGCCGCATGAGGCTTGACTGATTGCGAACCTCCCGCGGCCCGTGCCGTGCGCCTGCCCTGTTCGTCGTCCCGCCGTCCCAGGGAATGCCGACAAGGGCGATATCAAGCCCGATCGCGGTCTGCACGGCGGGCAGACGCATGAAGGTTGAATGTCCGGCAAAGCGCGGAACTTCGGCAGCATCGACCGGTTGAAAGAAATTGCCGCTCATCGTTCCCGTCCTTTGCTTATGGTGATGCCTCAATCTGTGATCCCGCCGCCTCTCGCGCAAGCCCAACTTTTCATAGTGCCCAATCAGCAGGCTGGCATGACGAGACAGCGGGCGGTGGCCCGATGCGTAACGCGGTGCTGAATGGTGTTCTCGATCCGACCAGGACTATTCAGATAGGCATCCGCGGGTCAGCTGAATACCTCTGGGAGTTCTCCTATGAGTCCGGGATGACGGTTATTCACGCGGGGAAAATATCAGCGATGGGCATTTCGGCGATCGTCGAGAAGGCCCGGCCGGTGGTTGCCGACGGCCCCACCTACCTCTCCTTCGATATTGACAGTCTCGACCCTGCCTTTGCCCCCGGCACAGGACGCCCGAGATCGGCGCCTGACCAGTCGAGAGGCACTGGAGATGCTGCGCGGACTAAAGGGGCTGAACTTCGTCGGCGCCGATCTCGTTGAGGTATCGTCGCAATACGACAGCACGACGAATACGGCACACGCTGGCGCTCAGATGCTGTTCGAGATCCTCAGCCTCCTTGTATTCAGGCCGGCGGTAGCACGTCGCTAAGTGCGATTGGCCTCGGCCACCGCTAACCAGTTTGCCCTTCACCGACCGTCGCTGGCATCCGGTTACGCTATGCTGTCAGCCGCGCCTTGCCAGCGACCGTGCGATGTCGACAATATCGTCGCGGCCAGCGGTTGGATCTTCCTTGTTCCAGGCGATCCCAAGCCCGATCCGGAAGTCGATCCCGCTTACCTTCTTCAGCTCAAAGCCGCGATTGGGAAGATCAAGCGTCCATTCCGGCGCAAAGCCGATGCCAAGCCCTGCAGAGACCAGCGACACCAGCGCATAGGTGTCATCGCAGCTGAAGGCAATGTTGGCGGTGAGGTCGTATTCGGCGAACTTCTCATTGAAGTATCGTTCSGWAAARGACAGGTTCTGCCGGTTGAAGGCGATGATCTTCTGAGTGCGCAGATCATCGATGCTGATCTCGTCCCTGGCTACCAGTGGATTGGCATGGCCAACCGCCAGGTAGTAGCGCTCATGCGCAAGCGAGACGAAGCGCAAGGAGCCGATGTTTTCCACCGGGCGGATGAAGCCYARATTGAGCTGCCCGGTCTCCAGGCCGCGGATGATCTCGCCGGTATTGCCCGACGCGATGTGGATGCGGACATCGGGATACTTGCGGGCGATCTTGGCAAGGAAGGTTGGCAGCATGCCCATGGTGGCCGGGTAGATGCTGCCGATCCTGATCTGGCGGATGCGGCTGCCGCCGGCTGCCCGCGTCAGTTCGGTGGTCAGGTCGATGTCGCTCAAAATCCGCACACAGCGATCGTAAAAGGTCTCCCCTGCCCTGGTCAGTTCCACCCTTCTGGTCGAGCGGATGAACAGCGGACAGCCAAGCTCCCTTTCCAGCGACATCACATGATTGCTGAGTGCCGGCTGGGCAATGTGCATCCTGGCAGCCGCCCGGCCGAAGTGCAGTTCCTCGGCCACCGCTTTGAAATAAGTGAGTTGGCGTAATTCCATGAAGGCTATCCACTTGTGCTAGCAAACTCCAACGATGTGCTGCGTTCGGTGATTCACGCTTAGATTGCTTTCGTAGTTTTATAATACGTGGTTTCATAGATTGTCAAATGTTGTGTTTTCCGCCATGGATGCACGGCAGAGAGTAGCAATGAATCTTCGGCGTTTGCGAGTTTCTAAAGGAATCTCGCAAGATGATCTTGCGCTTACGGCTGATATCGAGCGCTCTTATGCGGGGCACCTCGAACGCGGCAGCAAAAACCCGACAGTGGTCACGCTCGAGAAAATTGCAACGGCTCTTTCATGTGATATCTCGGAGCTTTTCGCTCCCGTGCCCGATGACACAAAGCCAATCGAACCACTTCGTAGCGGACGACGACCTCCAAATCGAGATTGGCGTTCCTGACAAGATTTGAACCGCCCTGGTTTCGTCGATCCGCCTAGCCGATCGACAAGGCTGGCAATACCGCGGCCGCGGCGGCATTGATCGAAGTGGATACCTCTTCCAGAAGCCAGTTGAGGCAGTAAGCATCCGGATCGCGCTCGAGCTGCTCTGTCGAAGCGGATTGTGTAAGCAGCAACGGGCCTGGCATCGCGGCGTTCTTTGCGAGCATGGCGGAGACACGATAAGCATCGCCTTCAAGGCCCGGTTTCTATGGCTTTAGGCGATGGTGGACGCTTCCTCTGGGCCCACCACTTTTTCCAGGGATTTGTTCCCTGCGGCCCGTGTCGCCGGCATCCGCTGGCCGACAGGCTAAAGGCTTACTTTTGCCTACTGTCACCGGAATTATACGAGGAATGGCGGGAACCGGCGTCCGGCTTGGTCACCCCCTCCGATCAGCCCAGACGTTCCGGCGTTGTGACGTTTGCCTCACTTCGGTCGCCGCCTTTACCCCTTGGGGAGGCACGTCGCGCTCGCAAGGAATGCGTCGTCGCTGACGGCTTCCATCGCTGGCAAGCACAGCGGTTGATCACGGCGATTCCCTAAAGGGCAATATCTGCCCCCTCTAATACACTGTAGAAAATGGTTGGAAGAGTGGAAGTCCTCTTCTGCAAGTCGAGGGTCACCCACGGCCGTGAGCCGCGTCTTTACCGGAGCAGACCAGCCATTGGGTAGTGAACTGGGCGCCGCCGAGAAAACCCTCTTTTGCTTTGACTCGTCTTTCAACCAACCTTGGCCGTCATCGAGGCGGCCCCCAGAGGGAGGCATTCGAAATGAGACGGACCACGAAGCTGATAACAACCGCAATGGCGGTCGCGGGCAGCCTGCTTGCGAGTACCGCGACAATACATGCGCAGGAGGAGAGGAAGCCCAACATCCTGTTCATCATGGGAGACGACATCGGATGGATGCAGCCGAGCATCTATCACCAAGGCCTCGCGGTCGGTGAAACCCCCAATATCGACCGCATCGGCCGGGAAGGCGCGAAGTTCATGACCTACTATGCCGAGCAGAGCTGCACGGCAGGGCGGACCGCGTTCATTACCGGCATGCAGCCGGTGCGCGTCGGCATGGTTCTGCCGGAGATCCCCGGAAGTCCGTCCTACCTGCGGGCCGGCACGCCTCACCTCGCCAAGTTCCTGTATGATCTCGGCTACTCCACAGGTGAGTTCGGCAAGAACCATCTCGGAGATACCACCGAATCCCTGCCGACGGCGCACGGGTTCCAGGAATTTTGGGGCTATCTCTATCACCTCGACGCCATGCAGGGGGTGAGCTTCCCCGATATCAACAAGACCTCAACCGAGCAGGGGATCGCGCCACCTTGCAGGAACACGCCCATTCCTGGCATGGCGGAAGATCCGGCGGCGGTGGATGCAAAAACCACGACCTGCCTGACGCCGCCGCGTCCAATGCTCGCGTGCACATCCTCCGACGGGTCCCCGGCCAACCAGTCATGCAAGGACGCAGGGCCACTAACGCTCGAGCGCTCCAAGACGGTTGACGAAGAGATCTCCGCCAAGGTCATCGATTTCCTCGACCGCAACGACCCGAAGAAGACCAACAAGCCGTTCTTCGTCTGGTACAACCCCGCGCGCATGCACATCACCACAGTCCTGCCGGACAAGTACCTGAACATGGTGGGTGAGCAGGGCGGCAAGGACTGGGGCGTCAACGAAGCCGGGATGAAGCAGATGGACGACAACATCGGCTACGTCTTGAAGAGGCTCGAGGAGATGGGCGAACTCGACAATACCATCGTCGTCTTCACCACCGATAACGGCGCCGAGACGATCACGTTCCCGGACGGCGGCACCACTCCGTTCAAGGGCGGAAAGCTCAGCACTTGGGAAGGCGGCATGCGTGCACCGCTCGTGGTTCGCTGGCCGGGGCACATCGAGCCTGGTACAGTCAAAAACGAGATGTTCTCGGCCCTTGACTGGCTGCCGACGTTTGTGAATATCGCCGGTGGGCCCAAGGGGGACGGCCTGAAAAAAGAGATCGAGGCAGGCAAGTATCCTGGAATCGTCAAGACCACGCTCGACGGGATCGATCAGCGCGACTTCCTGGAAGGCAAGTCGCCATCCAAGCGCGACTCGTTCCTGTACTATTCCGGCAAGGAGCCGTCGGCAGTCCGCTACAAGAACTGGAAGATGTACTTCGCCATGGTGTCAGACGATCCGGCTGGATTCATCGGCGGCGTGCAGCCTTACGCCTGGACGCAGGTCGTCAACATCAAGCGCGACCCGTTCGAAACCTCGGTCGGACAACAGTTGAAGACGCTCTTCGGTACAGGCGGGGCCATCGCGTCACCGTCCACCGCCTATGTCTATGACTGGAATATCCTGCCCATCGGCCAGCAGTTGTGGCTGAAGCATCTCGAGACCTACATCGACTTTCCGCCGCTTCAGAGCCCTGCAAGCTATAATCTGGAGCAAGTGATGCAGCAGGTCCGCGAAATGAAGACTGGTCACGACTGACGCGCAGGCGAATAGCGACATTTGTAGCGGACGCCACATGGCGGCCGCTACATCGGTATGCCCAAGGGCTGCAGAGGGCCGAACGATGAGCGATTTCACCCAAGCAGATCATGATGAACCGCGGTGGGCTCCGGTGCTGGCAATCCTCGGAGTGTTTGCCTTTCTGGAGGTGCTGCCGCATCACGTCTACGCCCTGCCACGGTGGATATCATACGCGGTTCTGGTGGCAGCCATTGTGCCGATGGTCCTTGTCACGCTTTCCAGCGACAATGCCGTGTGGCTGCGGGTCGAGCATGTCGCGATCATGCTGCTCGCCGGTGTCTACGCGGGGAATACGGCAGCGGAGCTTGGCGACATGGTCGGGATCATCACCGTGCATCCGCCCGAGACGCGTTCGGTTTCGCTGTTGACGTCATCCTTTACGATCTGGATCACCAACGTCCTGACCTTCTCCCTGCTCTACTGGCAGATCGACGCGGGTGGTCCCGCGCGCCTCGCGCGTAGCATGGCAGGACGACCCGACTGGCTTTTTCCCCAGACCTCGGCACCCGAACTAGCCGCGCCGGACTGGCGACCGCTCTACGTTGACTATCTTTCCCTCGCGTTCAATACGGCGGCTGCCTTCAGTCCCACCGACGTGCTGCCGCTGACAAGACGTGCGAAGGGACTGATGATGATCGAAAGTGCCATTGCTCTGTTGACGCTCGTGCTCGTGGCTGCGCGCGCCGTCAATGTCATTCCGTAGCGGCGCATTGTTCGTCCGTCGAGATCGAGGGTGCCTGATGTCAGTCGAGGCCGATCAGCTTTCAACAATGATCAATCACGCGGTGGCGCCCGCGTTCATGCTCAACGGCGTCGCGGCGATGGTGGCCGTGCTCGTCAATCGGATCTCCTCCGTTACCGAGCGGATCAGAAACCTCCGTGAGATCGATGAAGCTGACCTCGTTCGAGCCAGGCTAAAGCAGGAGATCGGCGTACTCAGGCAGCGGGAGCTGCTCTTGAACAGTGCCTTGCACCTCGCTGTCCTTGCCGGGATCGGGGTGACGCTGTTACTCCTCTTCGGCTTTGTCGTGGCATTCTTGGGGTACCGCCACGAACCAGGCGCCGCCGTGCTTTTCATCGCGTCGCTTTGCTTTCTGGCTGGATCCCTGTTCCGGTTCCTGCAGGACATCAGGCTCTCCCAAGGCGAGCACAAAGATCGTCAGTTGCGGTGATACCTCGAACTGTGCGGATCCGTTCGCCTTCACTAGAAGTGGAAGGCCACCCCTAGGATCGGCCCCTGCTGGACGACGTCGAAGACAAAACCGTCGTCCTCGTAATTGACGCCTATGGCTCGGTATCCGGCCACTGCCGATATGGTGTCGTTGAACTTGTAGCCGAGGCCGAGGCCCACGTCCCAGTCAACGTCGGCGCCGCCACCGCCCACCAGCCCCCATCCCGTGACATAGATTTCGGGGGTGAAGAAGTAGTTTCCGCGCAGGCCCACGACCGCGTCCACCCACGTGGCACTGTCATCCCGCTCCACTCCGGCCAGAAGTCCGCCGTTGAAGGTGATGTCGGTCTCAACCGACCAGACCTTCATGCCGCCGAACACGTCGAGGTGGCCATTCTGATCTTCGAGTACGGCGTAGCCCACGCCCAGAAGGCCTGCAAAGGTCTCCGACGTCACTCCGACGCTATCGGCGAAGATGCCGCGCGGCGTGTGCGCATCGGCCCCCAGCTTGACGTAGATGATGTCGCCGACAATGCTGTAGCGGTCATAACGTGCCTCGGCCGTAGCCATGAACGCGAAGTCGAGATTGTCGAAAATGTCGCCAAAATCGGCATCGATCTTGACCTCGGGAAGCCCGAATTGGCGCACGTTCCCGGAAATTCCGGCAGCCCAGAAGTAGGGCGCCACGGTGAACTCCCAGCCGCTGCGGGTCTCCACCGTTTTCGCTTCGGGTGCCAGGGGCGTGAGATCAGCCGCATCGCCGAGCGATGTGGTCGACAGGACTGCGAGCATGACGATCGCAGGCAAGTGAATGGTTTTCATGAGAATCCCCCGATCTCGTTTACCGCTCAGCATTGCTTCCGGGTCGACAGTGCGTGACGGGATTGGAGTTCGGCAAGCCGAAACGGCTATTCGGACTTGCTGGAGCCACAGAATGCCTGAAACTGTGGCTTGTTGGCCTCAGTCTTGCTTTCCTGACGGCAGGGACACGCCACGAAGGTGACGTGTCCCTTGCTGGGGATCAATAGCAAGGGGGGAACGGATAGTACCCACATTGCTGACCGTTGTAGTAGGAGTTGTAGTAGTAGGGTCGCGCTGCGGCCGCGCCCACCGCAGCGCCTGCAACCACGCCCGCGGCAACCGGAGCACCACGATACCAGGCACCGTGATAGACGGGCGCATGCCAGTATGTACCTCCCACACGGTTAATGTTGGTGTCGCCGACATGGACGTCGTCCCCCCGGAAACCGCCCGCAAAGTCTCCTCCGCGCATGTCTCCTCCGAATCTGCCTCCGCCGCCGAAGCTACCACCGGCAAAGTCTCCTCCGTGGAATCCTCCGCCGCCGAATCCTCCACCACCGAACCCTCCGCCACCACCACCGAAATGATCGATGAAGAGGGCTGCCGGTCCGGAGGCACCATTAAGGCTGCCCTCCAGAACGGTTATATCGAAGGTGAGCGTCGTCCCATCCAGTTTAGGGGTCTTGAGCGTCACGACAGCGTCGCTGACATCTGAACCGTCGCCGCCCAGAACCGACACCGTTGCGTTCGGAGGGTCGACCGCAAAGTTGTCCTTGCCGTCATCCCACTGCATGATGAATTGTTCGGTCGTCACATGCCCTGCGGCCCGAACCGGCCGATCGGCAAAGACGATCGAATTGGCCGACACGCCGGTCAGAATGAGCTTGCCGCTTTCCATTTTCGCGCCAGACGAATTGAGCACCGCCAATGAGGGGACCGGCCCTGTCGGCGTGACCACGCCAATCGTCTTCTCCAACGGCACGTGCGGCTTCTTCGGTGCGTCCTGGGCGAAGGCGGCGGGGCTCAAGGCAACACTTCCGAGCAGGATGAGCGTAGTCAATCGGTCGAGTTTCATGGATGTGTCCTCGCAGTTGGAACGGGGCAGTCTTGCATCACCTTCCACGCCCCGTTTTGAAGTCTGAGACTTCTGGTGTAGCGATCTCCCAAACAGCAGAGCCGCTTAGTCCTTGAAGATTTTTTTCCAGTCGGCCTTCATGTCGACGACGGTCCAGCCTGTGATCGCGGCCGCATCGAGCGCCTTGTCGAGGCGGCCGAATTCGCTCTTGCGGTCATAGGCGTATTCACGTTCCTCATCGGTGTGGTGAATGAGGACCCCGAGACGCGCAGGCGCACCTGCCATTGTCGTCCACTGCAGCATTTCGAGATCGCCGTCGGAATTGCCGAAGGCTGCGATGGGACGACGACCGATCCCCTGGTTRATCCCAACCGGCTTGCCGGCCTTGTCGTCGATGAAGTTGACTTCCGGCAGACGATACAAGGTCGGCGTGTCGTCCTGCATCTTGAACTGCGTCTTGATCGAGGAGCCGATGACCTGCTCCGGGGGGACGCCGTAGACCTTCTCCGTCCATGGCCGCATGAACTCAACCCCGCCGCCCGACACGATGAACGTCTTGAAGCCGTTGGCGCGCAAGTAGGAAAGCAGCTCGACCATCGGTTCGTATACGAGTTCCGTGTAGGGTCGTTTGAACTTCGGGTCGCGGGCCGTCGAAAGCCAGTCGGTCACCACCTTCTCAAAATCAGATGTGGTCATTCCCGCATGTGTCACCATGATGAGTTCTAGCAGACCCTTTTCCCCTGACGCGGCGAGTGTCTCCATGTCGCCGTCGAGCACGGCCTTGAATGGCTGGACGTTCTGCCATTCCGGATGCTGCGGAGAAAGCGTCTTCACGCGGTCAAGGGCAAAAGCAAGCTGGGTGTACATGGGGTGCTCGACCCATAAGGTCCCGTCATTGTCGAAGACGGCGATCCGTTCCGGTTCCGGGACGAAGTCGGGTGATCCCTGCTTTGTCACTCTCTCCACGAACGACACAATTGCCGATTTTGGCCCGGTATCATTCCAGGACGGCAGGGGATCACTTTGGGCGTACGCGGATATTGCGAAGGCGAACGCACCAAAGATGACGGCGGCAGCCACGTGGAGTGGCGCGTTGACGAGGTGGCGGAACATTGTTTTTACCCCCAGGGTAAGCGTGGCGCGGGCTGCGCGTTCCTTCTCTTCCGGCATGCATCGACTCTAACGAAAGCGTTCCCTCCGCGATATTGCCCTTTGGGGAATCCGCGCAACCATGAGTGGCTTTGGCGACGCATGACACTTCAGCGACAAGGTGTTATCATGCGCGAGCTTTGGGAGTTGGACGATGGCCTCGGGCAAGGGGGAAGGTCGATTGCGGTGCGCTGGCGCCTTGCTGGCACCGCTCTTTCTGACGGCCTCGGTCGTATTCGCTGCCTCTCAAACCACTCCACCGCCTCTCGATCGGTCGCCGCGGGTTCTCATACTTTATCCATATGACGAAAGGATCGCGGCGACCACGGCTGCCGGGGAAGCACTGCGAGGCCGGCTCCTTGAAGCAACCAGTGGGAAGATCGATCTGTTCTCCGAGTTCCTGGACCTGTCGCGGTTTCCGGAGGCTGAACATGTCCAGCGACTGGGGCGGTACATGGCAGAGAAGTATGCCATCCGTCGCCCGGACGTCGTTGTCGCGCTGGGCAAGGAGTCGGCTAGTTTCATTTCGACAAACCGGGCAAGCATCGCTCCCGACGCGAAGATAGTGGCGGCCGGCTTCGGCAACTCGACCTCTGAAAACATCGACCTTCCCGATGACGTGATCGGCGCGTTCACGACATTCGACATTCTGAAGACCGCGGAAATGGCGCGAGGTCTGCAACCCGGCGCCCGTCACCTCTACATCATCGGCGGCTCATCTGAGTTCGACCAGGGTTGGCTGGCAACGGCGCGCGCCGACCTCGCCGAATTCTCCAAGTCGTACGAAACGACTTACCTCGAAAACCTGACGATCGAGCAATTCATTGAACGGGCAGCCGAAGTCCCTACCGACAGCATCATACTGGCGTTGACGGTCTTCAAGGATCAGGCCGGGCGGAATTTCATACCGCGCGAAGCGATAGGAAAAATTGCTGCAACGGCCAGTGCTCCGGTTTACGGCCCCTACCAGACCTACATCAACTACGGGGTCGTCGGCGGCAATACCGTCACATTTGAAACCTTGGGTCAGACCGTCGGCAACCTAGTCCTTGATGCCATTGCCGGTAGGCCGATTAAGGATATTCAAGCGCCCCAGACCTACATCGTCGACGCGCGACAACTGAAGCGTTGGGGCTTGGCGGAAAAGAACCTGCCCGCGGGCACCATCCAGATGTACAGGGAAAAGGGCCTCTGGGAAGGCCACTGGCTGGCAGTGACAGGAGCGTTTGGTGTCGTTTTGATGCAGGCCGGCATCATCGCAGCCCTACTTCTCGAGCGACGCCGTCGAAAGGAGGCAGAAAGCCGGTCGCGACTTCACCTGCTCGAAGCTGTCCACCTGAACCAGTCTGCGACGGCGGGGGCGTTGTCGTCTTCCGTTGCCCATGAACTCAATCAGCCACTGTCGGCCATCAGAAACAACGCGGAGGCTGCCTCTGTACTGCTTCAAAATGACAGCCCGGACCTTCAGCTCATCCACCAGATCCTTCTCGATATCCAGGCAGATGATCAGCGTGCGGGCGACATCATTGGCCGGATGAGAGGATTGCTCAAGAAAAGAAGCGAGATCGACTGGCAGGAGTTCGACCTGAACGATGTCACGTCGAACGCAATCAGCATCATTCACGGAGAGGCGGAACGCAGGGGGATCACGCTCAAGACAAAGCGGCCGACGACAGAGCTACCGGTGCGCGCAGACAAGGTTCATGTGCAGCAGGTTGTCCTCAACCTGGCGACCAATGCGATGGACGCCATGACCGAGGCGGGGTCCGACAGCAGGATTCTGACGCTGGCAACAGGAGTTGTGAAGGAGAAAGCCGAGCTCTGTGTGGCCGACACGGGCAACGGAATTCCGCAGGAACGCCTGTCCAGCATCTTCGAGCCGTTCTACACGACAAAGCAGGCTGGAACGGGTCTTGGCCTTTCCATCGCGCGCGCGATTGTTGAGACTTACGGCGGAACGATCTCTGCGACCAACCGACCCGAAGGTGGCGCAATCTTTCGTGTGGCGCTCCCGCTTGCCCGAGGCGGGGAGCGACACTCATGAAACCGGTCGTCCATATCGTCGATGACGATGAATCTTACCGCACGGCAACGGCACGACTGCTTTCCGCCTATGGCATCGCAGTGGAGGTCTATGAATCCGGTGATGAGTTTCTTGCCCGCCTTCCAGGCTGCGAGCCGGGCTGCGTTCTTCTTGACCTGCAGATGCCCGGTCGGTCCGGCTTGCAGGTACAGCACCAACTATCCGAGCTCGCACCGCTGCTTCCGATTGTGTTTCTTACGGGGCAAGGGGACATAAAGGCCGGCGTCGACGCGATGAAAGCGGGCGCCCAAGACTTCCTGGAGAAGCCGAGTTCAGGTGCGGTCCTGATGGAAACCATCCAGCGCGCGTTGGCTCAGTATGAGAGGCGCAGGACCGAGTATGAGCGCCGGCAGCAAATGAGGACTTTGGTGGCTGGCTTCAGTGCCCGCGAAGCTGAAGTGTTTGGGCTTGTTGTCCGTGGCCATCTCAACAAGCAAATTGCCTACGCCCTTGGTATATCGGAGCGCACGGTAAAGGTTCACCGTCATCAGGTTATGGAGAAGCTCGGAGCAAGGTCGCTTGCGGAGGCTGTCTCGATTGCCGCGGACATCGGGCTCGACCACGGACAAGTACGACGTGTGACGCAAAGTGACGGGCCGCCTTCCCCTTAGGGCAATATCGAGTTTTCGACGACGCGCCTACAATGGGTGCCAACTGCGGATCTCGAGAAATGTCACGATGGGGGCATGATAGTGGGAAAGCTGCGCGGCACGGTCGCTGTTGTCGATGATGATGCGAGCCTGCGTCGAAGCGTCGGACGCCTGCTCTACGCTTACGGATTTCCGGCCATTGAGTACCAATCTGCCGAAGCCTTCCTCGGTCGCGATCCAAACATCCTGATCGACTGTCTCGTACTGGACATCGACCTCGGCGGCATGTCCGGAATCGAATTGCAGCACAAGTTGAAAGAGGCAGGATCGAAACTGCCGGTGATTTTCATCACCGCCCTCGAAGACCCCCGCCTGAAAACCAAGGCAGAACAAGCCGGGTGTGTCGCCTATCTGCGAAAGCCTTTCGCAGGGGTCGGGCTTATCGACGCGGTGAAGAAGGCGATTGGATCGTGAGTTCTTGCTCGATGACCGACCGCCACGAGGCTCAGGCAGACTGACCAGCCAGAAGGCTAACAGGGAGGTCTAATATGGAATGGCTTAGACACTGGCGGCCGATGGCCGAAGCACTGGCAATGGCGTCCTGCCTCAGCGTGCATCCGTTTTCTGCCGGAACCGCATCCGCTCAGCCAGCAAAACCGAACATCGTGTTCATTCTCGGCGACAATATCGGCTACGGAGACATTGGCGTTTACGGAGGCGGGAATTTGCGTGGATCGCCGACGCCGCGCATTGACCAGCTTGCCTCCGAAGGGCTGCGACTGACGCAGTTTCTGGTCGAGCCCTCCTGTACGCCGTCTCGCGCAGCCTTGATGACAGGACGCTATTCCATTCGTTCCGGACTGTCGTTGGTTGCTGTTCCGGGCACGTCTTTTTCCTTGCCGGCAAACGAAGTCACGATGGCGGAAATGCTGCATGACGCAGGCTACGCGACCGCAATCTTCGGCAAGTGGCATCTCGGTGCGCAAGCCTACAGTCAACCGCAAAACCAGGGTTTCGACGAATTCTACGGTATTCCGCCCGGCGATACCTGGGACGCATTTGGAATGATCCGGCAGGCAAAGCAGACGAACGCGCTCGATATCCCTCTCGACAAGGGGCCACAAATCGTCGAAGCGAGCCGCGGCCAGCCACTTAGATCCGTGAAGCCGTACACAGAGGAAGTGCGCCGCGAAATCGATTGGGAGCTGGCGGATCACGGCATCGACTTCATGAAGCGGCAAAAATCGGCGGGCAAGCCGTTCTTCCTTTACCTGCCGATATCGCGCACGCACTTCCCGAACCTGCCTTCGAAACGGTTCGAGGGCGCGTCGCGGATTGGTCAGTTCGGAGACTCCCTGATGGAGGGCGACGCGATTGTTGGAACGATGCTTGACGCAATCAAGGACCTTGGCGTTGAGCAGGATACGATCGTGGTCTTTGCATCAGACAATGGGCCGGACGGCCCTGGCGCAAACCGGTTCGGCGGCGACATGCCCGATATTGGCAGTTCCGGACCGTATCGTGGTGCGCTTGGCGAGATCAGCGAAGGCGCGATACGCACGGCCGCGGCGATACGCTGGCCGCAACGGATCAAACCGGGATCTTCGTACGCGATGTTTTCGATCATGGATTTCTTCCCGACCTTCGCTCACATCGCCGGCGCCAAAGTGCCGGATGACCGGCCGATCGACGGTGTGGATCAAACCAGCCTCTTGCTGGGAGAGGACGACGACGGTGCCCGTGATCATCTGCTGACCTTCGTCGGGTCGGAATTGGTCGCAGCCCGCTGGAAACAGTTCCGTGCGTATTTCGTCAACGTGGCGCCGGGCCGTAGCGGCGCAGGGGGCGCAACGTTGATGGGAGGCGTTGGCGCGAGTGCTGCACCCATGAACGGTTATCCGCAAGTGTTCAACATCGAGGCCGATCCACAGGAGGAGCACAATATCGGCGAGATGTACAACTGGGTTCTGGGGCCGCTGCTGCAGGCGGTGGGAGAATATAAGGCGAGCCTTGCGCGATCACCAAACCCACCGGCGGCGAACATGACAAGGTTTTAGCTGCCGCAGCCTTGCGCGAACTCAAGCACAACTCGTTGCATGGTCGCCAGTTCCCGATTGAAGTACACGGAAAACAAATCCTGGTCAGGCGCAGCTGGTTGCGCCTGAAGCAGGGCATCTGGTTTCTTGATCGACCTAGCCGATCGACATCAGGCTGGCATTGCCGCCGGCCGCGGCGGTATTGATCGAAGTGGATACCTCTTCCAGAAGCCAGTTGAGGCAATAAGCATCAGGATCGCGCTCGAGCTTTTCTGTCGAGGCGGATTGTGTCAGCAGCAATGGGCCCGGCATCGCGGCGATCTTTGCGAGCATGGCGGAGACACGATCAGCGTCGCCTTCGACAAGTGCGCCGGCCATGGGCTCGGTATCGTCAGTTGCCTTCTTCCAGGAAATCCGCTGCGCGACGCTGACGGGAACATCTTTCAGCGTCGTGCGGAGGCTCCCATCGCATTCGATTACCGCTCTGTTGCCGGTCGCAAGCACAGCCGAGACCTGGCGAATGACGCCGGTCCGGGAGACCGGAGCACACAGGATCGCTCCACGGGGATGAAGAGCATAGAGGTTGCGCTCACCGACTGGGCCGGCAAGTTCGGTTTCAAGTCCCAGGGCCGACTGGCTGCCGAGATGGCGTGCCATTTCAGCATCCTCGGAAAGGCCCTGCTGGTCCAGCCACTTCGCAAAGTCCGAAAGAGCCGGGTCGCTGTAGACGGAACTGTGCTGCGGTGGGATTGGTGGCGTCGTCACCAACCGCCCGAGATAGAGCGGCCCGCCCGCTTTCGGGCCGGTGCCCGACAAGCCGCGGCCACCGAAGGGCTGGACGCCGACAACTGCGCCGATGACGTTGCGATTGACATAGAGGTTGCCGGCCTTCACCTGCGAGGTAACGTTCGCAATCGTTTCGTCGAGGCGTGTATGGAGCCCGAAGGTCAGGCCATATCCGGTTGCATTGATCTCGTCGATCAGGTGGCCGAGGTCCTGGCGGCGCCAGCGAACGACATGGAGAACAGGCCCGAACACTTCGCGCTTGAGTTCAGAGATCTTGTTGATCTCAATGATTGTCGGCGCAACGAAGGTGCCATTCCTGGTCGCATCGGGCAATTCGACGCGCTCCACGGCACTGCCGGAACGGCCCATGGCATCTACATGCTTCTCTATAATGTCCTTGGCTTCGGCGGTGATTACCGGGCCGATGTCGGAGGCCAGCCGGTTGGTGTTGGCGATCGAAAGCTCGCGCAACGCCCCCTTGAGCATGGCCAGCGTGCGATCAGCGACGCCTTCCTGCAGGCACAGGATACGAAGTGCCGAGCAGCGCTGCCCGGCGCTGTCGAACGCAGAGGCGATCACGTCGCCAACGACCTGTTCGGCGAGCGCCGAGGAATCGACGATCATGGCATTCTGACCGCCAGTTTCGGCAATCAGCGGGATCGGCTTGCCATCCTTTGAGAGACGCTTGGCAAGTTCCGCCTGGATCAGTCGGGCGACCTCGGTCGAGCCGGTAAACATCACAGCGGCGGCTTCAGGCGCTGCGACCAGGGCCGCCCCTACCCTTCCGTCGCCAGGAACCAGTTGGACGACATCGTCGGGGATACCAGCCTCATGCAGGATGCGAACTGCTTCGGCGGCGATCAGCGGCGTTTCTTCCGCGGGCTTGGCAAGAACCGGGTTGCCGGCAACAAGAGCAGCAGCCACCTGCCCGGTAAAGATTGCCAGCGGGAAGTTCCAGGGGCTGATGCATACGACCGGTCCGAGTGGCGCATGCGAAGGGCCAAGAGTTCGGCGGGTCTGCTCGGCGTAGTAGCGCAGGAAGTCGATTGCCTCGCGCACTTCGGCAATCGCATTGAGCAACGATTTGCCGGCTTCGCGGATGATGAGGCCGAGCAAGGTCTCCATCCTCGCCTGCATGATGTCGGCAGCCCGATCAAGAAGTGCTGCCCTTTGACCCGGCGTTACCGATCCCCAGGACGAAGCAGCTTTCAGGGCGATCGCGGCTGCCGAGGCGACCTCTTTTGCGGTTGCTTCGCGTACTGTTCCGACAAGGTCGCGGTTGTCGGCCGGGTTGAGAACGTCGCGGGCAGTTCCCGCCTCGGTCTGGTTGGTTGGCGCAGCCGACCACGAGACGGTGGCGCTCGCCTTCAGTGCTTCTGTAAGCGCCTGCAGCGATGTTTCATTGGAGACATCAAGGCCGGCAGAGTTGCGGCGCTGGCCGTAGAGGTCGGAGGGAAGCGCAATCTTGTCGTGCTTCTGGCCGGGCACCTGCATTCTCGCGACAATCTCAACCGGATCGGCGACAAGCTCGTCGATGGAGACATTGGGGTCGGCAATCCGGTTGACGAAGGAGGAGTTGGCGCCGTTTTCGAGAAGGCGGCGCACAAGATAGGCAAGCAGCGTTTCATGGGTGCCGACAGGAGCATAGATGCGGCACGGGCGGTTGAGATTCTGCCGGCCCACAACCTCGTCGTACAGTGGCTCGCCCATACCATGCAGGCACTGGAACTCGTACTTGCCGACGTAGTAGTCGGAACCGGCCATGTGGTAGATGGTGGCGAGCGTCTGGGCATTGTGGGTGGCAAACTGCGGGAAGACGGCATCGGTCGCGGCAAGCAGCTTCTTGGCGCAGGCTATATAGGAGACATCCGTGTAGATCTTGCGGGTAAAGACAGGGAAGTCTTCAAGGCCATCAAGCTGCGCGCGCTTGATTTCGGCATCCCAATAGGCGCCCTTGACAAGTCGAACCATGATGCGGCGACCGGCGCGGCGGGCAAGATCGATGATGAAGTCGAGGACGAAGGGGCAACGCTTGCCATAGGCCTGGACAACGAAGCCCATGCCGTTCCAGCCGGCAAGGTCCTCGTCCAGGCACAGCGTTTCGAGGATATCGAGCGACAGTTCCAGCCGGTCGGCTTCCTCTGCGTCGATGTTCAGGCCGATATCATAGGACTTGGCGATCAGCGCAAGTGCCTTCACCTTCGGCAGCAATTCGCCCATGACGCGCGCGCTCTGGGCTCTCGAATAGCGGGGATGGAGGGCCGAAAGCTTGATCGAAATGCCGGGGCCTTCGTAGATGCCGCGGCGGTCGGATGCCTTGCCGATCGCGTGGATCGCCGCTTCATAGTCCTTGTAGTAGCGTTCGGCGTCGGCGCCTGTCGTCGCGGCCTCGCCCAGCATGTCGTAGGAGTAGCGGAAGCCGCGTTGTTCAAGCGGCCTTGCCCGCTGCAGCGCCTCGTCGATCGTTTCGCCGGTAACGAACTGCTCGCCCATCATGCGCATCGCCATGTCGACGCCACGCCGGATGACAGGCTCGCCGCAGCGTGCAATCAGGCGGGTGAGCGCTGCCGAGAGGTTGCGATCGTTGACTGTCGAGGTGAGCTTGCCGGTCACCACCAAACCCCAGGTCGCGGCGTTGACGAAGAGCGAGCGACCACCGCCGAGATGCGACTTCCAATCTCCTTCAGCAATCTTGTCGCGGATCAGGGCATCGCGCGTTGCTGTATCGGGGATGCGCAGCAGGGCCTCGGCTAGGCACATGAGTGCCACGCCTTCCTGGCTCGAAAGAGAATATTCGTGCACGAGCCCTTCGACACCGGTGCCCTTGTGCTTGGCGCGAAGCGCTGCAATGAGCCTGCGAGCGGTTGAAGCGGCGTCTTGGCTGACCTTTTCCGGAAGCGTCGCAGCCTCGATGAGGCGCGGAACACAGACGGTCTCCGGCGTGCGGTAAGCTGCCGTAATGGCACGACGCAGTTCGCTTTGCGGTCGGACCGCCGGCGCGAAACCCTCGAAAGGATTTGCAGCCTCACGCGGCTGCGCGCCATTGGTTTTGTTGCCCACCGTATCGTTGGTGATCGTCATGTCTTTGCTCCAGATCAGGTATGGCTGATACATAGCAGATCTATGAAGTTGATTTCACTTGAAATAGGCCTGAATGAAATGTATTTGCCTAATTTATACGGAAATCAGAGGCAATATCGTGACTACCATCGCAAACGGCAGAGAAATCGACCAGTTCGACCACAGGATTATCGAGGCCCTTGTCGCCGACGGTCGCATGTCGATTACCGATCTTGCAAAGAAGGTCGGCCTGTCCAACACTCCTTGCCAGGTCAGACTAAAGCGATTGATCGAGGATGGCTATATTCTTGGCTTCCGCGCAATCGTCGACGTGAAGAAACTTGGCAAGAATCATGTCGCGTTCACAGAGGTAAAGCTCTCCGACACGCGTGAGCACGCGCTGAAGGCCTTCAACATCGCCGCGCGGAAGCTGCAGGAAGTCGAGGAGTGCCATATGATCGCCGGCGCTTTCGACTACCTCTTGAAGATCCGCACATCAGACATTGCCAATTACCGTCTCGTGCTCGGCGAGAAGATATCGAGCCTCCCCTTCGTCGCCAGTACATCGACCTTCGTGGCCATGGAGGCGGTCAAGGAAAACGGCGCCTGAAGGTCGACCTGACCTAGCTCATCCTAAATTATCCACCGCCCGTTCTGTTTGCCGCGGGGGAAATTTCCATGGCCATATATTACCTATTTACAACTAACATGTCAGTCTGCTACGTCTAACACATTGCCTTGGAGGATGGATATTGACTGAGAAATTTGGGCTTTCCGTTGCGCTAGCCACGCCGTTCGAAATCAGCGGCGAGATCGCTGTAGACACGATGATTAGGCAGGCAAAACAAAGCCTTGCAGCGGGATGTTCGAGTGTCACGCTTTTTGGCACCACCGGCGAGGGATCGTCGATCGGGACCCAGGAGCGCGAACGTATCCTCGGAGCATTCCTGGATGCCGGTATCGAGCCGCGGAAGATCGTCATGGGGGTGCTTGTTGACGCCGCCGAAGATGCCGCAGCCCAGGCGGGGTACGCGCTTTCGCGTGGCGTGCGCAACATCCTGCTTGCCCCGCCCTCCTACTTCAAGAATGTCAGCGATGACGGCCTCTTCAAATGGTTCTCGGCGGTCTTTGTGATCCTCGGCGACAAGGCGCGCGACATCATCGTCTACAATATTCCCTCGGTCACGATGGTGCCCCTGACCGTGTCTCTGATCGGGCGTTTGCGGACGGCCTTTCCAACGGTTGTCACGGGCGTGAAGGATTCGTCCGGCGACTGGCCGTTCACCGAAGCCCTTTTGAAGGCGCACGGTGACCTCATCATCCTGATCGGCGACGAGCGCCACCTCGCAAAGGGTGTCCGCCTCGGCGGACAAGGCGCGATCTCGGGGATGGCGAACTTCCTGCCCGCGGAGGTCAAGATGATGGCGGAAGAAGGCAGGGACGATGCCCGCGTCGAGGATTTTGTCGCCGAACTTCTGAAGTATCCGGTTACCCCGGCAGTCAAGGTCATGGTGGCCAGGCAAACCTGCGACGATGTTTGGCTTGCGGTTCGCCCACCACTCATTTCKATATCTGGCGAGGGACAGGAGCGGCTTGCTCTTGCCTTCGATTCACTTTTCCGCTCCAAGGCTGCATAGGCACCATGTACGAGGGGGAGGCAATGGACGGACTGGAGGAGCAGCCGACGCTGCGGGAAAAGGCGTATGAAAGCTTCACGCGCCACCTGCTGGCGCGCGACGTGCGTCCGGGCCAATTTGTCTCCCAGCGCCGCCTCGTCGAGTTGACCGGCCTGACGCTTGCTGCGATTCGCGAGCTGATCCCGCGGCTCGAGGCCGAAGGACTGATCAAGACGGTCCCGCAGCGCGGCCTGCAGATCGCCCATATCGACCTCAATCTCATCCGCGAGGCTTTTCAGCTCCGGCTCTTCCTGGAGAAGGAGGCGGTGGCGCTCTTCACCCGCTCCGCCTCCGATGAAACGATTGCGGGGCTCATCAAGCAGCATCGCGATATCGCCGAAGCCATCGCCAGTGGCGACGCCTCCCACGAGCTTGAAGTACGCGCACAAGCCGTCGACTGGGGCATGCACGACGCCTTCATCGACGCGCTTGGCAATACGATCATTTCCAACGCCTACCGGGTCAATTCGATCAAGATGCGCCTGATCAGCCAGGAACGCTTCCGTATCGACGGGCGTGTCGGTCCTGTCATGGGAGAGCATCTGAAGGTCCTGGAGGCGATCGAAAGCCGCTCGGCCGAGGATGCGGTGAACAACCTCGCCGCTCACATCAACCACGCCAGGGATCGTGCCCTGCGGATCTAATTGCATCATAGCCGGCGATGAGGAGATCGGCGGCAACAGAGGAGGACTTACATGCCATCATCATTCTTGAATCCCACCCGGCGCGGCTTTCTCGCCGGTACCGCGGCACTCGGCGCCGGAAGCCTCATGGGCATCCGCTCTGCATCGGCGGCCGTCGACTGGAAGCGTTTCGCCGGCACGACGCTGGAAGTCAATCTGGTCAAGAGCCCTCGCAGCGAGACACTCATCAAGTATCTCCCGGAGTTTGAAGAGCTGACGGGCATCAAGGTCAATGCAGAAGCGACGCCAGAGCAGCAACAGCGTCAAAAAACCACGATCGAACTGAGCTCAGGCAAGCCGAGTTTCGACGTGGTGCATATGAGCTATCACGTCCAGAAGCGACAGTTCGAAAAGGGCGGCTGGCTTGCCGATATCAGCGGTTTCCTCAAGGATCCATCGCTGACTGATCCGTCGCTGGTCGAGAGCGACTTTGCCGGCGCCGGCATGACCTTCGCCAAGGACCCTGAAGGCGTCCTGCGCTCCCTGCCCTTCTCGGTGGACTACTGGATCGTGTACTGGAACAAGGCGCTCTTCGAAAAGAAGGGGCTTTCCTATCCGACCACATTCGAGGAAATGGCAAGCGCTGCCGAAGCGTTGACGGATCCCTCGACCAACACCTATGGCTTCGTCGCTCGTGGCCTGAAGAACGCCAATACACCGGTCTGGACGACGTTGTTGCTCGGCTACGGATCGAGCCCGCTTGGAGCGGACGGCAAGCTGCGCACCAATTCCGAAGAGGCTGTGGAAGCGGCTAAGCTCTACCAGCGCCTGATGACCAAGGCGGCCCCTCCCGGCGTCTCCGGCTTCAACTGGGCAGAAGCCCAGTCGGCCTTCCTGCAGGGCAAGATCGGCATGTGGCTCGATGGTGTCGGCTTTGCGCCGCCGATCGAGAACCCGGAAAAGTCGCGTGTCGTCGGCCAGGTGGGTTACGGGATCATGCCGAAGGGTCCGAAGGCCCAGGCGGCGGCGACAACCGGAGACGGTCTCGGCGTCGTGGCTGCAAGCCAGAAGAAGGAAGCCGCATATCTCTTCTGCCAGTGGGCGATTTCCCATGACATGGGTGCGCGCCTGCTGCAGGCTGGCGCCGGCGTTCCCTTCCGTCAGTCGGTCCTTGAGGATCAGAAGGTGCGCGAAGGCGTGAAGATGCCGGCCGCATGGCTCGATGCTGTCGCAGGTTCCGCAAAGGTGTCGCAGCTTGCCCTGCCGATCATCATTCCCGTCACGGAGTTCCGCGACATCTATGGCGTCGGGCTCACCAACATGATCGGTGGCGCCGATCCGGCTGCCGAGCTGAAGACGGCGACGGCTCAGTTCGAGCCGGTGCTGGCACGAAGCGAGGGATAATGTCTTCGGTGAGCATGGAAGCCGCAACCGCGGCCAAGGCCAAGCAAAAGCAGAGGAGCAAACCGGGTCGGTTTGCTCCCAACTACTGGCCTTTCGTCATTCCCGCGCTGATCGTCGTGGCGGCTGTCATCGTTTTTCCCTGGGTCTTTACCCTGTGGATGAGCGTCAACAGCTGGACGCTTGGCCAGGCACAGGTCTTTGCCGGGTTGGATAACTACCTGCGCCTGGCGGTCGACCTGCGCTTTTGGGACTCGTTGTGGCATACCGTGCTCTACACGACGTTGTCGGTCGTCGCTCCGCTTTTTCTCGGAACGCTGGCTGCACTCATCTTCGATACCCAGTTTCCACTGCGCGGTATCCTACGCGGGGTGTTCGTGATGCCGATGATGGCGACGCCGGTCGCCATCGCGCTCGTCTGGACGATGATGTTCCACCCGCAGCTCGGGGTCCTGAACTACCTGCTTTCCTATGTCGGGATCGGTCCGCAGGAATGGATCTACAACCAGATGAGCGTCATTCCCTCCCTGGTGCTTGTGGAAACCTGGCAATGGACACCGCTCGTCATGCTGATCGTGCTCGGGGGCCTCGCCGCCGTCCCGCGCGAGCCCTACGAGAGCGCGGAAATCGATGGCGCCAATGTCTGGCAGAAGTTTCGTTACCTGACACTGCCGATGATCGCGCCGTTCCTGATGATCGCCGTGATCATTCGCAGCATCGACGCGGTCAAGAGCTTCGACATCATCTATGCGATGACACAGGGCGGACCGGGCACCGCTTCGGAGACGATCAACATCTATCTCTATAACACCGCGTTTTCCTACTATGACATCGGATATGGCTCGGCGATGGCGGTCGTCTTCTTCGTTCTGATCGTTGTGCTTTCCTTCATTCTGCTGATGATAAAGCAGCGCGCCAACTGGTCCGACGGGGAGGCACGCTGATGAAGCGCAAGGCACTCGATCGCATCGGACTTCTGTTCGTGGCGCTGGTGATGGTATCGCCGGTGGTGCTGTTCTTCCTCTGGATGATCTCACTGTCATTGAAGTACGAGATCGACAACGGCGCCTTCCCCCCGATCTTCATCCCCGAACGCTTCGCCTGGTCGAACTACCTCAAAGTGTTCGAGGAAAACAACTTCTTCCTTTATCTGTGGAATTCTGTCCTGGTAACGGGTGCGGCAACGCTTCTGGCGCTTGTTATCGGCGTGCCGGCTGGTTACGGCATTGCCCGCCTGAAGGCCGAGAAATCCGCCGTCGTCATCATGATTGCGCGTATGACGCCCGGCCTTTCCTTCCTCATTCCGCTGTTCCTGCTGTTCCAGTGGCTGAACCTGCTCGGCACGCTCTGGCCACAGATCATCATTCACCTCGTCGTAACCGTCCCGATCGTCGTCTGGATCATGATCGGCTATTTCGAAACGACGCCGATGGAGCTGGAAGAAGCCGCAAGTATCGACGGGGCAACGCCCTGGCAGGTTTTCCGCCTGGTGGCCCTGCCGATCGCAAGGCCCGGGATCGTCGTCGCCTTTATCCTGTCGGTCATTTTCTCCTGGAACAACTTCGTGTTCGGCATCGTCCTTGCAAGTCGCGAGACGCGTACGCTGCCTGTCGCGGTCTACAACATGCTGTCGTTCGAGCAGGTCAGCTGGGGTCCGCTTGCAGCCGCGGCCTTGATCGTCACCCTGCCGGTATTGATCCTGACCGTCTTTGCGCAAAGGCAGATCGTTGCCGGCCTGACGGCGGGTGCGGTGAAGTGACACCGACGATCCCGACCAAGCAGCAGCCGAAGCCGGCGCGGCGTATTCTGTGCGTCGGAGCCGCTGTGCTTGACACGCTCTTCAGGGTCCATGTCATTCCTGCCGGCCAGGGCAAAGTGCTGCCAACCGACATGTTGCAGATCGCAGAAGGGATGGCCTCGAGTGCCGCTTATGCTGTTGCAAGGCTTGGCGGGAGCGCCAGCATCTGGGGCGCTGTCGGAGATGACGAGACCGGCGAGCGCATCATCGGCGATCTGGCTGCAAGCGGCATCGATACCGCTGGCATGCGTTGCGTGGCGGGCGCCCGCTCAGCCGTATCGACGATCCTGATCGATGATGCCGGCGAACGTCTGATCATACCGTTTTATGATCCGAGGCTGCATCACGGCGTCCAACCCGTCACCGCTGAAGATATCGCGGCATTTGATGCAGTTCTGGTCGACGTGCGTTGGCCAGAGCTTGCTCTCAAGACATTGCTTGCGGCCCGCCAAGCAGGCATTCCTGCCATCCTCGATGGCGACGTTGCGCCCGAAGGCGTGATCGAGATGCTGGGGCCGGCAGCAAGCCACATTATCTTTTCGCAACCGGCTGCTGAACGACTGACGGGAGCATCAGATCCGGTGTCGATCGTTCGCCTGTTGAAGGAGACGTTCGCTCATGCCTTCGTCAGCGTGACATTCGGCGAGAGAGGCTCTTACTGGTTCGATGATGATGACGCCCTTATCCGTCATCTCGTGGCACCACGCATTAGAGCCGTCGATACGCTGGCTGCGGGCGATATCTTCCACGGAACCTTTGCGCTGATGCTTTGCGAGGGCATGGCGATAGAGGATGTGATGCGCTCGTCATCGATGGCGGCGGCCATCAAGTGCCAGACGTTTGGAGGGCGCATCGGGGCGCCTGATCGAGCAGAGCTTGTTGAGGCGTTGACGAGCTGGCCGGCTCGTGCGGTCGACGTCACCCGACCCGCTGACCAAGCTGTTTGAAGATCACGCGGCCTTCGACACGGTCATCGAACAACCGGACGCCTTGAGCGCGCCTTCGACAACATCAACGAACAGCCTGCGGAACCAGACCGAGCGGCCGTCCGCGCGATCTACGCGCCGGTAGAGCATCCTCACCGGATCTGCCGGAAGCTCGATCGGTGGCTCAGAGATTTCGAGCCCGTGCAACTGCGCAATGCAGCGGGCAATCGATTCCGGGATGGTCGCGATCGCCGGCATTGCCCTCAGAGCCGGCGGCAATGCCGAGAAGCGAGGCACGGTGGCGACGACCCGGCGACGCAGGCCGGCCTTGGCATGAACTGTATCGAGATTCGTCGATGACACCGTGACATGGGCGGCATCGACGAAGTCTTCCAGCGTCAGCGGTGCTTTGCGCATTAGTTGTGTGGGGTCATAGACACAAACGGAACACTGGCTGAAAAGCGGCTGCCGGATGTGCCAGGACGCCGTCTCCTCGTGGACTGCGACACTGAAGTCGCAGGCGCCATCGTCGCGCATGCGAGCCTTCACGCAGGCCCGTGGGGCGAAGCACCCAAACCTAGCCATCATCATGGGCAGGGTTTCTACAACGCACAAAGCGCTTACTCATCCAGTGCATCGTGACATGCTCCACTTGACAAGGTTCCACTGGCCTTTTATTTAAAAGACCGCTGGTCTTTTAAGTTGGATGAACATCGTGTTAAAGCCGTTCGATAATAAAGTGGCGTATGTAACGGGCGCTGGAACCGGGATCGGCGCAGAAATTGCGAAGACCTTAGCCGGACGCGGGGCGGCAGTGGCTCTCGTTGGCAGGGGTGAAGCATCTCTGAGAGACATTGAAGCTCAGATCACATCAGATGGCGGGACGGCCATCACTTTGCCCGCGGACATCAGTGACGAAGCTGCCGTCGAGCGTACGATTGCACAAACAATCGATAGGTTCGGCGCTGTACATCTGGCGGTGAACAACGCGGGAATCCCAGGTGACAACCGTGCGGTTGGTGATCTCGATGCAGAGCGGTGGACCGAAATCATCGGGGTGAACCTATCCGGCGTGTACCTTTGCATGAAGCACGAAATCAAAGCGATGGAAAAAGCCGGCGGCGGTAGCATCGTCAACGTCTCTAGCGTCTTTGCCGACCGTGGTCTTGTTGGCCGGTCAGCCTACAGCGCCAGCAAGCACGGACTTCGCGGGCTCACCCGCTCAGCTGCGATCGAATACGCAAGGAGAGGCATCCGTATCAATGAGATTCAGCCTGGCGTTATCGCCGTCGCCCGGCAGAACTCCAACGCAGACGAAGTCGGAAAAATCGCGGAGCGAATTCCGCTCGGCCGCCTCGGCCATGGAGCCGAGATAGCCACGGCAGTCTGCTTTTTACTATCCAATGACGCTTCCTATGTCACGGGCGCCCATCTTGCTGTCGACGGCGGCTTCCTCAGCTGAAGCTGCCGTTACCCAACCTCAAACGGAGAAATCACATGACAGACAATAAAACCTGGCTCATCACGGGAAGCTCCCGTGGCCTGGGCCGACAGCTCGCTGAAAGCATACTGCAAGCAGGTGGAAACGTTGTTGCAACGGCTCGAGAGAAAGCTCAACTAAGTGGTCTGCTCGAGCGATATGGTTCAAAAGTAAAAACCCTCTCCTTGGATGTGACTGACACCATAGCTGCGCATCGCGCCGTGGCTGAGGCAGTCCAGACTTTTGGTCGCTTGGATGTCCTCGTTAACAACGCAGGATATGCGGATGTCGCTTCGATCGAAGACATGAGCGAGGAGATGTTTCGAGCCCAAATCGACACGAACTTCTACGGCGTCGTAAATATGACGCGAGCTTCTCTCTCCGTTATGAGAGCACAGGGTGCGGGACACATAATCCAGATCTCGTCTGTCGGCGGTCGTGTCGGCGGGCCCGGGCTCGGTGCCTATCAAGCCGCCAAGTGGGCGGTAGGCGGCTTCTCGGAGGTTCTCGCGAAGGAGGTCGCGTCCTTCGGCATTAAGGTCACAGTTGCCGAGCCGGGCGGGATGAGGACGAACTGGGCGGGTTCCTCAATGAATGTGCCTTTGGTCAGCGGGGCCTACAAGCCTGTTATTGAACCTGTAGTGCAGCGTCTCAGGGATTCAGACGGGAGGCAGCCGGGTGATCCAGAACTGATTGCGAAGGTTCTCCTGGATGTTGCCGCCATGGATGCCCCTCCCCTTCGCCTCCTGCTTGGTCGCGACGCTGTAGCGGTAGCGAAGATGGCCGCTGACAACCTTGCCGCCTCCGACCAAAAATGGCGGTCCGTCAGCGAGTCCGTTGTCTACGCAGCATAAGCCAGAGAATTGGTTTAGAAGATTGGGCTAGACCGTTGCCACTGATACGATGGTGACGGTCTAGGCAAGGTGAAGAGATGGCGGACGAACAAAAGCCCGAATTCCTAAGGGCTCGCAGCGAGGAACAAAGAGCGGCGCGACGCACAGTTATCCTGCGTGCGGCACGTGAATTGCTGGAGGGTGGACCCGTCAGCGAGGTCAGCCTCAGAGAGCTCAGTCGGAAAGTTGACCTCTCCAAAACGAACGTCGTTCGCTACTTTGAGACACGCGAGGCGGTTTTCTTCGCTTTGTTAAACCGGGAGCTCGAAGAGTGGCTCGCTGGCCTGAGAGATGAACTGGCGAATGAGTTCTCCTCAAGAGCCGTGCAACCGACCGAACTCGCGCATGCCCTTGCCACAGCAATCGGTAGACGCCCGATTATCTGCAAGCTCTGGAGTGCGTTGGGTGGAGAGCTAGAAAGTAATATCAGCCCCGACGCCGTGCGAGCATTCAAGCTTGAACACGCGGAACGCCAGGACAAACTGGGAGAAATTATAGCTGAATCGCTGCCTGCGTTAGGGGCAAGGAATGCACGAGAACTTGTATCGACGATTGTCATTCTGGTAGCCGGCCTCTGGCCGTTCGCTAACCCGTCTGCATCGGTTCTTGAGGCGCTAAATTGCCCGGCACTTTCGGAATCGAGAGTCGATTTCGTTCAACGACTTTCGCGGCTCATCTACATTTCTACGATGGGAATTCTCGAGTCCTCTCGCGGATAGCCGCAGCACCATCCATGTTCGTCCTCTCTAATTCAACAGCTCAAGCTTGTTGGCACTGGAAAATCATGTCTCTGTTCAAGAAGGGAATTTCTGAATGCATCACAAGAAAATTGCCCTCGTCACAGGCGCGAACAAAGGCCTTGGAAGAGAAGTTGCCCGCCAACTCGCCGAGCAAGGCCTAAAAGTATTGATCGGCAGCAGGAACAGCGCCTCGGGGGAAGCAACGGCTGAAGAGCTTCGCAAGGAAGGTCATGAAGCCTACGCCCTGCAGATTGATGTGACTAGCGAGCCTAGCGTGGAAGCGGCGGCAAATTGGGTGAACGATACGTTCGGTCGCTTGGATGTTCTGATCGCGAATGCCGGCATCCTTAGGCGTGTTGCTACGTTCGAAACCACAGCGGCAGACATGTTTGAGACCTATGACACAAACGTCTTTGGTATGGTGCGTACCGTTCACCGAATGCTCCCCCTCTTACAGAAGTCGCAACATCCACGCATTGTGACAGTCGCGAGCACGACTGCATCACAAACGCTTTGCGGCGATCCAACAACGCTGTTTGGTCAATCCGATACGATACTTGCCTACGCCTCTTCAAAGGCGGCTGTTAATATGCTGACGGTTCAGTACGCGAACGCTTTCGCTCGGAGCGCCGCTCATGCTCATGTTAAGATCAACGCCGCTACGCCGGGCCATATAGCGACCGATCTCAATGGACATCAAGGCACAAGGACCGCCGGCCAGGGGGCAACGGTCGTCGTGAAGTTAGCTACTCTTGATGATGATGGCCCGAGCGGCGGGTTCTACAACGAAGATGGCCCGCTACCGCGTTGAAGGTTAGGAAGCGATTGGACCGGAGAAACCCCAACCGGTAACACTATGGCGGCCTGCGTCGTTGTGGCGAGCTTGCTGCACGCATTCTTACGGGGAATTGTTGTAAAAGACGTCAGGGCGGCAAACTTCAGCTGAACGTTTGCCGCCCTGGTCAGAGAAGTACTATCTGAATATCGGTGGTCAAATGCTGGAGCGGTTGCCGTCGACGTTGGCAAGACGAGCAGCCAGCATCGCCGCCACGTAGAGGCAGCACAATGTCCTGACGGATGCGTCGCGAGTACAGTCGGCTTTGCCTATAGGGCTCCCGCGAAGCGGTCGCCTCCCTCCACAATTACCAATTCGCTACGGCCAGCGGCCTGACGCACTGCCGCTGCCGCCTGGTATTTTGTTGAGTTATACAATTCCAAGGCAACATCCATCGAAGGAAACTTCCAGATGAAGTAGTGCTCGAACTTCGAAGCACCTTCGAGCTCCGCAAATTTCCCACCACGAGCGACGATCTCGTAGGGGTACTCTTTCTCGAGGCCATGAATAAGCTCAGCGTAGCGCTCGATTTTTTGCATATCGTGGAATGTTCCTCGTGCGATCCAATATGCAGCCATTTTCACCCCTATCATCAACGTGACTCTTTGCCGTAAATGATAGCCCCTTCGAGATTTGGGTTCATTGATCCAATGACTGTTTTTTGTGATCGGACCTCCGAGATGGGATATACGAAATGGGAGAAGACGCGCGGTAGATGCCGTCCTACTACCTGCCCTTGAAAACGGGACGCCGCTTCTCTTCGAATGCCTTTAAACCCTCGGCGAAATCCTCAGTTTCGAATATCCGCTGTGCACTTTCGAACGCGTCCGCTAATAGAGTTGCGGAATCTCCCGACCCCGCCTTCCGCAGCAGTGCTTTGGCCGCAGTTAAGGCCAGCGGCTGCTTGGAAGCAATTTTCTGAGCAATTTCCTGTACCGCATCCATAAGGTCCGCTCGCGGAACCACTCGGTTGACAAAGCCCGCCTCAGCCATGTCTCGCGCAGTCCAAAGGTCACCGGTAAAGAGCAACTCCGCGACCTTCTTGCCCGGCATCATCAGCGGTGCAAGGACGGCAGAAACGGGCCCGAACCCAACGAAATTTGCGTGACCGTCTCCGATCATCGCGTCTTCGGCGGCAATGATCAGGTCAGCATAACAACCGAGCTCAAATCCACCGGCAACCGTGAGGCCGTTAACGGCCGCTATCACAGGATGAGGGAAATCCCGCAGCTTCCGGAACATCTCTGGCGCTAGGGTATAGAAGCGCTCCCTTAGGGATGGATCATGCTGCCACTGCCCGAGTTCCCGTATGTCTGCACCTACGCAGAACGCAGTGTCCGCACCCGTTATGACAAGCACTCGGACATCGGGATCACGTGCAGCATCAATCAATGCTGCATCAATCATCTCAATCATGGCCAGATTGATTGCATTCAGCGCACGCGGCCGGTTCATGCGAATAGTAACAACATGACCGCTTTTCATTGACTGAATGGGATTATCCATCTTGGTCTCCACCTCATTTCTTTCCATTTGGGCCGGGCCTCAAGCTGCACGGAAGTGAGCCGCCGGCTTACATACCGTTGCATGTGAGCCGGTGGTCACCAATCGAAGGCACCAACCCCTGTCGATCGATTCATTCACTCGTTGCCAAGGCCGGACATGGCTGTCCGGCAAGCTCACAAGCTGACCAAGGAAGCAATTTGAACTGGCCGCCCGAAATCCGAGTAATCGTTACGTCCTCGATTGAGAGACCGGAGTGATTTGTGGCGGTGAAAGCATAGCGCCCCTGAGGCGTCTGTACCTTTACTCGTTCGAGCGCATCTCGGATTGCGCTCGGGTCGCTGCTACCCGCATTATCTATCGCTGCCGCAATCAGTCTTACCGCAACGTATCCATCCAACGCGAATTGAGATGGTGCATGACCATATGCATTTCTGAAGGCTCCAACCATCTGGCTGGCCACAGATTTGACCTCACCTTCCGGCATATCTGCAGCCACAGCGGTTAGAGGTGCTGCCGCTATAATGCCATCGGCTCCGGCGCCAACTGAGTGAAGAAAGGCCGGTCCGACAATGCCGTGTGGCATCAGTACTGGCACAGTGCGGCTTGACTCCGCGTAGGCTTTTCCGAAAGCGATTGCGGGCGGGCCAGTTAACCAAGCCATGATGGCTTGTGGCTTGTTAGCATCGATTTTTTCCAGGAGAGTCGAGAAGTCCTGAGTATTGACGTGGACACTATGCTCTTCGACCAGCTCGATGCCGTATCTGGCCAACATCTCTTTTTGCGTCGCCCAGCCGGTTCTTCCGAAAAGGCTATCGGCGTCATAGATTGCGGTAACCCGTATAAATCCAGCCGCCTGCATGTATCGAAGCAGCTTCTCCCCAACAAGTCTACCAGTTAGAGGGGTCATAAAGACATAGGAGCGGACCGGAATAATCTGCGCTTCAGCCGCTCCGGTGGAAACGTAAGGGATTTGCGCGTCCTCAACAGACGGAATGACGGCTAGGCTGGCGTTCGAGAAAGATGTGCCAACCACAGCAGAAACACTCTGCGCCTTTAGCTCGGCGAAAGCCCGAACCGCGCTCTCTGGGTCGGTTCGATCGTCTGCCAAGCGAAGCTCGATCCGTCGCCCGCCGAGGACGCCTCCATTTTCGTTTATTTCCTTTACTGCAAGAGCCGCCCCTTGTTCGTTGTCTAGACCGCCGGGGTTGTTTCCCGTGCGGGAGACGAGCTGCCCGACTAGGACCGGTGCTTTTGTCGGGTCAACCTCATGTGCTAACAGCAATCCTGGAAGCATTATTGATCCTATTATCGTCAGTAGTGTTCTTCGCATTTCTTCCTCCTCCCGTTAAAGCGCGTACTTAGTTCACCATGCGCTCGCTCCCCGCCCAGTAGGCAGCGCGGATGGCTTTCTTATCTACTTTGCCGACGGAGGTCAGAGGTAGCCGCTCGACTACATCGACGCTTTTGGGCGTCTGGTGCGCACCTTTGCGCTCTTTGACCATTTCAACGATCGAAGCGACATCGATCTCAGCCCCCGGACGAGGCACAATCACGGCCTTAACTGCCTCACCCCACTTTGGGTCCGGCACGCCAATTACCGCTACCATGGAAATCTCTGGTCGAGATGAGATGACGTCCTCGATCTCTTTCGGGTACACATTGAACCCACCGGTTACGATCATATCCTTTTTCCGGTCCACAATGAAAAAGAAGCCTCGCTCGTCGCGCACGGCCAAGTCGCCGGTATGAAGCCAGTCGCCGTTGAGGGCTTCCTCTGTCTCCTCGGGCATTTCGTGATAGCCACGCATTACGCCTGGACCGCGAACACAAATCTCGCCGATTTCGCCTTGTCGAACCGGCTCATTGTGTTCGTTGAGGAGCTCCACACGCATGCCGATTACGCTCCGTCCGCACGACTTCAAGAGCTCCGGTTCCTTTACCGGGTCATGCTCGTCCTTGCGAAGCGTCGTCGCGAACGAAACGCATTCGGTCTGACCGTAAGCTTGCAGCAGCACCGGCCCAATGACTTCATGCGCTTCCGCGATACGACCAGGTGACATTGGCGAGCTACCGTACATGAGCGTATCGAGCGAGCTAAGATCGAAACGCTCGGGTCGCCCCCGGTCAAGCAGGTTGTAAAGCATTGTTGGGACGATGAAGCTCCAACTTACCCTCTCCCGCTCGACCGTCCAAAGCCACCTTTCGGGATCAAAGCCATCTTGCAGAACAACAGTCCCCCCACGCAGAAGTGTCGGTAGAATTGGGAGTATGCCAGCGTGGGATATCGGAGCGACGGCCAGGAACCGCGGACGGTCTGGCAGGCAGAGGGATGTGATGACGGTCTGCACCTGTTGAACAAGCGCCCTATCCGGTATTTCCACTCCCTTTGGTCGACCGGTTGTTCCACCGGTATACGCGACCCAATGAAAATCATCCGGATTGCTATACCGCCGGACCAAAGTTGCACTCAAGGCGTTCGCAGTGAGGGCAATCAAGTCCTCGGCATCGGATGAAGCACCCAGCGAAAATACGTTTCTGATCGTCGGCACTCGCTCCGCCAAAGCCTGCGCACGAGCCATGTAATCGGGATGCACAACCAGCGTCTCCACGCTAGCATGGGCGCAAATGTAAGCGTAGTCGTCGACCGCACCCAAAGGATGCAAACCACTGAAGCGAGCACCCATAAGAAATATCGCCGCCTGTACCATCCAAACTTCGGGGACGTTTGGACTTAGGACGGCTATCGCGCTAGCGGCACCGATGCCTCGTGCTGCAAACACCTGCATGAAGCGGCCTATCTGTCGCGCCGTCTCGCGGTACGTAATCCGTCGTTCGCCAAGCACAAACGCTTCTCG
The DNA here is from genome assembly GCF_056398905.1 of Rhizobium sp. 01T417. Taxonomy (NCBI): domain Bacteria; kingdom Pseudomonadati; phylum Pseudomonadota; class Alphaproteobacteria; order Hyphomicrobiales; family Rhizobiaceae; genus Rhizobium; species Rhizobium sp. 01T417. The sequence continues at coordinate 6,940 of NZ_JBFTQH010000042.1, read as the reverse complement.
TTCTGGATAGCGGCTGAGCGCCTCCACGATCATGTCGCTGTAATTCACATCGGTCGCCAACATCGAGAATTTATGCCTCCCATCGCCTATGGAGCTCGGGGGTCTTAGTCGAGAAGGCTCACAGTCCCGCGTTCAAACGACGATCCTGTAGCGGCCTCTCCAAAAGCCCTCCCAGCTAATGGAAGCCACTCGCGTTTGCCGTATCTGGCAAACCAAAGGTGGCTCTGCGATAGAAGTAGCTGGGTTTGATGGGAGGATCTGTAGCCGGTTTACCGTCGTTTTTGATCAAACGTCCAGATTGATCCCCCACGCAGAACGACGAAACGCGCCAGGCGGTGAGCCACTCCACCTGTGGAAAGCGCGACTGAACGCAGCCTCCGACCCATAACCGGTCATCTCAGCAATCGATGCGAGGGGGAGCAGTCCATGATGCAAGAGATCCGCTGCACGCGTCATGCGGACCAACGTTACAAATTGTGCGGGCGCGGCATCTACTAAATGACGGAAGCGCTGCGCTAAAGCCGACCGCGACAGTCCCACCAGCGAAGACATCTGTTCCAACGTCCAGTCACCGCAAAGGTCAGCCTGAACTGCACCCACAATTTTCGAGAGGTACGGATCCCTGAGTGCCCGATGGAGTCCAGGCACAGCGTGCTTTCCATCGCTCAATGCTTCTATCAGAACCTTCACCAGAAATGCCTCAGCCAACCGCACGGCGGTGACTTGACCTGACAAACCTTCCGCTCCAAACGCTGCTATTTGTGGAAGGATCGCAGACACGAAGGTATCGTTCCTCTGTACAAATTCACGCAGATGAACGACCGGCGGCAGGCTTTGCAGTACGGGCGCCGGGCTCGCTGGATCAAAAAACATCCGCAATGCCGTTATCCCGGTCGAAATCTCGCCTGTGTCCGCCCGCGCATGAAAAAAGGGCGACGAGAACAAAAACTTCCATTTGGACTCGACATCATCAAGTCCCTTGAGCTGTTCGCGCAAAAGGCTCTCAAGCGGAACAGGAGGAATGTCATCCTCCTTGGCCAACAGGCACCGGACAGGCGTTGACAGAAGTAGTGCGTCACCGCGCTTCAGCTCGATAAGGTATCGAGGGTCAAGCGTCCCGCCGACGCAATGTCCCTCCGTTATAATGTACAAAATAATGCAAGCTTCAGGATGTGGAATTGAAGTAGCCCAACGCCCTGGCCCGACCGCAATATTGCTGGAAAGAACACCAGTTACCCTGACGGTGCTGAGTGTCTGAGCTAGCGGCTCCCCTCGTTGCATCCGCAGAGGATTGCCAATAACGGGATCAACATGAGCTTCTCTCTTCATCCGATATTGCGCTCGTACTTGGCCAGGCGATGCCCCATCGTCCTTGACGAACAAAGGGCATCAAATTCTTAGGTGAGCGTCGGAAGGTGATCAAGGGCGATCTGCGCCTTCCTACCAGCGACCAGCCCCACGATGGCCATCGCCACGCTCATGGCCAAGCATAGGACTAGAGGCGCGCTCCATCCGCCTGTAAGGTCATGGGGTATCCAACCATCGTTGGCCCTATAGCCGCTAACAGATACCCTACCCCTTGGAGTAAGCCAGAAAGCGAGGCAGCATCTGCTGCCTCGATTGTGCGAAGGCTAAGGAACGACAGGCAAGAATGGGCCACCACCCGCACCGAAGCCGAAGCCGAAGCCGAAGCCGAAGAAGAGGATCCACGCCACCGCGAGCGATCGCAAGCGACCTACCGGGGCTAGATGATGCCCGCCGCGAAGCGGCACCATCCAGCTAAGCTGAGCGCAGCGAGCGAAACGCTGCACGGACTTCCTTGGTGAACAAATCTGGAGCTTCCCAGGCGGCGAAGTGTCCGCCTTCGTCCACTTCGTTGAAGTAGACCAGGTTCGCAAATGCGCGTTCGGTCCAGGACTTGGGCGCTTGGAAGATTTCGCCTGGGAAGACGCTGACGGCTACTGGAACTGAGAGGATGGTGTCGAGAGCGTTGAAATTGTTCGTCTTGTCTTCCCAGTAGATCTGGGCGGCAGAGGTGCCTGTCTGCGTGAACCAATAGAGCGAAATATCATCCAACATTTCATCTTTAGTCAGAACTTTTTCAGGCTGCTTGTCGCTGTAGGTCCACGTGACGAATTTATCGTACATCCAAGCCGCCATGCCTACTGGCGTGTCGTCCAGCGAATACCCAATCGTCTGGGGACGCGTAACCATCATCTGCGCGTAGCCTGCGTTGTCTCTGTAAAACGCGGCGAGCTTATCGAAGGCGGCACGCTCCTTGGCGTCGAGGTCCGCGGGTGCCGGATCGCCAACCGCGAGAATGCGGACAATCTCCTTAGGAACGACTGCAGGCATATTGAGGTGAATTCCCAGCAAGCCCGGTACGTTCTGGTGAGCCATACGCTCGGAAATGACTGAGCCGCAATCGCCACCCTGCGAGACATATTTCTCGTAGCCTAGACGTTGCATCAGCGTTGCCCATGCGCGGCCGATATGATCAGATCCCCAACCCTTCACCGTCGGCTTCCCAGAAAAACCAAATCCCGGAATCGAAGGCACCACCAAGTGGAAAGCGTCTGCTTCAGTTCCACCATGCGCGGTTGGATTTGTCAGCGGGTCGATGACCTTGAGCATCTCGAGAACGGAACCTGGCCAACCATGCGTCATGATCAGCGGCAGCGCATTTTCGTGCTTCGAGCGGACATGGATGAAATGGATGTCCAGTCCATCGATTTCAGTGATGAACATAGGAAGCGAATTCAACTTCCCCTCGACCTTTCTCCAATCGTAATCGTTTGCCCAGTAGTCGACCAGGCCGCGCAAGCGATCGAGTTGGAGGCCCTGCGAGTCGTCGGCAACGTTTTCTTTGGCGGGCCACCGAGCAAACGCCAGGCGCTGTTTGAGTTCCTGGATCGCGCGGTCGGGGACATTTACTTTGAACGGACGAATTTCATCAGGTGCTCCTGCGGCAGCAAACGACATGGCAGGTTTAAACATTGTTGCTGCGCCAGCGATGGCCGCGGCTGCCATAAAACTGCGCCGGTTCATATCAATTGAAAAGGACGACATTGGAAAAACTCCGTCTTGGGGTTTCAAAAGGTACGCCCAAGATGAGCTCTTAGGATGTATCTCCCTTATGTTCCGGATAAGACTGAATTGTATCTCCAGATGTCATCTGCACCGGTCCGTACATTGTCTTACTTGATAGCGCGACGTTGAGAGGAAAGGCGCAAAAGCCGTTCGCGCAGGTGGTGCAAGCAAACCGAATATTCTGCACCACCTGACAGCAGACTGGCCCCCATTGCCTGCCTAGGAAAATTAATTCAGGCGATCTACGGCTGTTACATCAGCATCGGCACAGGAGCATCTGTGGCGAGCGGTCGGAGCGCTGTTTTGAGACCAGGACACTTGGTCCCTTCGCGCATGACAGTCGGGCACAGTGTGTCAGTCGACAAGTCTTGGACTTCAACGCAGACTTCAGCCGCTAGCCCACCGCCAATTCTAACAGCACCGCAAATATGGCACATCACCATGCCAGCGGAGGAGCCGTGTTCGGGCTCTCTATCCGCCCCGCACTCATAGCTGAACTTTGGTCGTCAACTTCATCCAGGCGGACATAGTCTGTTCAGCGTCGGCTCCGACAGCGAGGTGAGCCATGCGAACCCCTCGGCCACCGATGGTTATTCTAGGTAATACTGTAATTTAACGTTGGTTTTACTCATAACGCCCATAGTCGTCTGACCAATCGGAGGACGGGGTAGTGCGCATTCTTTTTACCGCAGCGTTTGCAAGCCTGGCATTTTCAGCCTGGGCGTCGCCGTTCTGCACAAAGGAGCCGGAAAGCGTCTGGCTTTCGGAGGCTGTGGTACGCGAAAGGGCCGTTGTCACGGGCAATTCTGTCGAAGTCTTCAAGAAGACCAAGGGCAATTGTTATGAGGTCTACGGTCGCAATGCGAAGGGAAAACGGGTGGAGATCTACTACCATCCCGTCACCGGCGAAATCGTTGAAGAGCATTGAGCGGCGGTAGAACCTTTCTCAGGGAATGGTCGATGTTCGAGATGATTTTCGCCAATAAGGGAAGCTTGCGTCTTGTCCTGTCGGTGAGCCTCCTCGCAGCGGTGGTTCCAGGCGCACTGTGCCTATCGCAACTTGCCGGTATCCGTGGCTACCTCGACGCCAACCGCGAGGCAGCCGAGCTTGCGACCCAAGCCCGGGATCTGCACTCGCGCGTCAGCGAAAGCATGTTCAACCTTGCCGCGGCTCCCCTGAACCTGTCCGAGGAGGAACGCAGCGAGATCTACAGCAAGACCGACAGGAACCTTGTGTCTCTGCAGCGTGAGGTGACGTCCGCCAAGAGCCTGACGAGCATATTTCTCAGCCCTCAGGAGGAGCAGGCGCTGACGGAGGCGGTGCAAGCGTTCAGCCATAGCTGGGACGAGGTCAAGGACGGCCTCGAGGAAGGCATGACCGAGGGGGAGAAGGCATATCATTTCCTTAACGTCTTCCAGCAAGCCGGAACGGCGGGCGACATCCTGAAGCGGCTGGAAGCCAGTGCCACCGGCAGGGCCCAGCAGACCGCCGCGGCTTCGAGCGCTGGGACAACCAATGTATTCTGGATGCTGACGGTTCTTTTCGTGGTCAGCGGCCTTGTCAGCACGCTCGCATTGATCGGCAACTATCGCTTCGCCGCTTCCCTGAAGGAAAGCCACGACGAACTCAAGCATGCGCTAGAAGGCCTCAAGCGTCGTGACCGTGACCTCCAGCAGCAGAACGACCGATTCAACGCTGCTCTGGAAAACATGTCGCAGGGCCTCACGATGTATGGCAAGGACGGTCGGCAGATCGTCTGCAACCAGCGCTTCGGCGACATCTACCAGTTGCCTGACGAGTTGATGCGCGTGGGCACTTCCTTCGATGACGTTATCAGCTACCAGGTTGCGCATGGTGCCCATATGGAGGGCGATAAGGGCTATGTTCTGCAAATGATGCAGCGTGGTCTCGCGGCCGGTGAGTTCTCGTCGATCGTGAACGCGGTGGATGGGCGGATCGTAAAGATCGTCAGTCGTCCGCTGGCCGGCGGCGGCTGGGTATCGACGCATGAGGATATCACCGAGCGGACGCGCGCCGAGGCTCGGATCGCGCATATGGCGCATCACGATGCTCTCACCGATTTGCCGAACCGTGTGCTTTTCCGCGACGTTCTGGACGCCACGCTGCTGGCTGTGGGCGAAAACCAGGCGGCCCATGTCCTGTTCCTGGATCTCGACCACTTCAAGTACGTCAATGACACGCTTGGTCACCCGATTGGCGACCAGCTTCTGAAGGCCGTCGCCAAGCGTCTCAGGGACGCAGTTGGCCCTCATGATACCGTGGCTCGGCTCGGCGGCGACGAATTCGCAATCATACAGCGTCACGCGACTCTTGGTGAAAACAGCTTGCTTGCGCAGCGCATCGTGACCGAGATCAGTGCCCCATTCGAGATTGACGGGCACCAGGTGGTCATCGGCACCAGCATCGGTATCGCAGCGGCGCCCGAAGATGGCGATGATCCGGACGTGCTGCTCAAGGCTGCAGATATGGCACTGTACCGGGCCAAGAATGAAGGGCGCGGCAACTATCAGTACTTCGAACAGGAGATGGACGCCAGGATGCAGGAGCGGCGAGCTCTGGGACTTGACCTGCGCAAGGCGCTCGGCAATGGCGAACTGGAAGTATACTACCAGCCACTGGTCAACCTGAAGGACAACCGCATTTCCGGTTTCGAGGCACTGTTGCGCTGGCATCATCCTGAGCGCGGCATGGTCTCGCCTGACGTGTTCATCCCGGTGGCTGAGGAGATCGGAATCATAGGGCGCATAGGCGCATGGGTATTGAAGCAGGCATGTTCTGACGCCATGGCATGGCCTGAAATGACGCGGGTGGCGGTCAACCTGTCTCCAGTGCAGTTCAAGAGCCCCGGTCTTGTTCTCGATGTGACTTCGGCACTCGCCGCGTCCGGGCTGTCGGCCCGGAGGCTGGAATTAGAAATCACCGAATCGGTCATGCTTCAGCATACGGACGAGGTGCTCTCGACACTGCATCAACTTCGCGCACTCGGCGTGCGTATATCGATGGACGACTTCGGCACCGGCTATTCATCGCTGAGCTATTTGAGAAAATTTCCGTTCGACAAGATCAAGATCGACCAGTCCTTCGTACGCGATGTCACCGATCGGCCGGATTCTTTGGCGATCGTCAAGGCGGTGGCGATGCTGAGTAGCAGCCTTGGAATGGACACCACGGTTGAAGGTGTCGAAACCGTCTACCAATTCAACATGCTGAAGGTGGAGGGCTGTACCGAGGTGCAGGGCTATCTGTTCAGCAAACCACGACCGGCAAGGGATATTCAGAAAATATTCGACGAGTTTGCAAGGGTGGCTGTGGCATAACTCAGCTTCCAATTCAGCGACCACCGTCGTCTCGTAGAGCGACGCAACCCTCATCATAGGGGTCAAGAAGATTGCAAAGAACGGCCTGAGCTGGACGCGAGCAATTTCTGGAGCAGTTGGCGATGCGCGGGAGCGCCTACTGGGTCAACTGCTGTGGTTTGAGATCACCTTGCAGGGTTTCGTCGACAGGGCGCCTCTTGGCCCGCCTCGGCTGTTCAAGCACCGTCACCGGCGCGGCGACAGCCGTGGCTGCGACGTTACCGATGGTCGTCACTGTTCCGCCGACAACAGCGGTAAGTCCCTGGCCGAGCGTGACGTTGGAATCCGTCAGCGTCTGACCGGTGACGATCCGCTGGCCAATTAGCTGAACGATTTCAGGACTTTCGGCGAACTTGCCGTGGTTCAGGCCTTCGCCTTTGACCTTGGTGAGATCGATGGCGGTAATGCCGGCGGCTTCGAGTTTCGAGCGATAGGGCTCAACGGTCGGATCGATCGCGCCCAAACGCGAGAC
>NZ_JBFTQH010000041.1:0-40634 GCF_056398905.1 Rhizobium sp. 01T417 | reverse complement strand
GGTACTTTCTTGCGACGCTTGGAGTTCGGCTCGAAGACGCGGCGTCGTGCGGGCGCTGCCGTGAAGAATACTTCCCATAATGCATCCTCTTCCTGACGACTCAGGTTCAATGATGCACCATCACACTCAGGGACTACACACCTAGAGCCATTCAGGGTTAAATTAAGGACGGTCTGCCGGAGCAGGTTTCGTCAGGGCGCGATCCACCGAAGCAGCCGCCGTCCACAATATGCCGCAGCCAGCAACACCGCCGCGAAGCCGGTAACCGTCACCATGCTGCCGGGATGCAAGGGAACATTCCTCCACACCGGGCGAACGACATCCGCAGTGTTGAACGCCTCACCGCTGAACTCGCAGGTGATCAGCGCCAGACCGCGCAACACCATGCCGGCGTCGATCGCAGAGACGATGGCCTCCGCCTCGTCCGCCTCCGCGCCCATGTTGCGCATCGACAGGAGCACGGCCTTCGTTGCCGCGAGGTAGGCGTGCGAGCATTCATTGAATGGACTGGCCTCGTCGGTCACCCCGCCCGGCATCTTGCCCCAGAGACAATAGGCATGCTGGATCTGCGCATAGTTCAGCACGCGTCGGAACGGCTCGTTCGTGTCCGTGGCACGCGCCGCGAGATCAATGATCCGATCGCGATACTCCGCCATCATGACCATTTCGCCATGTGAGATCTCGGCGATCGCGATGCCGCTTTGGGAACCGCTGCTGCTCCGCTGGTGCGCGTCGGCCGCGACGGACCAAAGCTGCAGGACAGCAATCATGGCTACAAGAAAAATGGGACGCCGACTGGTCATCTCTGAGGACAGGCTCCGGATTGCTCCGGAGCCTTCTCCGATCAATGGAAGACCGACGCGCGAGCGCTGAGCCTGGGTGCGGCACCGAGCTTGCGCTCGGCCAGAGCACCAAAGGCCAGGCCAAGAACGCCCCATAGGATGGCGTGCATCCCGATCGTGGTCGTACGGAAACGCCAGAGAACCATAGCCGAATAGTTCTCCGGAACCTCGTTGATCGGCGGCAGCAGATACTGCACGAGGCCGATGAAACCGACATAGGCCAGACCTGCCGCGATTGCCGCATTCCACATACCGAACCGCGGCGTGAGGCGGCGTGCAAGCGCAATTGCCGCTACAAGCGCAGCGATCGAAACGACGATCATCAGGAAAAACAGCTCGGTCCTGACGCCAATGGTGTCGGGATTGCCGACTGCCGGCGGATTGGCCGGATATTTTATGTTGGGTACGATCACGATAGCGACAAACGCAGCAGCGGCGATGACGGCACAGGTCCCGCGGGCGCTCAGATTGCTGAACCGCCCCTGGATAAAGGCGAATACGAGGGCAAACAGGCCGCCGACAGCAATGCTGTAGGCCATTACACCGGTTAAGAGGCCAAGGCCCGCCTGCGTGGCGCGGCTGACGATTTCAGGCTCAGCAGTTTCACCCGCCGCCTGGGCGGCCGCCTCCTCGAACGCGATCGCCTGGTCGACAAGCGGCTCGCCGAAAGTATGCGCAAAGGCGAAAACGAGGACGCCAGCGACCACCCCCGCGAGCATGCCGCGAAGCAAAAGATTTCCAACCATGTCCGGAACTCCCTTAGTGGCAGGGAAAGCCGAGGAGATGCCGGCCGTCATGCACGAACTCGTGCACGTACATACCGTTGAAAAGCGCCATCGCGCCCTCTTCGGTACCGACGAAATAGATGGCGATGAGCATCAGTAGACCGCCGAAGATGGCCCAAGGCAAAAGCTCGCCAACCGGAATCGGAGCCGGTGCGGCGACGGGCGCAAAAGTAGTGTCAGACATGTATTCCTCCTGGAATGACGCGTTCAGTCGAGAATCGTTGCGTGGCAGGGTCTGACTTCCAGTCCGAGGTATCCTCATCCTGATCACAGTGGCGCGACCGCACCGGAATTTCACCGGTTTCCAAACCCACAACATCACCGTTATATCTGCCGTTTCGAACCTGTCAACGAAACTTCATGCAGCGGCGGGCCACGCTCCCCGATATCCGGAGACAACGAACGTGATGACGCGCCTTACCTGGATCTGCCACGGCCCGACGGCCGCCAACCGCGAGGCGCGCTTCCCGCAGGACGAACCGCTGAATGAAAAGGCAATCATTGCCACACGGGCAATCACCCCACGCCTGCGGCACGCCGACAGCGTCTTCGCCAGCCCGACGCTGCGCGCGCGGCAGACGGCCGGCGCGCTTGGCTTGCAGCCGGAAGTTTCCGAGGCGCTCGCCGATTGCGATTTTGGCCGCTGGGCGGGCCGTTCGATCGCCGAGATCCAGCAAGCGGAACCCGAGAACCTTGCCGCCTGGATGGCGCAACCGGAGGAAGCACCGCATGGTGGCGAGGCGATCGCTGCCGTGTGCATGCGTGTAAACGGCTGGATGCGCGAGCACTTGCAGTCCGGCGGTAACATCATCGCCATTACCCATGCGGCGGTCATCCGAGCAGCCATCATCGGCACGCTGAATGCCCCCCTGTCATCATTCTGGATTACCGATATCGAACCGCTCGCCGTCGCTCACATGACCAGCAACGGAAGCCGCTGGTCCCTGCGCTTCGAAGGACAAACCACCTAATTTTCAGGGCGATAATTTAGTCCAGCCTTACGCAAGCAATCGATGCGATAGTTTTTCGACCCGACACCGTCGGGCTGTCAATCCTTGCCCCAAGGAGGACTTTGCATGCCCTATGATTGGAGCGGCGCGCGGATGCGACGCACGCGTCTGCTACGTATGACTGGCGCCGGGATGCTTCTCCTGCTCGTCGTCAGCGTCACCCTTCTAACCAGACTTTGAGAACAACAGGCGAGCGACAAGCGCTCGCCTCGTTTTTCACCGCGGCTTTCGAGCCAGTTCACACGCCGTGATAGCGATTCGATAACAAGAAATCGCCCTTTGATTTCAACAAACGCTTCAGACTTCCATGATACATCAGCGCCCGGGTGGAGATGGAGTAAAGCATGCCGGTATTCTTCCAGAGCAGGGCCGGGAGGCAATGCTTGTTGGTCATGGCGTTGGGGGTAACGCTATGGCTCGTCGGTGCAATCCTGGAACTGGATAACTGTGTGGTCGCCTTCGTCGGCGCCTACGAAAGCTATGGTGCAGACAAGCTCGTCCTCGCCCTTGGCATCGGCGGGGCGATGAGCTTCGTCTATTCGATCCTGCGCATTGTCGATTTGCGCAAGGAGATGGAGCTGCGGGCCACCGCTCAGGCCAAGGCCGACTGGACAGCAACCCACGACCACCTCACCAAACTTCCCAACCGCTATGCGTTCGAACGGAAAGTCCTGCCGCGAAGGACGAAGACCGACGTCGAAGGTGACGAGTGGGAGCAGAACGTGACAATCTTCTCGATAGACCTCGATGGCTTCAAGAAGGTCAATGACCTTGTCGGCCACAATGGCGGCGACGCCCTTCTGATCGAGGTGGCAAAACGGATCTGCGCAATCGGAAACGCGGACTGCGTCTATCGCTTCGGCGGCGACGAGTTCGTCGTCGTTGCGCTTGGCCTCTCCTCCCGCCATGAAGAACGCTTCGCGCGTTTGCTCATTCAAGCCGTAACACGGCCCATTCACATCAACGGGTTCGCGGTCGAAGTCGGCGCCAGCGTCGGCCACGATCGCTGGGAGCAGGGTCAAGAGCCGCTCGAGGACGCGGCCCACCGAGCCGACCTCGCCATGTACGAGGCGAAGTCACGCGGCCCCAACCACCACATGGTGTTCGAAGCCTCGATGCAGGACAAGGTGGCAAAGCGCGCGACGCTGGAATCCAAGCTGCGCGTCGCAATTCAGCAAAAGGCCATCCGCCCCTTCTATCAACCGTTGATCGATCTCAAGAGAGGCACGGTCTGCGGCTTCGAAGCGCTCGCTCGCTGGACGGACGAAGAAGGCGTCGCCATTCCGCCGCCGGAGTTCATCGGCATTGCCGAAGAGACCGGACTGATCACCGAGCTTTTCGAAGACCTTCTGGCGCAGGCCTGCGGAGACGCCCTGGCCTGGGACGACCACGTTACCCTCTCCTTCAATGTCTCTCCGGTGCAAATGGAGGACAAGCTGCTGGCCTCGCGCATCTTCAAGGTGTTGTCGGCAAATGGTCTTCCGCCAAGTCGTCTGGAGATCGAGATCACCGAAAATGCCCTGATCCAGGATCCGGCGGTTGCCGCAATCATCCTGGATGAACTCCACGATGCAGGCGTTCAGATCGCGCTTGACGATTTCGGCACCGGCTACTCCAGCCTCGCCCAGCTCGCCCGCTATCGCTTCGACAAGATCAAGATCGACAAGAGCTTCATCGCAACGTACCGCGATGATGAGCGTCAGGAAAAAATCATCCGCGCCATGCTTGGGCTCGGGCGCAGCCTCAACATACAGACCACCGCCGAGGGCATCGAAGAGCATCGCCAACTCGGCCACCTGCTTCAACTCGGCTGCGATGTCGGACAGGGCTATCTCTTCGGCAAGGCGATGCCCGCCGAAGAAACGCGCTCGTTCGCCCTTGACCGTCACGAGACATTGGCCAACGGATAAGCGCTCCGCACTCCTCTCCAGTAGTCCTCTACATCAGAACTTCGTAATGGACCCGTTCAGACAGGGCCACGTTCGCTCACGCAGCATGGACCGCGATCACCGATCGGACCTAGCCCGATCGGTGCGCAAAGTGAGTGGACCCTTGTCATAGGAGAGGGATTTATCGCGCATTTTCGTATCGCTGCCGCCTCGGCGGCCTTCATTGGTCTTGCAGGGGTGGCGTCGCCCCCCGATCTTATGAGGGGGCGGCCGCGGTTGTACCAGCAGCCCCAGTTTTCACCTGGAACGGCTTCGATGCCAGTTCTCAGGGTGGACCGCCGGAGCCGGTCTCGACTACGCCTTCACGTACAACATCTTCGGGCGCGTGGAATGTCGTTACAACGACTACGGCAGCAAAGTCCTTTTGGGCATAGACACCGTTTTCAATCAGAAGGTTGTTACCGTCGGCGTTGGCTTCAGATTTTGAGACTGCTCAACGATGAAATGACCAAGCCCGGACATACGCCCGGGCTTTGCTTCTCTGAACTGAGGCTGGTCGCCGTGTAAGATAAGCCTTAGTGGTGGTTTCCACCACCCTGGTTTCCACCACCCTGGTTGCCGCCACCCTGGTGGCCACCACCCTGGTTGCCACCGCCTTGGTTGCCACCACCTTCGTTACCGCCACCCTGGTTACCGCCGCCTTCGTTACCGCCACCTTGGTTGCGCAGCACTCAGCCGATAGGATGTTTTCGACGCGGACCTTGGCAGCTTTCGCAGCGTTCACGCTTGTTTTCACAGCGTTTTCTGGTGAGAGCTATGCAGGATCCGCCCTGCGCGCATCAGGCGCCATTGGAGCGCCGATAGGCTTCCCCTCGGCTTGCACGCGCTATACTTGGCTTTGCCATGGCAACGGCGGCCACGAGATGACCGACGAGAAGGCTATGCCTTTGCTTCAAAAGGTGAACAGGCAGGTCAACGCTGGCGACGGACGCACAGACATCGGGGAAATCCGAATACTGGTCGCTTCCCATCAACAACAAAGGCGACTGCGAAGACTATGCCCTACTGAAGCTGAAAACCTTGCTGGGCGCCGGCTTTGCGTCGAACAAACTGGCGCTTTCGGTTGTCATCGATCGCCGCGGCAACAACCATGTCGTCCTGCTGGCCCGACTGAGATCCGGCGATTATGTTCTCGACAATCTTGCAGGCAAAGTAAAACCCTAGGCAAGCACGGGATATACTTTTCTGGCAAGCCAGAACTTCAACGACAGAAGCGCCTGGCAAGTAACGCTGGCCGGCCCGAGAGCGGACCAATATTCCGGAACGTAGAGCGCTGCGAGCAATTCTCCGCTTGCCGGCCGGCCGCGAGCCTTCGCGACGATGCAAGGGCTAGTGGACGGACGGGTCCTCTTCCTCCAGAAATGTTCGGATCCCCTCGCGTGCGATCGTCGCCAGGAACTCATCAAAGGCCTCGCGATCGGTCGCGAAGGGCTCTTCCCATTCGATGAGATCCTCGTGCTGGGTCACCACTTCCATTTTCCAGTCGCCATTCGTACCCGCCGGACGGAAGATGTCGACGAGCACGGTCACGCCATCATCGGTAAACTCACCGGCAAGCTCGGAATGTTCCAGTTTCGGCTTCTTCGCCATTCTCAAATCCGATCCGTGATTTTCGCCGAGCAGTCTAAGCGACAATGATGACAACAGCGCAGACCCATGGTGCACAGGGGTAAGCAACGGAGAAAGGCCCGCAGCCAAGGTTTATGGGAAAGTCCACAGAAGAAAATGCGTCATTTGACTGGTAGCGGAGGAGGGATTTGAACCCCCGACACAAGGATTATGATTCCTCTGCTCTGACCTACTGAGCTACTCCGCCACTGGTCAACGGTGCCGTTCGCGATGCGCTCGGCCCGTGGGATGAGCGGCTTATAAGGTGCGCTTCGGCTTTGTGTCAAGCGCATGATCGAGAAAATACCACAGGCTTTTTCAGGCCGCGACCGGGCTGGCCAACAGCGCCTTCAGCGAAGCTTCCGCCGCCGGTTCGCGCTCGGAGCGTTCGATGAAACCACCGCCATACACGCGGGCGTCGTCGCCGGGTGCCGAATAGAGCGCACAGGCCTGGCCCGGCGCAACGCCAGCCTCGCCAACCGCGAGGTCGACATAGATGCCGGTCGCATCGGCATGCAAGACGGCAGGCGTCGGCGCGCGCGTCGAGCGAACCTTGGCAAAGCACACGAAGCCCTCGCCCGAAGCCGCCTCGACAAGCGGCTCGTCACCCAGCCAGTTGACATCCCGCAAATAGACGCGGTGCGTCTCCAGCGCCTCCTTCGGCCCGACAATGACCCGGCGCGAGCGGGCATCGAGATAGACGACATAGAGCGGCTCGCCGGTGGCGACGCCGATGCCGCGGCGCTGGCCGATCGTGTAGTGCAGGATGCCTTCATGCTGGCCCAGCACGCGGCCGTCGAGATGGACGATCTCGCCTGCGAGTGCCGCATTCGGCTTCAGCTTGTTGATGATGTCGGAATATTTGCCCTGCGGCACGAAACAGATGTCCTGGCTGTCGGCCTTCTTGGCGACGACAAGCCCCATCTCTTCGGCAAGCTTGCGGGTTTCTGCCTTGGGCAGACCGCCGAGCGGAAAGCGCAGGTAATCGATCTGTTCCTGCGTCGTCGCGAAGAGGAAGTAGCTTTGGTCGCGATCGGCATCAGCAGGGCGATAAAGGGCGCGGCGACCGGGATTGCCGGGGGCCGGATTGGCGCGGGAGCGAATGTAGTGGCCAGTCGCCAGCGCGTCGGCGCCAAGCTCCTTGGCCGTTGCCAGGAGATCCGCGAACTTGACCGTCTGGTTGCACGAGACGCAGGGGATCGGCGTCTCGCCGGCCACATAGCTTTCCATGAAGGGGTTGATCACCGTATCCCGGAAGCGCTTTTCGTAATCCAGGACATAGTGAGGAATACCGAGCGTTTCGCAAACGCGACGCGCATCGTCGATATCCTGGCCGGCGCAGCAGGAACCGGCACGGTGAACGGCCGCGCCGTGGTCGTAAAGCTGCAGCGTAATGCCGAGCACGTCATAGCCCTGGCGCTTGAGAATGCCTGCCACCACGGAGCTATCAACGCCGCCGGACATGGCGACGACAACGCGGGTATCTTCCGGCCTCTTGTCAAAATCCAGTGTATTCACGGGTGGCTGCCAATTCTAAGCTTGTTGCGGTCCGCCCATCTGAGCCGGCGGATTTCCTGCGTCCGAGCGGGATCGGCCGCCGGACTTTCGTGGCGAGGATATAGAAAGGATTGGGGTCCGGCGCAAGAGGAAGCAAGTTTCATCACTCGCGCCGCCCTGGTTCGCAGCGCGGCTCGATCAGGACGACGCGATCAGCCTCCACGCCATTCCGGCAGCAGCACATCCAAGCAGTGTGGGGATCACCGACATCCTGAACCGGAAGATCGCAACCGCTGCGGCAAGGCTGAGAGCCAGCGACGGCAGGGCGAGCGACGACCAGACCGGCAGTTCGACCCATAGTGGACCGAACTGATGGACGCGAGCCTCGACAAATAGAAAGTGCAGACCGAACCAGATGGCGAGGTTCAGTATCACACCCACCACGGCAGCGGTGATCGCCGACATTGCACTTGCGAGCGCCGCATTTCCCCTGAGCTTTTCAATGAAAGGCGCACCGAGAAAAATCCAGAGGAAGCACGGCACGAACGTGACCCAGGTCGTCAGCATCGCCGCCAGCGTGGCTGCGGTCATCGGATCGAGGCCAGCCGGGTCGCGATAGGCGCCCATGAACCCGACGAACTGTAGAACCATGATCAGCGGCCCCGGCGTCGTCTCGGCCATGCCGAGTCCATCTAGCATCTCCGTCGGCCGCAGCCAGCCATAGTGCTGCACCGCCTCCTGCGCGACATAGGCGAGGACGGCGTATGCGCCGCCAAAAGTCACCACGGCCATTTTGCTAAAGAAGATGCCGATCTGCGTGAACACATCATCTCCGCCACGGAAGACGTAGAGCAGCAGAAGCGGCCCGAGCCAGAGTGCCAGCAACACAGCCGAGATCTTAAGCGACCACACCAGGTTTGGCCGCGCATGAACCGGCGTTTCCTCACCAAGCGCGGAGTCGGCATCGGCAAGGATGTGACCCGCCGCAGTTTTGTGGCCATTACCCACCTGGAAGAGCCTTGAACTGGATTTGGAACCGAGGAAGCCTGTTATCGCCGCCGCCAGAATGATGAGCGGGAATGGGACGTGGAGCACAAATATCGCGAAGAATGCCACTAGCGCGATAACGACCATCGCGGGATTTTTGAGCGCCCTGCCCCCGATCCGAATGACCGCTTGCACGACGACCGCAAGCACGGCGGCCTTGAGGCCGAAGAACATGCCTTCGACGGCCTCGACGTTGCCAAATATCACGTAGACGTAGCTTAAGGCCAGGATGGAGAGGAAGCCGGGCAAGACGAAAAGGATGCCGGCCACAAGGCCTCCTGCCGTCCTGTGCATGAGCCAGCCGATATAGATGGCGAGCTGTTGCGCCTCTGGCCCGGGTAACAGCATGCAGTAGTTGAGGGCGTGCAGAAAACGGTGTTCGCCGATCCACTTCTTTTCGTCGACGACGATCCTGTGCATGACGGCGATCTGCCCGGCCGGGCCGCCGAAACTCAACGCCGCCACGCGCAACCAGACGCGAAGGGCCTCGCCGAAGGAGACACCGTGACCCGTCCCGCCCGTCGTGTCGTCGGCGGGCCTGTTCGTGGCAAGATTGGTCATCTAACTTCCCTTCTTCGCCGAGGGCCAGTTGTGCGTTTCGTCGGTCGCGTCGCGGCACCATCGGTAGAAGGCATCGTAAAGGGTCATACCGGCCTGCAATTGCTCGAGGTCATCGGCAAACATCCGCGAGAGCCCGAGCGAAGCCGCCAGCAATCCCGCTGCTTCGGGTGCGAGATCGAGCCTTGCGGTGTCGGCAGCCCGGACGATCGTCGCAAGCCTGAGGAGCGGCTGGGATTGAAGGGTGAACTCCTCCAGCATGATATCGAAGGAGCAACGCTCGCCACGATGGCTCCAGAAGACATCCTCGATGTCGAACGGTGTTGCGCCGAACCGGTCGGCGACCATCAGCACTTCAGCGGTGGGAACGAACAGGAAGACAGCCGATGGATCGACGAAGCGGCGGATCAACCAGGGGCAGGCGATACGGTCGATCTTCGGGCGCGCGCGCGTGACCCAAACCGTCCGCCCCTTCGCGTCCCGCGGCGGCAGCTTATCGTCCGGCACGGCGAGACCGCCTGCCTTGATCCATGCCTCGAACCCGCCTTCCAGTGTTTCGGCCTGCGTACCCATGACGCGAAGATGCGCGGCAACGCCGTGGCTAAGCTTGGCGCCGTGGTGGCAGACAATGACGGCCGGACCGTGGATTTCGGCACCCCACTCCTCCACATCCTTGAATGGCTTGCGGATCGATCCGGGAATGAGACGAGAATCTGCGGAAAAGTCCTCGTCATTGCGCACATCGATCAAGACAGGCGCACCCGGCGTGCCGATGAGGCGGTTCAGTTTGTCGGCTGAGATTTCGGTGAATGACGGCATCGCGCGTCCTCCGTTTTAGCGGCTTCGTTGGACGCGACTCTTCGGCTGGCGCCTCGTGGGGTGATCGCGACCCCATGGACCATATGATCCACGCGTGAATCGGCTATGTCAACATTTTCCGCCTGCTTGCGCTGCCGGCAAACAATTGAGATGTAACGATTGATCCCGCAGCGGCTAGACTGAAGTGTCCGAGCGCACGAGGAGGACGATATCACGCTAGGCTTCGGACGCTTTTTCAGGTCGCCGTCAGATTTCAAAAGCAGAAGACCCTGGCGGGTTCGTTTGTGAAAGGTAGTTCGATATGGTCGACGTTGCCGGCTCGCGACCCGCAGCCCTGCGGGCGATCCCGAAAGGCGTCTGGGCTCTCGGCTTCGTTTCGCTGTTCATGGACATCTCCTCCGAGATGATCCACGCGCTGCTTCCGGTCTACATGGTTGCCATCCTCGGCACTTCGGCATTTGCAGTCGGCGTGATCGAAGGCATTGCCGAGGCGACCGCCGCCATCACCAAAGTGTTTTCCGGAGCGCTCAGCGATTGGCTTGGCAAGCGAAAGCTGCTCGTGGCCCTGGGCTACGGAATGGCCGCGCTGACAAAGCCAGTGTTTCCCCTGGCACCGTCGCTGGGCTGGCTCGTGACCGCGCGTTTCGTGGACCGCGTTGGAAAGGGCATCAGGGGCGCACCGCGCGACGCCTTGATAGCCGACATCAGCCCGAAGGAAATCCGCGGCGCAAGTTTCGGTCTGCGTCAGTCGCTGGACAAGGTCGGCGCCTTCCTTGGGCCGGCACTGGCCTTGGGTCTGATGTGGTGGACCGCCGACCACTATGCGACGGTCTTCTGGATCGCCGTCATACCGGCGTTCTGCTCGGTCGCGATCATCCTCTTTGTCGTCAAGGAACCGCCGCATGCCGACCAAGGGCGCGCTCGGGTGCCGCTCCGAGCCTCGGAACTCGTTCGACTGCCTGTGATCTACTGGCTGGTCGTTGCCGTCTCTGCTGTCTTCACCCTTGCACGGTTCAGCGAGGCCTTCCTCATCCTTGATGCTCAACAGATGGGACTTCCCGTCATGTTCGTTCCGATCGTCCTGATCGTCATGAACATTGCCTATGGAATCTCGGCTTATCCGGTAGGCGTCATGGCGGATCGTGTCGACAGGATAACCCTGCTGATGGTCGGGCTGGCGCTTCTCGTTCTCGCCGACCTCAGCCTTGCGTTTCTTCCCGGGCTGGCAGGCCTCGGGATTGGAGTACTGCTGTGGGGGTTCCACATGGGCTTTACACAGGGCCTGCTGGCGACCCTTGTTGCGGATGCCGCACCCGCCGAACTGCGCGGAACCGCCTTCGGCATCTTCAACCTGATTGCGGGTGTCGCTCTTCTCGCCGCGAGCGTGCTCGCCGGCGCCCTCTGGGATTGGGGCGGACACCAGATAACCTTTCTCGCCGGCGCAGCCTTTGCCTCGCTCGCCGGCCTTTCGCTGCTTCCGTTGAAAAGGCGGCTTAGAACTGCTTTATAAATCAGGAGCTTGCCCCGTCAGCGATCCACGCAGCAAAGCTGACACCTTCGAGGTAATGATTTCAGGAGCCGGTCGCGGCAAGCAAGGGAGAGGCTCCGCCGTAAATCAGGGCCTCCGCCTCGGCCTGTTGCATAGGCGTGCCAAGCAGGAAGCCTTGTACTTCGCTGAAGCCTTCGGCGCGCAATTTCCGTAACTGCTCTTCGGTCTCGATCCCTTCCGCAAGCGTTGTCGCGTTGAAACCAGAGCCGATGCCGACGACCGCCCGCACGATCGCCAAGTTACCCGGATCCGTTTCGATGCCGGAGACAAAGCTGCGGTCGAGCTTGATCTTGTCGAAGGCAAAGGCGCGCAGATAACTGAAGGAGGAATAACCGGTGCCGAAATCGTCAATGGCGATGCGGATGCCGAGTTCCTTCAACGCCCGCAAGAGCGGCAGGCTCTGCTCAACGTCGGCGAGGAAGACTGACTCGGTGATCTCGATCTCAAGGCGTTCAGGACGGAGACCGGTCTCATCCAGTACCGCAACAACGGTCGCAAGCAGGCTGTTGTGGCGAAACTGGCACACGGAGAGATTGACGGCGATCTTGAGGTGATCGGGCCAGGCCGCCGCCGCCCGACAGGCTTCGCGCAGCACCCACTCGCCGACCTGAATGATAAGGCCCGTCTCCTCGGCGAGGGGTATGAATTCCATCGGCGGGACCAGCCCTCGTACGGGATGGCGCCAGCGGATCAAGGCCTCGAAGCCCGCCAGACCATCGTCGTCAAGTTGCACGATTGGCTGGTAGTGCAGTTCAAACTGGCCCTTTAGCAGCGCCTCGTGAAGCTCGGCCGTGAGCATGTGCCTGCGCTCGGCTTCGAGGCGCATTTCAGGAAGATAAAAGCGATAGGTCGAGCGACCACTTTCCTTCGCTGCGTAGAGCGCAAGGTCCGCGTTTCGCATCAGGACATCGTCGTCCTCGGCGTGCTCCGGCGCAAGCGCAATGCCGATGCTGCAGGTGACGTGCTCGTCGACGCCATCAAGATCAAATGGGGCCGATAACGATCGGAGCAGCCGTTCGGCAAAGCGTTCAATGTTCTCACGTCGCTCCAGTCGGAGCAGCAGCGCAAACTCGTCGCCGCCGAGACGCGCGACGAGGTCGCCATCGGCGACAAGCTGCATCAGGCGCCCTGCGACCTGGCATAGCAGCGCATCGCCCGCGGCATGCCCTTTGCTGTCATTGATATGCTTGAAGTGGTCGACATCGAGGTAAAGCAGCGCCAGCGGGTTTTCCGTCGTGGCGACCGGTGCCTCCCGCTGGATATGATCGGCGAAAGAGGCGCGGTTCGGCAGGCCCGTCAGCGCATCGTGCATTGCCATGTAAGCGAGACGAGCCTCGACCGATCGCTCCTCGGTCACGTCCTGGGAAATGCCCAGGACATAGCGCGGCACGCCGCCGTCCGGTGCGGGCAGAGCCCGCTTGATCGTCCGCAGAATCCGCGGCGTCCCATCGGCGCGCTGCATCGTCTCTTCGAAGCTGATGGTTGTACCTGCCCCGAGAGCTCGGGAATCCTGCTCGCGAAAGATCGCCGTTTGCTTCTCCTCGAAAATGATGGAGTCGCTCTGACCGATGATACCTTCTGGATCGTGGCCGACGATGACCCCACACGCTTCGTTGAAAAGGATGTAGCGTCCGTCTTCTTCCATGTCCTTCACGAAGACGCCTACGGGCAGGTTGTCGACGATACTGTCCAGCATTGAGCGTGTATCGCTCACCTGCCTTTGGGCTGCGTTGACCTCGGTCCGGTCCTGCACGATCGCGAGGATCGCATCCCGTCCGTCGAAGCGAACCGCCCGTCCGTAGGTGAGCACTTCCAGGGTTTCGCCATTGGCCTTCAAATGCGTCCAGCGCTCCGCACGCTCCATATCCGTACGGGCCTGCACGGCATCGCGCATTCGCTTGCGCTCTTGCTCCGGCCTGATGTCGAGGACCGTCATGCGCGCGTAGTCCTGGCGCGAATAGCCGTAGAGATCGACGGCAGCATTGTTGACGATCAGGAAGCGAAGGCTGCCGGGTTCGTAGACCCACATCGGCGACGGATGGGTTGCAAACAGCGACTGAAAATCATCGTTCGGCGCATCGATCGGAGCAAATGCTTTCTGGAAACCGGTCATACTAGATCACAAGAAGTAATGGCAGCGGATCGACGGGTTATAGGTCGAAAAGCTAAACAAAAACAGAATCATAATTCGCACAAACTTTAGGCGCAACGCCTTTGGATTGTGCATTGCGGTATTTCTGCCTCCCCTCCCCATCAGTGATGGGCATGGCTGCACTGGCCGTGATCCGCCAGCACCTCGATGACACGGCACTGATCGACACGGCCGTGACCGCAGCCTTCCACCATCAGCTCCAGCTCCGCTTTCAGCGCCATCAGGCTTCGGATCCTCTGCTCGACTTCGATTAGGCGGGCCTTGGCGATCGCGTCTGCAGAGGCGCATGACTGGTGCGGGTCGTCCTGCAGGGTCAGGAGGGTGCGGATCGCCTCCACTTCGAAGCCAAGCTCGCGGGCATGACGGATGAAGGCGAGCCTGCGCAGATCCGCCGGCTCGTAGGAACGTTGGTTGCCTTCGCTCCGGTTCGGCTCCGGCAGGAGGCCGATGCTCTCGTAGTAGCGGATCGTCGGCACTTTGACGCCGCTTTTCCGGGAGGCTTCGCCGATCGTGATCGTTTTCATGATTTTCCTCTTGCACCTCTAGTCGCTAGAGGATGTAGGGAGGATGCTTCTGTCTGACAAGGAAGCGGATCATGGGTGAAACGGTCGAGAAACGTTACAGGGTTGGCGGCATGGATTGCGCCAGCTGCGCAGCCAAGATTGACACCGCCGTCCGACGCATCCCAGGTGTCGAAGACGTTTCTATCTCCGTGACCGCGGGGACGATGACTGTACGCCACGACGGCAGCAGCGATCTTGTCGCCATCGAAAAGAAAGTGACGAGCCTTGGCTATTCCGTCTCGCAGGTGACCGGAAGGATGCCCGTGGATACACAGCCGGCAGACCATTCCCACCATGACCATGACCACAGTAATCACGACCACGCGGGGCATAATCACGCAGGTCATGAGCATGTAGCGGAAAGAGTGCCTGACGCGCTGGAAGGGCTCCACGGTCACGAGGCCCCTATGGCCGGACCTTGGTGGCACAGCAAGAAGGGCCGGCTGACAATCTTTGCCGGCGCAGCCCTCGTTATAGCTTACGTCATCGGCCACCTCGTGCCGGCAATTGCGCCCTACGCGTTCATCATGGCAGTGCTCGTCGGCCTTGTTCCAATCGCCCGACGCGCAATCGTCGCTGCCTTCGCTGGCACGCCCTTTTCGATCGAGATGCTGATGACGATCGCGGCGGTTGGCGCGGTGATCATCCAGGCCAGCGAGGAAGCCGCCGCCGTGGTCTTCCTGTTTCTGGTTGGCGAACTGCTGGAAGGCATCGCCGCCGGCAAGGCACGCGCGAGCATCCAGTCGCTGGCGACCCTGGTCCCGAAACGCGCCTTCCTCGAAGAGGATGGCAAGACCCTGGAAGTGCCCGCCGAGAGCCTCGCCGTCGGTTCGACGATTCTGGTTCGTCCGGGCGACCGCATCGCGGCGGATGGCACCATCCTGTCCGGCGAAAGTGCAATCGACGAAGCGCCGGTCACCGGCGAAAGTACGCCCGTGCAAAAAGGCGTGGGCGACACCGTTTTTGCAGGTACCGTCAACGGCGACGCGGCTCTTCGGGCCAAGGTGACGGCAGCGGCGGCGGACAACACGATTGCGCGTGTCGTCCGGCTGGTCGAAGCGGCGCAGGAATCAAAGGCGCCGACGGAGCGCTTCATCGACCGTTTCTCTCGTTACTATACGCCCGGCGTCGTCGTGGTTGCCGCCCTTGTCGCGATCCTGCCGCCGCTTCTTGCCGGCAGCGCCTGGAACGAATGGATCTACAAGGGCCTCGCCATATTGCTGATCGGCTGCCCCTGTGCCCTCGTGATCTCGACCCCGGCCGCGATTGCCGCCTCGCTTTCTTCTGGAGCGCGCCGCGGTCTGCTGCTGAAAGGCGGCGCGGTTCTCGAGACCCTCGGCAAAGTCACTGCCGTAGCATTCGACAAAACAGGCACGCTGACGGAAGGCAAGCCGCAGGTGACCGATGTGATCGCGTTTGGAAAGGACGAAGGCGAAGTCCTGAAATATGCCGCTGCCCTTGAGACAGGATCCAGCCATCCGCTGGCGCTTGCAATCCTGGCGCGAGCAACCGCCGCCGAGATCACCCTCCCCGCAGCAAGCAACGCCAAGGCTCTGGGAGGAAAAGGCATCACCGGGACCGTCGAGGGCCAACCCGTATTCTTCGGGTCTCCCAAAGCCGCCAGCGAACAAATCCCTCTTTCATCGGATCAGGTCGCGCGCATCACGGCGCTCAACGACGATGGAAAAACAGTTTCGGTACTAATCGTCGGCGACACGCTGGCAGGAGCCATCGCCATGCGTGACGAACCGCGCGATGACGCCGAGCCCGGCCTTGAGAGATTGACCGAGGCAGGCATCAAGACTGTCATGCTAACGGGTGACAATCACCGTACCGCAAAAGCGATTGGCACACAGCTCGGCATCGAGGTACGCGCCGAACTGATGCCGGAGGACAAGCAACGCATCGTGACCGAGCTGAAGCGCGGCGGCCTGATCGTTGCCAAGGTTGGCGACGGCATCAACGACGCCCCTGCCCTTGCGACCGCCGATGTCGGTATCGCCATGGGCGGCGGCACCGATGTGGCGCTCGAAACTGCCGATGCCGCGATCCTGCATGGTCGCGTCAGCGACGTTGCGGCGATGATCGCGCTCTCCAAGCGCACCATGCGCAACATCGTCCAAAACATCACCATCGCGCTCGGCCTGAAGGCGGCATTTCTCGTGACCACCATCGCAGGCATCACTGGCCTCTGGCCGGCGATCCTGGCCGATACCGGCGCAACGGTGCTGGTCACCATCAATGCGCTGAGACTGCTGAAGCCGGCCAGGTAAGGGGTTAAGCAGGCACCGCTCTTTCGCTCATCGTTTTTCTCCGAGGTACTGAAAGATCGTTCGTTTCCAACGCGGATCGTGAATCGCCTGAAGGACGGCGACGTCGATTGCCTTTCGATACGGTCTGCCGAGCGGCATGGCGAGCCCGTAGCTTTGGGGCTCGAAATCGACATCCAGGACTTGCACGCTGCTGGAGAAATGCTGCTCCACAGTCCACGCTAAAAGCGGCTTGTCGTAGACGAAGGCATCGATCGATCCTGTTTCGAGCGCCTTCAGCCCGTCGGCAACCTGGGCAAATGTGCGGTGCTTGATGCGCTCGCCGTCCAGGAAGCCGATGGTCGCCGAATTGGCAAGCGTGCCAACGCGCACGCCCGGCAGATCCTCCACGCCATTGACCAGCCCGCGCATCTGCCTCGTCGTCAGTGCGGAAGTGACGCTGGCGGTGAACACGGCGATCGTGATGATCGATACCACCATCCAGATGATCGCAAGCGCCCTCCCCGCAACGGTGATCGGCCCGCGATGCCCGGTGCTTGCCTGCGTCATGGCCTCCGCGGACCACCAGATGCTCGCTCCCAAACCGCGTCCGACCGGTCCGCCGAAGTCGTCGTTGTGGCGCCGCTCGAACAGCCACACCAGTGCGCCGACCAGCAGGGAGATACCGATCAGCGCTCCCGCCGCCTGCAGGAATCCCGCTGAGATCATTGTCCGGGTGATTTCGCGCCACACCGACACGCTGTTGACCGACACAGCGATCCCCAGGCCGGTATCGTAGAAGGGCTGACTGAAATCCACGCGGCGTTCGCGGTCGGCCGTGATGGTGATCGCTGCGACGGAAACATCGTAGTCGCCCCGCGATGTTGCTTCGATGAGTTTTTGAACATCGGGCTCTTCGGCGAGGCGAAACTGCAGCCCTAGCTTCTGCGCGACCTCGCGCCAGAGCTCAATGGAAATGCCGCTCCAATTGCCATCGGCATCCTTCATCGCAAATGGCGGTGCCTGCTTGGTGCCGATAACAAGTTCGCGCTGAGGGAAATCTTGCCTGTCGGTCTGCTGCGGAACCTGCCCATAGACATAGGCGCAGCCGACTGCAGTTCCACTGAAGGCCGAGAAAGCGATAAGCGCGCCCCGGATATGGCGGCCCGCAGTGCGCACCCACCCACGTATGCCAGTCGCAAACGCTGCAACGGAGACTGCCACGATACCCGTTCTCACCAGCCTCCAACTCCGAAAAGAACCGCGCGCCAAGGCTGCCTAGTCCTGGGCAACGGCCTGGGCAGCGGTCCGAAGCGAGCCACGAAAGAACGCAAATTAGAAGTACGTTACGGTAAAATTTGCGCTTCGCCCGCCCTTCATACGCCTACGATTTTCAAAGGCACTGGGTCAGGTACAAAACCTCTGCGTTAGTCTCGCTGCGCAATTTGCACGCAGTGGGAACATTTCGCTCGCTGGGGCGTTAACGTTGAGAGGAGGAGTAACATGACGAATGACTTCAACAGACCAAACCCGAATACCTCGGCGTCCAAGAGCAGGACGCTGTGGATTGTTTTGGCAGCCATTGTCGTTATCGTAGCATTAGCAGCCACTTATTGGCCGAGAACACAAACCGGTTCGACCGCGACGGCACCGAACGCACCGGCTCCGACCACTTCCGAGCCGGCGTCACCGCCACCTGCATCGACTGCACCCGCGACACCGCCAGCAGCTGAGACTCCTGCCGCTCCAGCTCCTGCTGCCCCGGCTACCGAGACTCCGGCCGCCCCGGCGCCAGCCGCTCCGGCTCCAGCGAACCCGCAGTAGTCGCGAGACCGCTTGCTCAGGCGGGTTTAACCTGCAAGGCCGGCCGCTCGACTTAGTTCGCGCCGGCCTTGAGGATGCGATGCGTGCTGACATCCAGCGCATTGCCCGCTTCCCTGCCGTCCTTGGCAAGACCGTTCGCCGTGTTTGCGCAAGCTGACAGGCTGATGAGTGATGCGAGCGCAAGGCCGATAGCGACGACTGACTTTGTCATGAAAGCTCCCAAATTGGTTGTTCAACAACCGTAGAAAGAGACCGATGGTCGCCCTGGCAGTGATCAACGTGGTCGACCGAAAGACAAAACGAGAAAACCCGGCGCAGGTTCCCACGCCGGGTTTTCTCATTGCCTTGGGAGCAAAACTCAATCGACTGAGAACACCAGCGGCTTTGCCTGGCGGATCGCCGAGTGTGCTGTCAGCTTGGCCAGAACCTCATCGCCAATCGGACCATCGACGTAAAGCAGCGCGATAGCATCGCCCCCCTGCTTGTCGCGGCCGAGCTGGAAGTTCGCAATGTTGACGCCAGCGGCGCCTAGCGTCGTACCGATGAAGCCGATCATGCCGGGTACGTCGGTGTTGGCGATGTAGACCATGTGCGAACCGACATCGGCATCAAGGTTGATGCCCTTGATCTGGATGAAGCGCGGCTTGCCGTCAGAGAAGACCGTGCCGGCGATCGAACGTGTCATCGTGTCGGTCTTGACGGTAAGCTTGATGTAGCCGTCGTAGACGCCGGTTTTGTCACGCTTGACCTCGGAGAGCACGATGCCCTTTTCCTTGATCATGATCGGCGCCGAAACCATGTTGACGTCGGCGACCTGGTTGCGAATGAGGCCGGCGAGCAAAGCCGAGGTCAGCGCCTTGGTGTTCATCGTGGCCGTAGCGCCATCGTACAGGATCTCGATTTCCTTGATCGGATCTTCCGACACCTGGCCGACAAAAGCACCGAGAACGTCGGCAAGCCGGATAAACGGCTTTAGGATCGGTGCTTCTTCAGCAGTGATCGACGGCATGTTGATGGCGTTGGAGACCGCACCCTTGACGAGGTAATCCGACATCTGCTCGGCGACCTGAAGGGCGACGTTTTCCTGTGCTTCCGTGGTCGACGCACCCAGGTGCGGCGTGCAGACGACGTTCGGCAGGCCGAACAGCGGGCTCTCCTTGGCGGGCTCGACCTCGAAGACGTCGAAGCCGGCGCCGGCGACGTGGCCGGACTTGATGGCTTCTGCGAGCGCTGCTTCGTCAACCAGGCCACCACGGGCGCAGTTGATGATGCGAACGCCGGGCTTCGTCTTGGCGAGGTTTTCCTTGCCGAGGATACCGCGGGTCTTGTCGGTCATCGGAACGTGCAGCGTGATGAAGTCGGCCTTGGCCAGCAGCTCGTCGAGCTCAACCTTGGTGACGCCCATTTCCTGCGCGCGCTCGGCCGACAGGAAGGGATCGTAGGCCAGAACATGCATGCCGAGGCCGATAGCCTTCTTGCAGACGATGCCGCCGATGTTTCCGGCGCCGATGACGCCGAGCATCTTGCCGGTGATTTCGACACCCATGAACTTCGACTTTTCCCACTTGCCGGCCTGCGTCGAGGCATCGGCCTGGGGCAGTTGGCGGGCAACGGCGAACATCAGCGCAATGGCATGCTCGGCCGTGGTGATCGAGTTGCCGAACGGCGTGTTCATGACGATGATGCCTCGCTTGGAGGCGGCCGGGATATCGACGTTATCGACGCCGATGCCGGCGCGACCGATGACCTTGAGATTGGTCGCAGCGGCGATCAGCTTTTCCGTCGCCTTGGTGGCGGAGCGGATGGCGAGACCATCGTAGTTGCCGATGATTTCGGCGAGCTTGTCCTTGTCCTTGCCGAGCTGCGGCTGGAAATCGACTTCGACGCCACGATCACGGAAGATCTGGACAGCGGTTTCCGACAGTTCGTCGGATACGAGAACGCGAGGTGCCATTGCGGGGCTTCCTTCAAAAAGTTCAGCGATGGATGAAATCAGGGATGCGAGGCTCCGCCCGTTCAGCGGAGCCGGATGCTATCAGCTCAGGCAGCAGCCTGGGAAAGCGTCGCCTTCTGGGTCGCGAACGCCCAGGAGAGCCACGGCATCAGCTTCTGCATGTCGGCAGTCTCGATCGTGGCACCTGCCCAGATGCGCAGGCCCGACGGTGCATCGCGATAGTGGCCGATATCATAGGCGACACCTTCCTTGTCGAGCAGGCTGACGACGCCCTTGGCGAAGTTCGCCTGACCATCGGCGTCGAGCGCCAGAACGTCCTTGTCGACGATCTTCAGGCAGACGGACGTGTTGGATGCCGTCTCCGGCTTCACCGCCAGGTTGGCGATCCAGTCGTTGGCAGTAACGAAGTCCGCAATTACCTTGGCGTTGGCATCGGCGCGGGCCATCAGGGCCTTGAGGCCGCCGACTTCCTTCGACCAGAGCAGTGCATCGATATAGTCCTCGACGCAGAGCATGGACGGCGTGTTGATGGTCTCGCCGCTGAAGATGCCTTCGATCAGCTTGCCGCCCGAAGTCATGCGGAAGATCTTCGGCAGTGGCCAGGCCGGCGCGTAGGTGAGCAGACGCTCGACAGCGCGCGGAGACAGGATGATGACGCCATGTGCGCCCTCGCCGCCCAGAACCTTCTGCCAGGAGAAGGTGACTACATCGAGCTTGGCGAAGTCGAGATTCTGTGCGAAAGCGGCCGAGGTGGCGTCGCAGATCGTCAGACCCTTGCGATCAGCCGGAATGAAATCGGCGTTCGGAACGCGAACACCGGAGGTGGTGCCGTTCCAGGTGAAGACCACGTCGCGGTCGAAATCGATGGTGGAAAGATCCGGCAGCTCGCCGTAGCCAGCTTCGATCTTGCGGACATCTTTCAGCTTCAGCTGCTTGACGACGTCGGCAACCCAACCAGCGCCGAAGCTTTCCCAGGCGACCATGTCGACGCCGCGCTCACCGAGCAACGACCAGAGAGCCATTTCAACGGCGCCAGTGTCGGAAGCGGGAACGATACCGATGCGGTAATCCGCCGGCACTTCCAGAACGTCACGGGTGAGATCAATGGCCTGCTTGAGCTTCGTCTTTCCGATCTTCGCGCGGTGCGAACGGCCAAGAGCCGCATCGGAAAGGGCTTCGAGCGACCAACCGGGGCGCTTCGAGCAAGGGCCAGAAGAAAAATGAGTATTGTTCGGACGTACGTCCGGCTTTGCGGTCTTCGCCATGTGCTATCCTTCCAGATAGATAGCTCCTCGTTGGGGAGGAGTGTCCCGCCGCCGTCGTTATAGGGCGGTGGGATCGAAGTCAAGCAGCCGCTGTCGCTAGGAGAGAGATTTTTAGCGTATGCGCGTCATTGCGCCGCGGACTTACCAGCCGGCGATCCGCAAGCCGACACGGATTTCGTATCGCGTCAGTCCGTCGTCGCGACCGCTTGATCCCGAAGGACCCGTAAACATGCTGCCGCCGGCAATGTCGGAGAAGCGGTAGCCGACATCGATTTTGATGGTATCCGTGACCTCATAGCTGAGGCCGGCCATCAGCGCATAAGTGAAGCGCCAGCTGCTTTCGCCATTGAGTTCTTGCTGGGAGAACGCGGCTCCCGAGCAGGTCGAAGCACCATCCGTGCACGCGGGTTGCGCATGCACGTTCCCCCATTTTACATTGGTCGCCCCGATCCCGGCACCGACATAAGGGGTGAAACCGGCAATCGTCGCGAGGTCGGCATAGCCGTTCGCCATCACGCCATAGGCCCGAAGATCGCCGCGCGCACCGAAGGCGCAGCCGGTTCCGACGGCTGCGGATGCAGCACAAGGCAAATCGGTGCGGGCTGTGCCGGTGAACTTGCTTTTGAAAAAGTCGCCCGTGAAGTCGGCGCGCCAGATGTCGGTGAATTGATAGCCGATACCGGCACCGCCTGAGATCGGCCTGGAAAAACGTGCCGGATCGAATTCGCCGCCAGCAGTGGCGCCCCCGGCGTCAGTAAAGCGGTAGGCCGGCGCTTCGTTTCCTGTCCACGGCGCATAGCCAAGATCACCACGAAGATACCAGCCCCTTGCCGATGCATCGCCGGCAATGGTGACCTCGGGTGCCTGCGTAATCGGGGGTTCCTCCGCCCTCGCCGGACCGCCGAACAGAGCGAAGCTTGCCGCCGTGGCGCGGATGATGGTGGACGATTTCATTGCAATTCCCGACCGGGCAGAGAAATGCCCGCATGACTGACCATCCGGGCATTATTCCAACCAGATGCTAACGCGCGGTTAACTATGTTTGTTAACTTCGATCGGGGACGGGGAGAAACGAAAAAGCCGGCCCTGACGGCGGCCTTGAAGTCGAAGCGCTCGCAACAATGGGGTGTCGGCTATTGCAGCGAATAGCGCAGGCCGAGTTTGAAATCGTGCGAGGTAATGTTGTCGAAGTGCATCGGGCCGGTGTTCACCGTGTTGTCGTAGGAACGGAGCGGGCCGGTTTTTGCGTCGCCAAGATCGACGTAGCTATAGCCAAAATCGACGGTGAGGCGATCTGTCACTTGATAGCCGATGCCGGCATGGAGCGCCCAAGCAAAGTTCCAAGTGGATTCACTGTCACCATAAGCAACGCCTTGGGTCGGGACGTTGACATCCCTGAACCGAGAGATCGTGTTGCGTGAGGCACCGATGCCGGCGCCGACATAAGGCGTAATGCCTTCCCATGTGCCGATGTCGACATAGGCATTCGCCATCAACAGCCATTCCGATTTGGCAGCATCGTAGTCATTCGTACCATCCCAGACGGGTCCCGTCGCATCGGTATGACCGTAACGATCGAGCGCGGAAAAATCGGTCTTTCCGCGATACTGAACGATCGCATCGCCGCGGAGCCACTGGTTAAATTGATAACCGACGCCCACCCCACCGAGCATGCCACTGTCAAATGAGCCCTCATCCGGAAATTCGTGGAGTTCCACGTCGTCAAACAATTCGTGCTGCATACTGCCAAGACGCTGGTTAGTCATGCCCAAGTCCCCGCGCAGGTACCATCCGCCGAAGGCGGGAGGGGGCGGAGGAGCCGGATCGACATAAAGATCGGCAGCGAGAACCGGGCCACCTGCCGTCAACGCCGCAGCCAGGGCAATCAAAAATCTCTTCATAGTATGCTCCAGAAACAATCGATGCCCGGGCGTGCGTCATTCGACCACGCCCGGCTTTTATTCATCCCGGAGTCTTACAAATTAGAGTTAATGTCAGATTAAATTCAGAAAATCTTTAGCATGATCTTGCGCACATGGCCGGACGCCGAAACAATGCCCGCCATGTTCACAAATACGGACGTCACGCGGCGTCGCGCGCACCACCGATTATACCAACCAGATCATTGACGATGCGTTCGATCTGGCCGCGGTCATCGCCTTCAGCCATGACCCGGATCAGCGGTTCGGTGCCGGACGGGCGGATAACAAGGCGGCCGCTATGACCGAGCTCGGCTTCTGCATCGGCGATTGCCTTCCGCACACGGGCGTCTTCAAGCGGCTTGCCGCCGGAAATGCGCACATTGCGAAGCAGCTGCGGCACTGGCTCGAAGCGGCGGCAAACTTCGCTCACCGTCTTGCCGGTCCGCTTGACCGCAGCAAGGATCTGCAATGCGGCCACCAGACCGTCGCCCGTCGTACCGTAGTCCGACAGCACGATGTGACCGGACTGCTCGCCACCGACGTTGTAGCTGTGCTGGCGCATGTGCTCGACGACATAGCGGTCACCGACCATCGTGCGTACGAGGCCGAGGCCCTTATCCTCGAGGAAGCGCTCCAGCCCGAGATTCGACATCACCGTCGCAACGATACCGCCGCCGCGAAGCTGCTGGCTTTCGGCAAAGCTCTCGGCAATGACAGCCATCAGCTGGTCGCCGTCGACAACAGCGCCG
This sequence comes from Rhizobium sp. 01T417, assembly GCF_056398905.1. Taxonomy (NCBI): domain Bacteria; kingdom Pseudomonadati; phylum Pseudomonadota; class Alphaproteobacteria; order Hyphomicrobiales; family Rhizobiaceae; genus Rhizobium; species Rhizobium sp. 01T417. The sequence goes on along the minus strand of NZ_JBFTQH010000041.1, from coordinate 16,292 downwards.
TTCTCATCGATGATGATCACGCGATCGGCGTCGCCGTCGAGCGCAATGCCGATATCGGCACGGACTTCATCGACCTTCTTCTGCAGAGCAACCGGGCTGGTCGAGCCGCAATTGAGATTGATGTTCGTGCCGTTCGGCTCGTTGCCGATGGTCACGACGTCGGCGCCGAGTTCCCAGAGAACAGCGGGCGCCACCTTGTAGGCGGCTCCGTTTGCGCAGTCGATCGCGATCCTTAAGCCTTGTAGCGTGACGTCACGCGGCAGCGTGCGCTTGGCATGCTCGATATAGCGGTCGTGCACGCCGTCAACACGCTTGGCGCGGCCGATGTCGTCGGCTTTGGCAAGCTGCGTCGAGAGATCCTTTTCAAGCAGATCCTCGATCTGCGATTCCAGATCGTCCGACAGCTTATAGCCATCTGGCCCGAATAGCTTGATGCCGTTGTCCTGGTAGGGATTGTGGGACGCCGAGATCATGACGCCGATGTCGGCGCGCAAGGACCGCGTCAGCATCGCCACGGCTGGCGTCGGGATAGGACCGAGAACAAAGGCATCGACGCCCGCAGCAGTGAAGCCTGCGACCATCGCGTTTTCGAGCATATAACCAGAAAGGCGGGTGTCCTTGCCTATGACAACGCGATGACGGTGGTTGCCTCGGCGAAAGATCGTTCCGACTGCAATCCCGACCCGCATCGCAAGGTCGGGTGTCATTGGGAACACATTGGATTGACCGCGAATACCGTCTGTACCGAAATAGCGTCTTTTCATATGCACCCCTGTGCCTTAGCGCGCCTTCAGGCTGCGCATTATTACTTGCAAAAATCACGTCGCCACGGGCGAATGTCGTTACAAGAGCTTCGAGTGAAGCCTCCCTATGTCACCGGCATGACATAAATCGCTGTCACCATCACGTAAATTCGCGAGAAAACCCATTACATCGCGTTACCGACGCGAAAGGCCGGAGTCCAGACTGGACCCCGGCCTTTCAGGCATTCTCAAGATAAATCAATGCGGCTGCGGCTCTAGGCCGGCTTCAGGCTCGTCACCCTTAGCCACCGGTCGGCTACCGGTCTTCGGAACGGCCGAGCCGCGGCTGGGCGGCGCGTCGTCGCCGAGATCGCGCGAAGGCTTTTCGCCGCGAATCAGCGCCTTGATTTCCTCGCCCGTCAACGTCTCGTATTCGAGCAATCCTTCGGCCAGCGCGACGAACTCGTCATGCTTGTCGGTGAGGATATCGCGGGCTTGGGTATAGGCCTCGTCGATCAGGCGGCGAACTTCGTTGTCGATCTTCTGGGCGGTGGCCTCGGAGACGTTCTTCGACTGCGAAACAGAGTGGCCGAGGAAGACCTCCTGCTGGTTCTCGCCGTAGGCCACCTGGCCGAGCTCGTCGGAGAAGCCCCATTGGGTGACCATCGCACGAGCAAGCTTGGTGGCTTGCTCGATGTCTGAGGATGCACCCGATGTGATGTTCTCCTTGCCGAAAGTCAGCTCCTCAGCAACGCGGCCGCCCATCATGATGCAGAGGCGCGAGACCATCCACTTGTAGCTCATCGAGTAGCGGTCGCCCTCGGGGAGCTGCATGACCATGCCAAGCGCACGGCCCCGGGGGATGATGGTTGCCTTGTGCAGCGGATCGGCGACCGCCACATTGAGTGCGGTGATCGCATGACCGGCTTCGTGATAGGCCGTGAGCTTCTTTTCAGCCTCGGTCATCGCCGAAGAGCGGCGCTCGGCGCCCATCATGATCTTGTCCTTGGCGTCCTCGAATTCCTGCATGGTCACGACGCGCTTGTTGCGGCGCGCAGCCATCAAGGCAGCTTCGTTAACGAGGTTCATCAGATCCGCGCCGGAGAAGCCGGGCGTACCGCGAGCCAGAACCTTGAGATCGACGTTCGGTGCCAGCGGAACGTTGCGGGCATGAACCTTCAGGATACGCTCGCGACCGACGATGTCGGGGTTCGGCACGACCACTTGGCGGTCGAAGCGGCCCGGACGCAGAAGTGCGGGATCGAGAACATCAGGGCGGTTCGTCGCCGCGATCAGGATGATGCCCTCGTTTGCTTCGAAGCCATCCATCTCGACCAGCAACTGGTTCAGCGTCTGCTCACGTTCATCGTTACCGCCGCCGAGACCGGCGCCGCGATGGCGACCGACAGCGTCGATTTCGTCGATGAAGATGATGCAGGGCGCATTCTTCTTGGCCTGTTCGAACATGTCGCGGACACGGCTTGCGCCGACGCCGACGAACATTTCGACGAAGTCGGAGCCCGAGATCGTGAAGAACGGCACATTGGCCTCGCCTGCAACAGAGCGGGCGAGCAGCGTCTTGCCGGTGCCCGGAGGGCCAACCAACAGAACGCCACGCGGAATTTTGCCGCCGAGGCGCTGGAATTTCTGCGGATCACGCAGGAATTCGACAATTTCCTCAAGGTCTTGCTTGGCCTCGTCGACGCCTGCGACGTCATCGAAGGTCACCCGGCCATGCGCTTCGGTCAGAAGCTTGGCCTTGGATTTGCCGAAGCCCATCGCACCGCGTGAGCCTCCCTGCATCTGCCGCATGAAGAAGAGCCAGACGCCCAGTATCAACAGCATCGGCAACAGCGTACCGATATAGCTCAGGAAGCCCGAAGAGCCATCGGTTTCCGGGCGCGCCGAAACGAGGACGTTCTTCTGCTGGAGGCGATCGAGCAGGCTGCCGTCAACAACAGGCGTATAGGTCTGGAAGGTGGTGCCGTTTTCAACATAGGTGCCGGTGACGCGGTTGCCCGTGACGACGACTTCCTTGACGCGGCCCGCATCCACTTCCCGCAGGAACTGCGAGTAAGGGATCTCGCGGGAGCTGGTCTGCGCCGGCGACGTCTGGAACATGCTGAACAGGGCAATCAGCAGAAGCGCAATGATTGCCCACAAGGCGAAATTACGTAAGTTAGGGTTCATCGAACTCCCCAGCACTGGAACAGCCACCTCATGGCGACCGTCTTATTTGGTCTCTAACATAGGATTGCCTTGGGTGAATGCCAAGGAAAACTGGACTGTTAGATAGATTTTCCGTCAATAAGACCTAAAGGCGGTTTTGGATAGGGGCGCGTTCCAAAGGCAGCCGCAAGCCTGTCGGCAAAGATGAAGTCAAATCGTGTCAAAAAACGGTCGAACGGCGAGAAATAGGGACTGATCCTGACTTTCTCGACAACACGAGAGGGAACTTCGGACCCAGCAGCGTCGACGACGCATGGCGCCGCTGACCGGGCCCGCCTGAGCACGCCCCTCGGTAGCCGGTCGCTCTGCATCTCAGCTCCGCCGGCAACGACGCCGATATCCGTCGGGGCTGCATTTTCAACGAGGAACCGCCTGTCCCAGACGCCGCGCGCGCCCGGCGCAAGCGTCAACGGCGGGATCCCACGGTTTTCACGAACGAGAAAAAGCCCGTCGCGCCGAAGGTCAAACACTACCCTGCCCGCGGTCATCCGATTTGGCTGATCGCTTTTGATAAGCGCCAGAACATCGTCCGTCTGCTTGCGTCCGAGCGGGAACGCCTGCCCGCCGAAAACCGCAGCAAGGCGCGCAATGGCATAATCAAGAATGCCCCTCTCCGCGGTGAGTCCGGCCGGGAGTACCTGACCGACCAAGGGAGAATGCAGAACGAAATGCTGATCCAGCCATCTAGCCGCCGAAGCGGCGACGCTCGTGCGCAAGTCACCGGCCTCGCCCGCATCCGGGACGGCATCCGCCTCTTCGGCGAGGCGGGATCGCATCCGCACACGTTCATAGTTCGGGTCATCATTGCTTGGGTCGTCGATCCAGCCGACATGTCTTGTGCGAAGATATTCGCGGATCGCCTCTCGCCGACAGCTAAGCAGCGGTCGGGCAACCCAAATACGGCGATCAAAGAGCACGAGATCGGCGATGCCGGTGCTTGGCTGTTCTGAGCGCTCCCACCGCATGGCGAGCGTCTCGCGCTGATCGTCTGCCGTATGCGCGGTTACAACGATGTCGGCGTTGAAGTTCTCGGCGGCTTCGGCAAGCAGCGCGTAGCGGGCGTCGCGCGCAGCCGCCATGAGGCCGGCCTTGGGCTTTTCGCCCTGCCAGACTTTAACGACGTGCGGGATATCGAGCGACCCGCAGAGGGCAGCAACCTGGCGCGCCTCTTCGGCCGATTCTGTCCGCAGTGCATGATCCACTGTAACAGCGCAAAGAGAGATTTTCGAGTTGGGTACAGCCTTGCTCGCTTCGACAAGAGCCAAAAGCAGGCCTGTTGAATCGCTTCCGCCCGAAGTCGCAACAAGGATGCGCGAGGGCCCGATCAGCGAGTCAAGGAAACGGCGCGCTGCCGTCTCAGGTAGAAGGGGGCCATCCGGGCGCAAAACCGGAAGGCCCTAGCAGGCGAGACGCTTTTGCTCGCTGGCAACCTTGGTTATCACGGCACGCGAAGCCTTGGGGTAACGCTTCGAGACTTCCCGCAGCGTGGCGCATGCGGTTTCCGTATTGTCGAGCGCCGCAAGCGACATGCCCAGCTTGAGAAGCATTTCCGGCGCCTTTTCGGAGCTGCCATACTTCTTGTGAGCATCGAGGAACGTCTTGGCGGCCTCATTGTACTTGCCCTGCGAGTAGAGCGCTTCGCCAAGCCAGAAATTGGCATCCGCCGCGCGTGCGCTGCTCGGGTATTGAGCGATGTACTGGGTGAACTCCTGCTCGGCCGTCGAATAGTCCCCGGAAAGCACGTGGCCGTAGGCGGCCTTGTACTGGTCGGCTTCGCTGCCGAGCGAGGCCGTCTGCGACGAACGGCCGGAATCGACGCCAGGAACCGGGCCGGATCCGACCGTGGCATTGTCGTTGACCGAGCCTCCGACCGGATTGCCGCTCTGGTCGAACTGCATCGAACCGAGCTGCTTCGGCGGCTGGCCGAGACCATCATTTGCCGGAACGTCGGTCGAGGGAGCCGTTTCGGCTCCCTGCGGTGCTTGGATTACGCGGGCGACATCGTCACCACCGCTCCGGCCCTGCGCCGGAGGAGGCACATCGGCTTCGCTCTTTTTCATCGTCTTGGAGCTGCTGCCGGCACTACTGCCGCCGCCCTTTTCCAGCTCCTGGAAGCGGAATTCGTTGTCTTCCTGCGCCTTGCGGATCGTTTCCTGCATCTGCAGGAGCTGGAAGCTCATCTCTTCGATGCGGCCGTTCAGCTGGCGCAGCTGTTCTTCCAGCTGCTGGATGCGAACCTCAGGGCCGCCCGCCTGCACGTTTACAACCGGTGCCTGCGGTTGCCGATTGGCAGCCTTGCCGCCGATCTGCCACCCGAAAAGCGACGTCGCATTCGCCGATTGGCCCGCCCCGGCCACGGCCGCGAGGCACAGCATGCCCGCAACGACAAATTTCTTCATATGGTTTGTCCTGTCCCTGTGATTCTTCGCACCCATTGGCACGAACAGGAGATTTTTCCAATTGCTTTCAAAAAGCAACGGAAACTGGCCAAAGTGTGTTCAAAAAGAAAAGGCGGCCCGCGTTGGAGCCGCCTTTCGAAATTGTAATATTTCCCAGCAATTACATGCCGGCGCCACCGAGAACTGTAACGGCCCGGCGGTTCTGCGACCAGCAGGAAATATCGTCGCAGACGGCAACCGGGCGTTCCTTGCCGTAGGAGATCGTCTTCATGCGCTGTGCCGGAACGCCGCGCGAAGCAAGGTAATCCTTGGTGGCCGCTGCACGGCGAGCGCCGAGAGCAAGGTTGTATTCGCGCGTGCCGCGTTCGTCGGCGTGGCCTTCGATGGTGATCGCGTACTTCGGATAGCGGGCAAGCCACTGAGCCTGGCGGTCGAGGGTCTGGGAAGCGTCCGCGCGGATCGAGGTGGAGTCGGTGTCGAAGAAGATACGATCGCCGACGTTGACGGTGAAGTCCTGTGCAGAACCGGGCGTTGCGGCGCCGGCACCGAGGCCCAGGTCACCAGCGCTGTTCGCCATGTTCTTCTTGTTGGCGCAACCGGCCAAGGCAAGACCGGCGACAAGCGCGATCATGACGGGGTTACGGGCGAAATTCTGCATGCGGCTCATTGCCGGGGTGTGAATTCGGCTCATGGCCGGTCTCCTTGCGACTTGATTAAGGTTGCCGGACTGTAACCTCGTTGGGTTAATCGGCATTCAAGAATTATGGTTAACAGATGGTTGATTTGTCCCTCAGTCGCCCCAATCAGGGATTTTTGCGGCGACAAAAAGGCACATCCACAGGCTTTCCTACTCGAGAAGCGGCGACCAGGCCGGGTCCGAAGCGAAGTTCGGCGTCTTGATGAGCTGCTCGTTGTAGCCCGTCAGATCGATCGAGTAGAGCTGCGGACCGCCGGCACCAGCTGCCTGGCGGAAGAACATGATAACGCGGCCGTTCGGCGCCCAGGTCGGGCCCTCGTTGTGGAAGCCCGTCGTCAGGATGCGTTCACCCGAACCATCCGGCTTCATGACGCCGATCGAGAACTTGCCGCCCGACTGCTTGGTGAAGGCGATCAGATCGCCGCGCGGAGACCAGACCGGCGTCGAGTAGTTGCCGTCTCCGAAGGAGATACGGGTTTGGCCGGAGCCATCGGCATTCATCACGTAGATCTGCTGGTGGCCGCCACGGTCGCTTTCGAAGACGATGCGGTTGCCATCAGGCGAATAGGACGGCGAGGTATCGATCGCAGCAGTGGACGTCAGGCGCGTCGTGGTGCGCGAACGCAGGTCCATCGTGTAGATGTTTGCGTTGCCTTCCTGCTGAAGGCTCATGACGACTTTCTGTCCGTCAGGCGAGAAGCGCGGCGAGAAGGTCATGCCCGGAAAGTTGCCGACCACTTCGCGCTGTCCAGTTTCCAGTTGCAGCAGGTAAACCCGCGGCTGCTGGTTGGCGAAGGACATGTAGGTGACTTCCTGGCGGTTCGGCGAGAAGCGCGGCGTCAGCACGAGATCGCTGCCGTTCGTCAGCATGCGCACGTTGTAGCCGTCCTGGTCCATGATGGCGAGCTGGCGCTTGCGCTCCTGCTTCGTGCCGGACTCGGATACGAAGACGACGCGCGTATCGAAGTAGCCCTCTTCGCCGGTGATCTGCTTGTAGATCGCATCGGCGATAATATGGGCAACGCGACGCCAGTTCTCAGGCTGGGTGTAGAACTGCTGGCCCGTCATCTGCGTGCCGGCAAATGTATCCCAAAGGCGGAACTCGGCGCGCAGGCGCCCGTCGCTTTCCTGCGTCACGCGACCGGTAACGAGGGCCTGCGCATTGATGACCTTCCAATCTTCGAAGCGCGGAGCGGCATCCGGGTTGGAGATCTTCTCGATGAAGGCGTTCTTGTTGATCGGCGCAAAGAGGCCGGAGCGCTGAAGGTCGGCGGCAACCACTTGCGACACCTGGGCGCCCATGTCGCCTTGCAGGAAATCGGTGATCGCGATCGGCAGTGGCTCGACATTGCCCTTGTTGATGTTGATTTCGACAAGCGCGTTGGCCGGCGTGGCGACAACCGCAGTGGTTATCATGCCGACGGCGACCATCAAGGCGCGAATGAGGGAACACTTGGTCATGGAGGACAAGCCTTTCAGCATTTTAAAGTGCTAGATCGCTGGGATCGAAGTTGACGATAACTTCGCCCCAGGCGTCATATTTGTCTTTCGGGAGATTGGTGAAGGGCGACGACTTCATCACGGCACGCTTGGCACCGCTTGCCAACGCCATGCGCGTCGCCTCGTTGGTGCCGCCAACCGCTTCGACCTCGGGTGAGCCGATGATGTTACCGTCAGGGTCCAGCTTCATGTGGACCTTGATGCGAACGTCGCTAGCACCTTCCATCCCCGGGATAACCGACCAGTTGCCGGCGATCGCGCTACGCAGCGCATCCATCTCGCTCATCGAGAGCTTGGAGCCACCGGTGGCCTTCTTGGCACCGAGCGAAGCAACCTCGGTCGAACTTTTGGCTCCGCCATTCGACGGGTCCTGCTTGTTCAGCAGCGCCGCGATATCGTCGGCGTTGAAGTCGCTCTGCTTAGAGGAGGCGGACTTCGCTTTCTCCTGCTTCTTGTCGGCCTTCTTCTTGTCCGTCGGCTTTTCGTCCGCCTTCGCCTGATCCTCGGTCTTTTTCTCCGGGGGCTTTTCGGCCGGCTTCTGTTCCGGCGGCTTGGCTTGCGGCTTCACGACCGGAGTCGGAACCTTGTCCGGCAGCGCCTCGGCGTCCGGCTTCGGTGGCTCCGGCTGTTCCTGTGGCGTTTCCTCTGGCTTTGGCGGCGTCGGCGGGGTGATTTCCGGCTTCGGCGGCGTAATGGACGCGACCTGCTTCGGCTCGACGTCCGTCTCCTCCTTCATTATCTCCTTCACCTCGTTGGGGACGGGATCATTCTGAGGAAGAGGCTTTTCGACGGCCTTAGGGGCAGCAGCGCTCTCGTTATTGCTGGGCTTGGCGTTCGGGACCGGCGGCGCCTTGAGGTCGACCTTGTTCTCGCCCATGTTCTCGGCGTTTTCGACATTGGTCGGCTTGGCCGTCGGCTTCGGCGCCGGCTTTTCACTCGGCTTGGCCGTCTTGTCGCCCTGCTGCATCTGCGTCATTTCTTCGACGGGCACGAGGTCGACGGGCATCGCCTCGAAATCCTCGACCTTGAACTGCTCCGGGGAGCCGATCGAGATCAGCGCCCAGGCAAGCAGTGCACAGTGCAGAGCCGCAGATGTGACGATACTGGCCTTCATAGCGTTCGCTATTGGTCCTTCTTCTGCTGCGTCACGAGGCCGATGTTCTTGTAGCCAGCACCCTGGATGCGAGCCATGACGTCGGCGATCACGCCATAGGGCGCGGTCGCGTCGCCGCGAACGAATATGCGTTCATTGTAGCCCGTCGTTGCGATCGCCTCGAGCTTCGCGGCAATCTCTTCGACCGGGATCGGTGTTTCCTGCAGGAACACCTGGCCGTCGTTCTTCACAGAGATCGTGATCGGCTGCGTTTCGGAATTCAGCGCCTTGGCCTGTGTTTCCGGCAAGTCGACGGGCACGCCGACCGTCATCATCGGTGCTGCCACCATGAAGATGATCAAAAGCACCAGCATGACGTCGACGAGCGGCGTCACGTTGATTTCGGAGATGGCACCACCTCTGTGGCCACCGCGACGACGACCACCGCGACCACCGCCGCTACCGCCACCGCTTGGAGCACCCATACCCATATCGTTGCCTCCGTTCCCGTCGATTACTGCGCGGCCTGGCGCGGCTGCAGTTTTTCGTCGATCTGGCGCGAAAGGATGGCGGAGAATTCATCCGCGAAGCCTTCCATACGGCCCGAAAGCTTGCCGGCGTCGGCAGTGAACTTGTTGTAGGCGATAACGGCCGGGATAGCGGCAACAAGGCCAATTGCGGTTGCAAGCAGCGCTTCGGCGATACCGGGAGCAACGACCGCGAGGTTCGTCGACTTCGAGCCGGCGATTGCCTGGAACGAGGTCATGATACCGACGACCGTACCGAAGAGGCCGATGAACGGGCCGGCCGAACCGATCGTTGCCAGCGAGCCGAGACGGGCGGAGAGAAATTCGGATTCACGCGCCAGCGTAACGTCCATGGCGCGGTCGATACGCATCTGCAGACCGATCGGGGAGCGCGCACCGCGCTCAAACGACTTCTTCCATTCGCGCATCGCCGCAACGAAGATCGCGGCAAGGCCGGTGTTGTTGCGCTCCGATAGCGTGCGATAGAGCTCTTCCAGCGACTGGCCCGACCAGAACACCTGCTCGAACTTCTCGAACTGGCGCCGTGCGCGACCATACGCCAGATACTTGTCGATGACGATCGCCCAGGTCCAGACCGAGGCTGCGATGAGCCCGAGCATGACCAGCTTGACGACGAGACCTGCCTGCATAAACAGCGACCAGAGGCTGACGTCGGCCGTTGCTGCTGCCAATCCTACTTGTTCCATTGATCCAAAATCCCCGAATCCAAACGCCCGGCACTTGACCGGGCGGCACAAAGTGATCTCGCAAGAAGTGTCTGGCGGCCGCCGCCCAAAGCCCTGGTCAAGCTTCCAAGCTCTTATCCGCCTTCCTTGCCGTCAAATTTGGTCAAAGGAAGGCGTGCACCGCACAAACTCTGACAATCCGAGTAAGACACTATTATGGTTAACAGTTCGTTAGCGCCGGATCATGACAGCGAAACTATCGGCGAAAGATTTATCCCTTGGATTACTTGGTCAGATCTAGCTCGATGACCACAACAGCGCATATCTTCCAGCGCGCGAATTCCTTCACACAAAACTCATGTTTATGCAAGGCCGGAATCCCGTGTCTTTTCAGCGTTCGCGATCAACCCGGGCGAATCGCTGCACGCAAAGGATGTTGATCGCACTGCGCGCGGCAACGGCTCACGGCCCGCGGAGCGGCTTGCTGCCTTCGAGAAACTTCTCGGCAAGTGTCTCCGGCAGTCTTCGGGGCCTCGCATTGGCGTTAATGACGGCGATAATCACCTTGGCGGCGATCAGCAGCGTTTCGCCGCGCCGGATTTCCTGATTGAGGACCATCTTGGCGCCGCCTGCTCTTTCGGTGTGGGTCAGCACCGTCAGGATGTCATCCATCCGTGCCGGCTGCTTGAAGTCGATCTCCATGCGATGGACGACGAAGACAAGCCCCTCCTCGTCCGCATTGATAAGCTCTCGTTGCTCGACGCCGAGGCACCGGAGGTAATCTGTGCGGCCGCGCTCGAGGAAGTGCAGGTAGCGGGCATGGTAGACGAGGCCGGAAAAATCCGTGTCCTCGTAATAAACCCGCTGCAGGAGCCGGTGACCCGTTTCCGTGAGTTCACCCGAAATCGAAAAACCGTTGTCCGCCATAATTTTCTCCAAAGCCACGCGCCCTCTTTGGCGGAAGACTTTCCGCCTTGCAAGCATTGAACAATTGTCACGCTTCCTAAGTAATTTTTGACAGAGACATTCAAGCAGGAGACACCGCGATGAAGATTGCAGTGATGGGCGGGGACGGATTCATCGGCTGGCCGACATCATTGCATCTTTCGGACGCGGGGCATGAGATCCATATCCTCGACAATCTTTCGCGGCGGTGGATCGACACCGAACTCGGGGTCCAGTCGCTGACCCCGATGGACTCGATCCAGGAGCGCACGCGCATCTGGCACGCCGAAACTGGCCGGCGCATTCATTTCAACCTGATCGACCTCGCCAAGGACTACGAGCTCCTGAAGAAGTGGCTCGCCGAGAACCGTCCGGATGCCGTCATTCACTTTGCCGAGCAGCGTGCCGCCCCCTACTCGATGAAGAGCGACCGCCACAAGAACTACACCGTCAACAACAACGTTAACGCCACCCATAACCTCCTGAATGCGCTTGTCGAACTCCAGCTCGACGCACATCTCATCCACCTCGGCACGATGGGCGTCTACGGCTATTCGACGGTCGGGGCGGCGATCCCCGAGGGGTATCTGCCCGTTGGCATCGAGACGGCGAGCGGCGAGACCGTCTGCCAGGAAATCCTCTATCCGTCCAATCCCGGCTCGATCTATCACATGACCAAATGCCTGGATCAGTTGCTTTTCCATTTCTACGCCAAGAACGACCGCCTGCGCATAACCGACCTGCACCAGGGAATCGTTTGGGGAACGCATACCGAGCAGACACGCCGGCACCCTCAACTCGTCAATCGCTTCGACTATGACGGCGACTACGGCACCGTGCTGAACCGCTTCCTCATCCAGGCGGCGATCGGCTATCCCCTGACCGTCCATGGCACCGGTGGCCAAACCCGCGCCTTCATCCATATCCAGGACTCGGTACGCTGCATCGAGCTTGCCTTGAACAACCCGCCTGCCCGCGGAGCCCGTGTCGAAATCTTCAACCAGATGACCGAAACGCATCGCGTGCGCGATCTCGCGGAAATGATCGCAAAGATGAGCGGCGCCGAAATTGCCTGGCTACCGAACCCGCGCAAGGAAGCACCGGAAAACGAACTCATCGTCAAGAACGAGAAATTTCGCCATCTCGGCCTCGATCCGATCACCCTCCAGGCAGGTCTTCTGAGCGAGATCGTCGATGTCGCCAAGAAATTTGCCTATCGCGTTGACCGGTCGCGCGTGCCTGCCGTTTCCGCTTGGACGAAGGACATTGCCGCCACGATTAACCATGATCCGGAAGGCAAGAGGCTGAAGTCCGTTTCATGAGTGAGCCCCGGCACGCCTATGTCACTCTCGTCACCAACGACGATTACGCCAAGGGTGCCAAGGCGCTTGCAACATCCTTGCGCCGAACCGCTACCCCAGCGGTCATCGTCGTCCTCCATACCGCGGGCGTTGACCAAGCCAGCCTCGACCCACTCCTAAAGCTCGACTGCCGCCTGGTGCCGGTCGAGCATCTGCCGCTGTCAGCCGAGTTCAATGAGCGTCATGCTCGATCCAATCTGCACGCCGCGGCTCCCTTCAAGAAAGGACGCAAGCCGGCGTTTCACTCGCCGCTCGACAATTTCTGCAAGCTGCGCCTCTGGCAGCTGACCGAATACACCAGTTGCGTCTTCATCGATGCCGATGCGATCGTGTTGCACAACATCGACAAGCTCTTCCGCTATCCCGAGTTTTCGGCCGCCCCGAACGTCTATGAATCCCTCGAGGACTTCCAGCGGCTGAACTCCGGCGTCTTCGTCGCGCAACCGTCTGAAGACACATTCCAACGCATGCTGGAGCGACTGGATCAGCCGGGAGTGTTCTGGAAGCGGACGGACCAGACCTTCCTGCAGGAATTTTTCCCGGATTGGCACGGCCTGCCGATCTATTTCAACATGCTCCAATATGTCTGGTTTACCATGCCCCAGCTTTGGGATTGGCACAGCATTTCCGTCCTGCACTACCAGTATGAGAAGCCGTGGGAGACGAATCATCCGAAGGTCGATAAACTGCGGCCGCTGATCGACCTTTGGCATGCATTCTATGCCGGCGATGACCTGCCGGATCTATCGACCATGGCGAACCCGGAAGAGGCAGCATGAAGGTATTGGTATCGGGGGGAACAGGTCTCGTCGGGCGCTATATCGTCGAAGAACTGCTCGCCGCCGGCTATACCGTGATCATCGGCGGCCGCCACGCTCCCCTGCCCCGCTTCTTTTCGAGACCGGTCGAGTTCGCCCCGCTCTCGCTCGATCCGGCGCACGATCATATCGAAGCCTTCGAGGACGCCTATTTCTTCGTGCACGCCGCCTTCCACCACCTGCCCGGCAAATACCGCGGCGGCGAGGGCGACGACCCGGAGACGTTCAAGCGCTTCAACCTCGACGGCAGCGTCCGGCTTTTCGAAGCAGCCAAACGCGCCGGCACGCGCCGCTGCGTTTTCATTTCCAGCCGCGCCGCCTACGGCGAGCACGCACCGGGAACCACACTGAAAGAGGGCATGCCCGACAAGCCCGAGACCCTCTACGGCCAGGTCAAGCTTGATGCCGAGCGCAGTCTCGCACACCTCGCGGCGCCCGTCTTCACAACGGCCAGCCTCCGATTGACCGGCGTCTATGGCGACCTCCGACCGAACAAATGGGACAGACTGATCGAAGATTACCTAGCCGGCCGCCACCTGCCATCACGCGCCGGAACCGAGGTCCACGGAAGAGACGTCGGCAAGGCCGTACGGCTCATGCTGGAAGCGGACGCCGCGCGTATCTCCGGCGAGACCTTCAACGTCTCCGATGTCACGCTGGATACCTGGGACATCCTGGAACACATTCGCTGGGAGCGCGATTGCGTGAACAGGCTCCCGCTTCCCGCCGACAAGGCGCAGCTTACGCCGATGGACACGGCGAAGATCCGTGCTCTCGGTTGGTCGCCGGGCGGCATGCCGCTGTTCAATGAAACGATCCATGCGCTCGCTACGCTTGCATAGGTGGCACAGGCCCACTCAAGCCTGAAGTTGCAGACTGCACCGGATAGTGCAATCCGGAGGATAGTATGCAAGTCGGTTCCGCATCAGCGCTCAACATCCTGCGCAACACCTATTCCGCCGACAATCTCAATATATCGGCCGACAGCACCAGCGCGCGCCTGAAGATATTGCAGAATGCGGCAAAGGCACAGGAAAGCCTGCGCGAGAGCATGGCCACCTCGGCCGAAGCGGCGAAGGCCAGAGCGGCGCGCAAGCTTGAGGAAGCCAAGCAGCAACTCGAAATGCTGAAGAGCGGCGGCTACCCGCCGGAGGTCGTCGCCCGGCTTGCTGCCGAACTCGCTCACAAGATCAGCGCCGCTGCTGCGGAATTTGCCTCGGCTGTTGCGGCCAGCGCCACAAACATTGCTTCCACAGCCGATGCCTCTGTCGCAACTGAAGATACCGGAGCAGCCTCGGCAGACGCCACAGCTCACGCATCCGCCGCAGATGCAACGACGTCTTCGGATAGCACCGACACGAGCGCAACCGAGGCAGACGAACCCGACGGCGCAACGGCTGCGCGCAACGCCTACAAGAGCATCGTCGAAGACGGACAGCAGGCGTCCGTAGGCATCTCCGCCGAGGATCGCAAGACGATGGAAGAGTTCAAGGCCGTCCTGCAGGAGGTCCGGCAGTTGATGGACAAGGCCATGCGCGAACTGCGCGCAAGGACTGGTCAGCAGGCACCAGGCGCGAACGCCTATGCGTTTGAGGCACAGGCCGACGCCTCAACCGTACCGGCCAGCATCACGATTTGACCTGGTTGGCTCCGGTGGGTGGTCAAAGGTCGCATTGTCCCGTTGAAATGATCAGCAAGACCTTTATCGTCTGCTGAAAACAGCGCGATGGACCGTATGACCCCGAAAGAACTGAAAGCCGAAATGCGTGCCGGCCGGCTCGCTCTGCGCGACGCCATCCCGGAAGCCACCCGCATCGAGATGAGCCTGGCCATGGCCGAGCATGCCGGCGAGGCCGTCGCGTTCGATCCCGGCACCGTTGTTTCCGGCTTCCTGCCAATCCGCTCGGAGGCCGACATCCGGCCGCTTCTGGCGCGGTTCCAGGCGCGCGGAGCACGGCTTTGCGTGCCCGCCATCCTCGACAAGCAGACAATCGTGTTTCGCGAACTCGTGCGCGGTGTCCCTTTGGTCAGCACAGGCTTCGGCACCTCGGGACCGCCGGCGGACGCCGCCGTGCTCGATCCCGAAATCATGCTGGTTCCCCTCTCCGCCTTCGACAATCGCGGCCACCGCATCGGTTACGGTGCCGGCTATTATGACCGCGCCATCGAACGTTTGCGGCAAAAAGGCCTGCATCCCAAGCTGATCGGCATTGCATTCGACTGCCAGGAAGTGGCACATGTGCCCGACGAGCCGCACGATGTCAGCCTGGACGCCCTTCTGACGGAAAGCGGGCTGCGCTTTTTTGCCTCTTGGATTGGATAGCAATGCGACTGCTTTTTCTGGGTGACATGGTGGGTAAGACCGGACGCACCGCCGTCTGGAACCGCCTCCCCGGCCTCATTTCTGACCTGAAGCTCGATTTCGTCGTCGTCAACGGCGAGAACGCCGCCGGCGGTTTTGGCATCACCGAGGATATCTTCCTCGAGACGATAAACGCCGGCGCCGATGTCGTCACGACGGGCAACCACGTCTGGGATCAGAAGGAAGCGGTCGCATTTGCCGGGCGTCACGACCAGTTCCTGCGACCGGCCAACTATCCGCAGGGCACGCCAGGCCGCGGCTCGGGGCTGTTCTACGCCCGCAACGGTGCACGCGTGCTGGTCGCAAATGTCATGGGTCGCGTCTTCATGCATCCCGAACTCGACGATCCCTTCAAGTCTGCAGAAGCGATCCTCGATGCCTGCCCGCTCAAGGAACAGGCCGATGCGATCATCTTCGACTTCCATGCCGAAGCGACAAGCGAGAAGCAGTGCTTCGGTCATTTCGTCGACGGCCGCGCCAGCTTCGTCGTCGGCACCCACACACATGTGCCGACCGCCGACCACCAGATCCTGAACGGTGGTACCGCCTACATGTCGGATGCCGGCATGTGCGGCGACTACGACTCCTCGCTCGGCATGGATAAGGAGGAGCCGCTGAACCGGTTCATCTCCAAGATGCCGAAGGGCCGCATGGAAGCAGCGACCGGCCCTGCCACCATCTGCGGTGTCGGCGTCGAGATCTCCGATGCGACCGGCCTGGCTGAAAAGATCGCTCCGCTGCGTCTCGGTCCCCGGCTTGCCGAGACTATTCCGGAGTTCTGGCGCTAGGTGTGTGGTCCCGGAATGAGATGGTGCGGATTGATTTTGAAGATTGACGGGTCCCTTGTCCAGGCGTTGCAGATTGCTTGATAGGGCGTTCGCCATCGGAGCGCCTTGAGGTGTTTGGCGAAGTTGTAAGCAGTGACGAAGGCC
>NZ_JBFTQH010000040.1:0-42662 GCF_056398905.1 Rhizobium sp. 01T417 | reverse complement strand
GCCGCAAGGAGTTTCGACGCAATATCAAATGCCCTGAGCGACATCTGTGCACTGTTCCCCGTCGAAGAATGTCGAAACTACTTCAGGGCCGCCGGGTATGAGGCGATTTAGACGCGACAAGCTTTAGGCCGATTTCCGATCAAAAAGCCGCCGCAAAAAAGCTATCTCGCTTGTTGCGTTTGTGTCGCGTGGACTGGCCCAGTGTGTGTGTGGAAACCGTTGGAAATCAAAGGAAACGAATTACAACAAGGACGCAACACAAATCGCTGTCAAAAACCAGCTAAGCGCTTGAAATTAATGGTGCCAAGAGCCGGAATCGAACCAGCGACACGCGGATTTTCAATCCGCGGCCGCCGCAGCCGGAGGTTTGCTGTCTGGGTCGACCCGATCGACACCGAAAAGCTGACGCTTGACCGCCTCCCTGACCGTTTGAACGTATATATAGAGGAGTGGAATTATCAGGAGGCCGAGGACCGATCCGACCACCAGGCCGCCGAGAACCGTCGTGCCGATCGCCTGCCTGCTGCCTGCTCCCGCACCTGTAGCCACGACCAGCGGCACCACGCCAAGCACAGATGCCATCGCAGTCATCAGCACTGGCCTGAAGCGCTGTGACGTGCCATCGGTCGCCGCTTCCATGATGCTCAACCCTTCCTCCCGGCGCTTCTTGGCGAACTCCACGATGAGAATCGCATTTTTGGCGGCCAGTCCGACCAGCAGCAGCAGGCCAATTTGGGCGTAGATGTTGAGGTCGATACCACCAATCAGAAGGCTGCCCAACGCTCCCAGAACGGCCACCGTCACGGACAGCATCACTGCAAGCGGGACGCTCCAGCTTTCATATTGGGCAACGAGGAAGAGGTAGGTGAAAAGGATCCCCGCAATCAGGATGATTGTTGTTTGGTTACCGGCCTGCTTCTCCTGGAGCGCCATGCCCGTCCATTCGTATCCGAAGCCGGGTGGCAGCTTTTGCGCAGCGAGTGTCTCCATGGCGTCGAGGGCGGCGCCTGTACTCGTTCCAGCCGCAGCCTGTCCGTTGATCGCCGCCGACGGGAAAAGATTGTAGCGGCTGATGGAGTTGGGTCCGTAGACGGTAGAAATGGAAAGCAGTCCCTGTAGCGGTATAAGGCTCCCCGACTGGCTTCGCACTCTCAGCCGTTGAATGTCCTCGATGCGGGTTCGAAAACTAGGTTCGTCCTGAAGGCGAACCTGGTATACGCGCGAAAAAATGTTGAAGTCGTCAACATATGACGATCCCAGGTGGGCTTGCAGCGTGTTGAAGATCGTGGCGGGCGAAACCCCGTAAAGCTCCGTGCGCTTCCTGTCGATATCGAGATAGACCTCGGGAACGTCGGCGGAAAAAGTACTGAAGACACTGGTCAATGTCTTCGTCTGGTTTGCAGCGATAATCAGGCCCCTCATGACTTCGGCGAGCTCCGCCTGGCTTTGCCCGGCCCGCGCCTGAAGTCGGAAGTCAAAACCCCCCGTCGTCCCGAGACCGGGAATTGCAGGCGGATTAAACGGCACGACCGAGGCGGTCGAAATCGCGGCGAACTCGGCGCGCAATCGGTCCATGAGAGCAAAGACGCTTTGATCTGTCCCCCGTTCATTCCAGGGCTTCAGCGCGGAAATGATCATTCCGGAATTGGAACCGCCGCCACCAACCATGCTTGCGCCGGCAATTCCGATCGTATTTGCAACGCCGGGCGTGCGTTGAAGCACGGAACTGACGGTCGCAATTGTCTGCTGTGTGCGTTCGAGCGAAGCGGCGTTTGGCAATTGCACATTCATGAAGAGATAGCCCTGGTCTTCCGAAGGAACAAAGCCGGTCGGAAGGATGCGATAGAAACCGTATGTACCGCCCACGATGACAGCAAAAACCAGCGCGCTAAGGGCAAGCTTGCGGGCAAAGAGATCGAGCAATCGCAGATAAAACCGCCGTGAAGCATCCAGTCCCTGGTTCACCTTGACAAAAAACCGCGAGCGGCTCTCGGGGGTGGGGCGCAGCATCAGAACGCAAATTGCCGGGCTGAACGTCAGCGCGTTGATTGTCGAGAAAGTGATCGTGACCAGGATGGTGACCGCAAATTGCCGATAGAGCTCACCGGTTATTCCGGCGAGAAAGGCAACTGGCACGAAGAGGGCGGCCAGCACCAGTGTGGTGGCGACAATCGGGCCCGTGACCTGGTCCATCGTGCGCAGTGTAGCCTCGCGCACGTCGACGCCGGTTTCGCTCATGACGCGCTGGACGTTTTCCACGACGATAATCGCGTCGTCGACGACCAGAGTGACCGCAAGGATCATCGCGAACAGCGTGATTGTATTCGCTGAATACCCCATCACGTAAAGCACGGCAAAGCCGCCTATCAGCGAAACGGGAATCGTCAACGTGGGAATGACCGTTGCACGCCAGTCCTGCAGAAAAAGGAAGACGACCGCCACGACAAGCACAAAGGTGATTGCCAGCGTAATGAAAATTTCCTCGATGGTTTGGCGAACGAAAGTGGTCGTGTCGAAAACGACCGTATATGCGACGTCGTCAGGAAACTGCTTCGACAATGTTTGCAGTTCCGCAAGGACCGCGGCTGACACGGCGAGCGCATTTGCATCCGGAGATTGATAAACGACAACAGTGGCACTCGGCTGCCCGTTCAGGGTTGAGGCCGTGTCGTATGATTGCGCTCCGAGCTCCACCCGGGCGACGTCGCGAAGACGGACGATCGCTCCGTCTCTGTTGGTGCGGACGATTATGTTGCCGAACTCTGTTGCATCCGCAAGCCGTCCCTGGGCCTGAACCGTCAATTGCAATTGCTGGCCTGTCGGCGATGGAGGAGATCCTAGCTGGCCGGCGGATGCCTGCGCGTTCTGGCCCTGGATGGCCGCGGTCAAGTCGGATGCCGTCACCCCAAGCGCTTGCATCCGATCGGGGTTCATCCAGACGCGCATGCTGTAGACGGGACCAAATACGCTGGCTTCCCCGACGCCCGGCAGGCGTGCGATCGCATCTCGGATATTGACCGTCGCGTAGTTGCTGATGAAGACGTCGTCCTTGGTCCCCTTTGGGGAATAGACCGCAAAACCGAGAAGCATGCTCGAGGAACGACTTCTCACCGAGACGCCTGTTTGGGAGACCGCAGCAGGAAGGCGTGGTGTCGCCATTGCGACGCGATTTTGTACGTTGACCTGGGCGATCGCCGGGTCTGTCCCTGCCGCAAATGTGACCGTCAGACTATAGCTGCCGTTGTTGGTGCTCGATGACGACATGTAGAGCATGTCTTCGACACCATTCACCTGATCTTCGATCAGCGCGCCCACACTGTCAGTCATGACACTGGCACTCGCGCCCGGATAACTTGCCGTCACCTGCACTTCGGGCGGGGTGATCTGCGGAAACTGCGCGACGGGTATCTGAAGGAGGGAGACGAGTCCTGCGATGATCATGACGATCGCAATAACCATCGCGAACCTTGGCCGGGCAATGAACGGCGCGGATATGTTCATTGCGGCGTACCGGATGGTGATAGGACGGGAGTGGCAGAGGTCACGTTGTTGTCAGCAGGGGATATCTGAGTGACGGTCACAGCCAAGCCCTCGGAGACGTTCTGCAGGCCCTCGACAATCAGCTTCTCGCCGCCTTTCAAGCCGTCGTCCACCTCCCAGTTTGCACCTACTTGCTGGGAGACTTTTATGCGTCGAAGCGCGACCTCGTTCTTTTCATCGACGAGCAGGACAAACTTGCCCTCGCGATCCTGCTGGACTGCTCCGAGCGGCACAACCGGGCGCAGTGTCTTTTCTCTTTCCGAAATTATCACCGTTACGAACTGGCCCGGGGTGAGCAGGAGCTCCGGATTGGGAAACAGCGCTCGAATTGCCAGCGTTCCCGTTGATTCGTCGATCTCGTTTCCGAAAAACTCGATCTTGCCGGGTTCCTTGTACTGCTGACCGTTGGATAGTCGCAGGGTAGGCTCGTACCGCTTTGCAAGATCGTCCTTGCTGGCACCTCCGGCAGCCGCACGCAGTTCAAGGATCGATCGGTCGCTGACAGAGAATACAACCCGGATCGGATCCAGCTCGACAATGCGAGCCAGTGTCACCGAACTGCCGCTGACGAAGCTGCCGACCGACAACTCGGCCGCCCCTATGCGCCCCTTGATCGGTGCGGTTATCCGGGTGTAGCTGAGATTAAGTTCGGCTTGGCCCACTCGCGCCTGCGCCGACATCACGGAAGCCTGAGAGGTTTCGACCGCGGCCTGACTTTCTTCCAGCGTTGCGCGCGATACGGTCTGTGTGGTCAGTGACTGATTTCGCGCAAGTCGACGCTGGGCGTCAGCGAGCGTCGCCTGCGCACTCGCAAGGGCAGCCTTGGCATCTGACAAGGATATTTCCAGGGATCGAGGATCGATAAGGAAAAGGTCCTGATCCTTTTGGACGACCTGGCCTTCCTCGAAAAGGCGCTTGTCCAGGAACCCTTCGATCCGCGATCGAATATCGACGGCATTAACCGCTTCCACGCGCGCGACGAATTCGTGCTTGGGCGAAACATCTTCCACCGGAACGCTGATAACGCCAACCGATGGGGCAGTCTGTGCCACTGCACCTTGAGGCGCGGCCATCCAGGCTGCAAGCACGATCAACAGGCAGGCTGGCGGAACACGACGTGACAGTTTCATCGACCAGTCTCCAGCAGAACCGAGATGGCTTCTTCAACTCCAGGCACTTAAAAGTAGGTATCAGATCGACCGCAATTCACAAATGCTACCGTTAGTCGCTGAAATCGGCAAGCCCCGGGACATCCAGGCTTGGAACGCTGATGGCGAGCTGACAACGATGTCGTCGCCTCAATCGGGTCGGTCCCTGTCTCGAATGCGTGGGAAGGACGGTGAAGAGCCTGGCCTGGGAGACAGCAGGCCCTTCACCAAAGGCGTGGCCCGGAGGAAGGGCTCCGCGCGTGGCCATGGCTCAAACCTCCCAATCGCGAAAAGGTTCCGTTGGCGTGAAAAATTGTCAGCAGACGCCTGGGCTCCCCGGCATGAAAGGGTTTTCTTCAGCAGCCCGCTCCCGGCGATCAGAGCCTTGATCTGCATCCATATCCGTCGGCTCATCTTGATCTGGTCGTCCCGCAGCTCGGTTCCACAAGTAGGGCTGCCTGGCGCGGCATCGCAGGACTATCGTGTGGGGAAAAGCACCCACATGGTTGACACTACTCACCGTTGCGGTCGATCAAATGCCGTCATCACAGGTTTGCCGAGGTCAGCAACTTTCAGTATCGCCGAAATGTTTATGCAGCAAAAAACTGTATTTATCGGCTTTCTTTCGATAAATCGCGCGACAAAAGATGTTTATTTATCCCTTGACTTAGGAATTTAAATTCCAAACTATAAGCACTGTTCTAACTTACTTCACTGATGTCCGGAGGCGATGTCGTATTACATCGGGACACATGCAGTAACTTCGAACTAAGCCTGGGAGGAA
This sequence comes from Rhizobium sp. 01T417, assembly GCF_056398905.1. NCBI lineage: Bacteria > Pseudomonadati > Pseudomonadota > Alphaproteobacteria > Hyphomicrobiales > Rhizobiaceae > Rhizobium > Rhizobium sp. 01T417. Next base: position 37,190 of record NZ_JBFTQH010000040.1, on the reverse strand, counting down.
GTTTCGTCTTAATCGAGGAACTTTCATGGCACCGAATAAGAGCCGGGTTTCGGCTATTTGCGCATCTCCGGGACTGCCCGACGTCATAGGTTCAAGTTTGTTGGGAGATTCCTCGATGTGTTTCGTCGACACGAAACGCAAGGAGGAATCATTGGTCGATTTCATCGGTCGAACCCTTCCCACTGTTGTCATTTGCGAAGTGGCAAATGACGCTGACCTTGCAGTCGGCAGGGCCGTGCGTCGGCTGTCAAATGCCGAGCGGGATAGCTCGTTCAAGGTCATCTACGCGGTGGATCCCCTGATCGCGCGCCGGATCGACGAAATCTACGTCGATGGCATGCTAAACATCGTCTTCACCAACGACGATGATCAGCAGATCTATAAGGCGATATCGCTTGTTGCGCAGGGTGGCCACTACATCAGCGCGGCTGTCTTCAACAGCTTGTCGGCGCTCGATATTCGCAGTTTTCATTCCCTGATCAATAGCGGACCCGAGAGGATCGAGCGTCTTTCCGAGGGCAATCTCAGCGCCAGAGAGGAAATCGTGCTGAAGCTTTTTGCATATGGATTCAGCACGAAGGAAATTGCCGCCGAAATCCATGTGAGCACCAAAACGGTCGAGACATACAAGGCACGTGGAGCCGACAAGCTCAGCCTTTCCAGCCGGGCATCCATAGTAAAATATGGCGCATCGAGAGGCTGGTTCGACATATACAATACTTAAATCGCGCGCGTAAAGAGAACGTACTATAGATGCTGCCGTCTATTCTACGGATCAATACAATTGCGCCTAAATATAAAATCGGATTTTCGCATTTTCCCTACATTTATTCTGCTTTTCCCGACTTCATTTCTTTTGTCGCGGGCATAACATTCTCTTGCGCCTGACGAGACTCGAGACTTGCCTAAAAAGCAGACGCTGCCGAATTCCGCAGCGAGAGTTTTTAGTGATCGTAAAACGGGGACATGACATGTCGAGAATAAGCATTATTGGCATCGGATATGTCGGTGCCGTTTCGGCTGCCTGTCTCGCGGAGGACGGTCACACTGTTGTCGCGGTTGACACCGATCCCTCGAAAGTGGCCAGACTCAATGCGGGTGAGCCGCCAATTGTCGAAGCTGGACTGGCAACGCTGCTGGCCCGAAACGTCAACCGTGGACGGCTCTCGGCCACGACAGATGTTTGCGCGGCAGTGGCCAATACTGACATAACATTCATCTGTGTGGGCACACCCAGCGCCGCCGAGGGCTCAGTTGAGCTCAACTATGTCAAGCAGGCGTGCAGCGATGTTGCCGGTGCCTTGCGCAAAAAGAACTCATTCCACTCCGTTGTCCTGCGTTCCACGATTGTACCAGGGACAATGGAAGAGACCTGCATACCGATCCTCGAGATGGTTTCGGGCCTGACGGCAGGAAGAGATTTCGGGGTTGGCTATTATCCTGAATTCCTTCGTGAAGGTACAGCCATCGATGACAACTACAATCCGGGCCTTATCGTTTTTGCCGCCCTCGACCCCACGACTGAAAACATCCTGCGCGAGCTGAACGCTAGGCTTGCCTGCGTGTGCAGCGTCGTGCCGCTGTCGACCGCGGAAATGATCAAATATACCAGCAATTCGTGGCGCGCGGCCAAGATCACCTTCGCAAACGAAATCGGCAACATTGCCAAGAGCTGTGGGATCGACGGCCAGTTGGTCATGAAGGTTCTCTGCTCCGACAGCAAGGTGAGCATGTCGCCCTATTTCATGCGACCGGGATTTGCTTTTGGCGGTTCCTGCCTGCCAAAGGATGTGCGCGCGCTGCGTCATGTCGCGCATAAAGGCGGTGTTGCGACGCCAATGCTGGATTCGGTCCTTGAGGCAAACACTCGCCAAATCGAAAGAGCCGAGAATCTCGTCCACAACAGCGGTGGCAGATCCGTCGGAATGGTCGGAATAAGCTTCAAGGCAGGGACGGACGATCTGCGGGAGAGCCCGCTTGCCGAACTCGCATCACGACTGATTTCCAAGGGCTTCGGCCTAAAGGTCTACGACCCGAGCGTCCGTGTTGCCTATCAGAGCGAGCTTGGTGGATCCGGGCGCGGCGACGGCAAGGTTCCTGACCTTAAGGAACGACTGGTTGCCGGGATCGAAGAACTGATCGACGAAGCCGACGTCCTTTTGGTCGGCAATCGCTATGAAGAGACGATCGAGCCATTGGCACGAGCCGCCGTGGCCAAAAGTCTTGTCGACCTCACCCGTCTCAGGCCGGACTTGCGGTCAGGCGGCTTCTACGAGGGTATTTGCTGGTAGGAGAGACCCGTATGCTTGTGCTTGGTCACATCCTCTACATGCTAGTGTTCGTGAGTATCGCGATTGCCGTACCGACCCACCGGCTTGCTGAGAATGCCGGCCTGGCGCTGACAATCGGTACACTGGGTATCTGGCGTTATGGCTGGGGTGCTGTGAATTTCGCAAGGGCGAAGCTCTTCATTCACTTCGCGCATCCAGCAAGGCGAGCAGCTGCAGGCAGGGAATACGAGGCAAGAAACCGACCGGCGCACGCCTTCTTTGTCGTCACGAGCTACAAGGTTGATGTCGCGGTGACAGTGCGTGTCTACCGCGCGATTTTTCGGGCTGCAGCCGCATCTCGCGGCGGCGCCACCGTCGTTGCCTCTGTCGTGGACGTCGCTGACGAGCGTTTGGTTCGGCGAATTTTTTCGTTGATGCCACAAAACGCGAGAGGCATTCATCTGATCATTGATCGGATACCGGCGACAGGCAAACGCGATGCCTTAGCTGCTTCCTTGCGTATCCTTTCGAGGCAATGCCCCACAGACAATGACATTGTGGTCTTCGTCGACGGTGACAGCTGCCCACCGGAAGATGTTGTGGAGGCATGCGCGCCCTTCTTCGTTGATCACCGCCTGGGCGCTGTTACGACCGACGAAGATTGTGAAATCAGCGATTCAAAGCTCTTTCGCGACTGGTTCAATCTGCGCTTCACGCAGCGCCATATGATGATGTCTTCGATGGGGCTATCAAGGCGCGTTCTGACCCTGACGGGACGCCTGTCGATATTCCGTGCGTCTCTCGCCTGCAATGCCGATTTTATCGAGAGCATTCAGTACGACTCGCTTGAGCACTGGCGTCTTGGCAAAGTTCCCTTTGTCACCGGTGACGACAAGTCGACGTGGTTCTGGCTGTTGAAGAACGGCTATGAAATGGCCTACCTGCCCGACGTGCGCTCTGTTTCGATGGAAAGTCAGCCGAAGCCGGGGTTCGTGGATTCCGCTGTGGCATTGATGCTGCGCTGGTTTGGCAACATGCTTAGAACCAATGGCCGAGCATTGGCTCTTGGGCCAAGACGCATTGGCTTGTTCACCTGGTGGTCGCTTCTGGACCAGCGCATCTCCATGTGGACTACCCTCTTCGGCCCGGTAGCGGTGCTCATGTCGACACTCTTCGTCAGTCCGCTCGTCCTGCCGATCTATGTCGCGTGGGTGATGTTCACGCGCTACATAAACTGCTGCCTGCTGGCGACATTCCGACCGTCCTTCCCGATATCCTATCCGTTTCTTCTTTATTTCAGCCAGATCTGTGGGGCGCTCGTCAAAAGCTTCGTGTTTTTTCGTCTCGATCGACAGAGATGGACACGTCAAACAGCCGAAGCCTCACACCGCATTCCATCCGCCTCCGAGCGCCTTCGCGGGCTCTCATCGACCTACGTACACATCCTCGCAAGCGGGTGGCTGTTGTTCGCTGCCTTTATGATTTCAAGCGCCAAGATCTGATTTGGAGTTTCTCATGACGACATTTGATCAACGTGAACACAATGATAGTCCGCCGCCAACAGACGCGGAACGCGACAGTTTGCTCGATCTTGCCGATGGCAGCGAACATCCGCGCGTCAAACTGCCCTTTTCGGTGACCATCGACGGGCGATCATATGAGGGCTCCGTGCTGTCCATGGTCGCGGCCCGCGTGACTGGAATCGTCGGAGCAAATTGGCCGGGCGCCCACAAATTGGCGATCTTTCGCTTCAATTTTGGGAACTTCTGGATGTCTCTTCCAATCGACGTGACGATTTCTGCTGCTGACAGCAAGACCGGAGCAGTTACTCTTCGCTATCGCGATCCGACCGGCCAGCACATGCCGCAACTGCGTTACATCCTGAATTCCTGGCTTGCTGGCGACCACGTCGACGTCAACGGGATGCTGGTGGCCGAAAGCAGTCTGCCGAAAGGCAAAAGTACCGCACACAAGGTCGCCCAGTCTGGCTCATCGCGCCTTTCGAAATTGCTCGGCACATGCGTCGTCGCAGCCGCGTCGGCTGCGCTATTTGTCTTTGCAGCATCGGTGCTCAGTGACCGCCTTTTCGTGACGGACGTCGAGGCACCGGCGATTGCTTACAGGCAGGGTTCGACGATGACCGCAACAACGGGCGGTCAGCTTGATTTTATCGACACTCATGCCGCAGTCGGCAAGCCCGCATATTCGATCCTTGCGTCAACTGGCGTTGCGGTAACGGCTACGATGCCTTGCGACTGTGATGTTGAGACAGCCGGCCTTGCGAAGGGTGGGACCGTGATTGCCGGTCAGCCGGTTCTATTCGTCAGCGAGCCGGGAGCGCCGATGATCGTTCGTACGGCCTTCACGGGCTCCGATTTCCGCCATGTTGCGGACGGCGCGAAAGTGACGATTGAAACCGCCGATGGCGGCTCCGTTCCTGCGAAGGTGGAAGTTGATCGCGAAGCCATCGGCGATGGCCAATCAGCATCGGTAGTTCTGGTTCCACTGCAACCCGTGTCCGGATTGCAGCCAGGATCCCCTGTCGCCGTCCGTCTAGACGCTACCCCGCAATGGCTGCGAACCATTCGCAGCGGCATCTCGTTTGCGGCCGAGCAAACCGTAGGAGGTGCACAATGAAGCGCATACATCCCCTTATTCTCTGCGGCGGCTCCGGGACGCGTCTCTGGCCGCTGTCCAGGGCTCATCAGCCGAAGCAGTTTCAGCCCATTAACGGCGACGGCACGCTGACGTTCTTCCAAAGCACGGTTCAGCGCCATCGCACGCAAATGTTTTCTGATCCGATCGTGTGTGTGAATGCGCGACACGTGGAAACAGTGGGCCGTCAGCTTCGTGAAATACAATGCAAAGCCAGCATCCTTACGGAGCCGGTAACTCGAAACACCGGGCCGGCCGTTCTTGCCGCGGCGCTTTACCTTATGGCAGCCGCGCCTGATGCCGTTCTCATTGTCCTTCCTTCCGATCACGTGATTCAGGGCGACCTGAACCGTGTCATCGCGCGGATGCACCGTGCGGCTTTCGATGGAATGATCGTGACCTTCGGTATCCATCCGACCTACGCGGAAAAAGGATACGGCTACATCATGGATGGCGGCGAGTTTGACGATTATCCCGGCCTTCACAGGGTTGAGCGCTTTATCGAAAAGCCGAGCGTCAATGTCGCCCAGTCGCTGATTGACACCGGCTTTGCGTACTGGGCTTCGGGTATCAGCATGTTCCGGGCCGATAAACTTGTCGATGAATATCGACGGTACGACCCAGCCACACTTGATGCAGTCACCCGCGCTTTGATGGCGGCTTCGCCGTTGGCCGCTGAAACCGGACTGCTTCTGGAGGAGCATTTCTTTGCGCAGGCCGTCAGCCAGCCGACGGAAATGGCTGTGTTCGAAAAATGCAGGGATATCGCGCTGGCCCCAACTGTAATCGAATGGGACGACGTAGGAGGTTGGACCTCCGTCCATTCGATCGGGTTGAAGAACGAGAGCGGCAACGTCACATCGGGCGATGTTGTCTTGCTGGACACCCGCGGCTCTCTGGTTCGCGGCAGTGATCGCCTGGTTGCCGTGGTTGGCATGAATGACGTCGTCGTCGTTGATACAGATGACGCCCTGCTGGTCACCAACAGGGCCAGTGCGCAGGATGTCAAGAAGATCGTTGAACATCTCGTTTCGCTCAAGCGCCGCGAAGTAGAACGCCACCGCAGTCAGGTCACGGAATGGGGCGGCATGAAGACCATGCAGGCGGGTGCGGGATTTGCAATGGACCTGCTGACGGTTGATCCAGGAAAGCAGGTGACACTGATCGGGGAAGAAGGCGTGTCGCGGGTGCTCGTGGTGATCCGCGGCAGCGTCAGCGTGAATGGCAACCGGTCTCAGGAACAGCTCACCCCCGGCTTGTCGGCGATGATCGATTCGGCAACGAGCGTAACGCTTTTCAACCATGCAGATGGTGCTGCGGAAATCGTCGAGATCAGCTGTGGAACGGTAATGGCCGGCGTCGTCGCGCCATCTCTGACGCAGTTCGCAACCGGCGTGAGGATGGCCGACTATGCCTAGCTGGTTGAGGGTAGCCTCCCTGGTCGGTGCGATAGCAGTTGCAACGTCGTCATCGGCGACGGACGGCGGAACTGCACAGAAGCAGCAACCGCTCCTGGCCCTGGTACAGGACGCCCGTGACCTCTCCGTCGCGGCGCCTGATGTCTTCCAGCGCGCTGCGGCCTTTGGGGAGGTTCACGCCCTCCCAGCACTCAAACAGCCAGACAGCGTCCCTGCTTCAAGTCGCCAGAAGAGGATCAGCCGATCTACCGTCGACATTCTTGTGCGCCGCATCGGTCCATCAGCCGGCGCCGGTTTCATGGAGACGGTTCTGGCTGCGCAGCCGCCTGAGGGGATCGGTGCGATCGTCATCGAGAGCGGCTCGTTCCGGCTTGGCGATGTCAGGCGTGAACTGGAAGCGCTTGGCCACGCCGGACATCTCGAGGCAACGCCTGGTGGATACATTGCACACACGCCAATCTTCATCTGGAATGGCGCAGAGTTGAAGATAACGCCCGGCGAAATTCTCAAGATGGACAATGCCAAAGGCGCGTTCATGGTGAACGCCGGTTCGCTCACGGTTGATCATGCAACATTGCAAGGCATTGGCCGGGGCGCGTCGACATTTCGGGCCTTCGTCCTGACTACCTTCGGCGGCACCACAACAATTGATCGCAGCAATCTCGTCAGCCTTGGCTTCGACGCGTCAGCTGAAACCGCAGGCATTGCATTCGCCCGACAGCAATTTGCGAATGCCGCCAGGCCTTCGATCGTGCAAGGCAGTCTGTTCCAGGATGTCGCGGGCCTCAGCCTGATCGACGTCAACGGCTTGAATATTCTGGGTAATCGCTTCATTGACAGCCCAACGACGGCAATCATCCTGAGAGCTGCGCGCGACGTGCACATCGCCGGCAATATTATCGTCGGCGATCGTGGCTCGCATGGCATCAAGGTGATGAGCAGCTCGAGCGGCGTCACGATCAATGACAATCTCGTCGTGGGCGGCGCGGGCAACGGAATTTTTGTGACCGGTGGCGCGACATCGGTTGCGATCTCCAACAACATCGTTGCCCTGTCGGCACTGACCGGCATCGGCGTCGATACAGCAGCCTGCGTCACGGTGCAGCAAAACGCTCTCATCAACAATGGTTCCAAGGGCGTTGCGATGCGCACGGCACTTCACAGCCACGTTCGTCAAAACCACCTCGCAGGCAACGGCTTTGCGGGCCTTTCGGTCGACGACCAGTATCACGGCATGCCGCTCGAAGTATCCCGCAATGCGTTTAGCGAAAACCGCGCGGGCCTGGCTGGGTCAGGTGTCGGATCCGTGGTTCTGGTGGAAAATGATTTCGACAGGCAAATGCCGCGCCTCGGCGTCGGTGAATTTGCCGGTAGCGTCGGCCAATTGCTGGCGTTCGACGCGTCAAGGCAGCCTGGCGAATTTCGCCTTGCGGGAAAAACAATCGACAACCAGCCAGCTCTCGCGGCGTTTTCCGCTGTCGACCTTGCTGCCTGCGCAGGAAAGAGGGGATGAATCAAAATGGTATTCTCCTCCGAAGTCTTCCTGTTTCTCTTTCTGCCAGTTTTCCTGGCGGTCTATTATTTGACGCCCATGCGGGGCCGCTCCGTCACCATCCTTTTGGGATCCTATGTCTTCTACGCGTGGTGGCGTATGGACTTCCTTTTTCTTTTGTTCGGAACGACCGTCTGGGTTTACACCTTTGCAATCCTGGTCGAGCGCAATCTCGGTAGCCGCCATGCCAAGCTCTTCCTAACCATCGGGATTGCCGGGTGCCTGGCGGTGCTCGGCATCTTCAAATACCTGAATTTCTTTATCGACAGCTTCGCCGAGTTGCTGGGAACCGATGCGCACGGCCTTGGCGTTCACTGGCGCCTCATCCTTCCGATCGGCATCTCTTTCTATATCTTCCAGTCGATCAGCTATCTGGTCGACGTCTATCGGCGTGATACGCCTGCAACCCGCAATTTCATCGACCTGGCCGCATACAAGGCCCTCTTTCCGCAGCTGATAGCGGGCCCCATCTTGCGCTTCAGGGATCTCGCCGGCCAGTTCCAGTCGAGGCAGCATACGCTCGAGAAGTTCACGGACGGCACGTCCCTGTTCGTCATAGGCCTTGCAAAGAAGGTGCTGCTTGCCGATCCCATCGCGCCCATTGCCAACACCGTTTTTGCAAGCTCGCATCCGACCATGGCGGAGGCCTGGCTCGGCGCGATCGCCTACGCGATGCAGCTGTATTTTGACTTTTCGGGATATAGCGACATGGCAATCGGCCTCGGGCTGATGATCGGTTTCCAGTTCAGACCAAACTTTGACAACCCCTACATCAGCCGCAGCATAACCGAATTCTGGCGTCGCTGGCACATCAGCCTGTCGAGCTGGCTTCGTGACTACCTTTACATTCCGTTGGGCGGCAGTCGGCTCGGCCCGACGCGCACCTATGTCAATCTGGTTCTGGTCATGCTGCTTGGCGGCCTGTGGCACGGAGCAAACTGGACGTTCGTGCTTTGGGGTGGATGGCACGGCGGATGGCTTGCGCTTGAGCGTGCAACCGGCTGGAACAGGATCGCCGACACCAGGTGGATCGCCTTGCCAGGGACCTTGCTGGTCGTGTTGCTAGGCTGGGTGATGTTTCGCGCCGACAGCGTGGCCGATGCTTTTTCCCTTTATGGCGGCATGCTCGGTCAAAACGGGCTGGGAATTCGTGCCGACACGCTTCTCGATGTCACGCATGAGGCAATGTTGACGCTGGCCGTTGCGTGTTTCGTGGTGGCCATCGAGCCGATGATGGGATCGCTGAGGCAAACAAACATTGCAGCACCGGCAGGTGACGGCGCCGCCGTGATGCGCCAGCCGATCGTCATGCCGCTGCTGCTTTCCTTGCTCGCCACGGTCACCATTCTGAAGCTCGCGGAATCCAGCCAGACTCCCTTCCTCTATTTTCAATTCTGAGGGTGGTGCCATGTTTGAACGCGCAATACCGATTACAAAATTCCTGCTTCCCGCCTTGCTGTTCGGCTATGCGGCCTTCGCCAATGTCGACATCCGAGATAAGATTGCCGGCGCCTTTTCACGGCTGCCAACCGAAGGCGGCTCTCTGAGCCACGGCATGCTCGGAGACGGGCTCGACGCGCTCTACAAGACTGAGCTTCCCCATCGGGAACTCGCGTTCGATCTGATCGGTGCAGCCAGATACATGGTCCTTGGGGAGGGCCGCCGCGGCGTTATCGTCGGAAAGGAGGGATGGCTGTTTTCGGACGAGGAATTTCGCGGTGCCGCGAGCGCTGAAGCCGGTATCAGCGGCGCCACAAGGGAAATAGCCAAGATCGCGGCGACGTTGCGCTCACACGGCGTACGCCTGATTGTTGTTCCGCTTCCAGCCAAGAACGACGTCTATCGCGAGCACCTTGCAGATCCTCGTTACGCCGAGATTTCCCGGGATCGCTATCTGGACTTCACGCGAGCGATGGCTTCGGCGAATATTGAGTTTGTAGACGCCAGAGCGGCGCTTCTTGAGATGAAGCCGAGGGGATCGGTTTTTCTGAAGACCGACACGCATTGGACGCCGCTTGGTGCCAAGGCCGTCGCCGAGGCTACCGGGGCCAGGGCGGGTGTTTCCCCCATGGCGCAATATGCACTGAGTGATGCCCCAGCCGAGGATGTGCGGGGCGACCTGGTCAAATTCGTCACCGGCAGGGCGCTTGCGGCTGCGATCGGGCTGGCAGATGAAAGCATCACGCCGCAAACAGCGTCGCAAACCGGGTCCGACGCGCTAAATGACATTCTGGCAGACGAGAGCTTTCCAACGGTTCTGGTCGGAACAAGTTACAGTGCCAACGAGGCTTGGTCATTCGCTTCTTATCTTGAAGCGGCACTGGGGTCGAACGTCCTCAATGTCGCCGAGGTCGGTCGAGGACCGGTTTTTCCAATGCACAAGTTCTTGTCCAACGCAAACGGCACGAGTTGGCCAGAGACCGTCATATGGGAATTTCCGATCCGCTACTTGACCGATCCGGCGTTGTGGAAGTCGGACGATCTCAAGACGAAGGAGTAACAGGATGCTCAGGACCGCGAGTCTGATCGCTCTTGGCATCGCGATATGCATCGCTGGCAGCGACGCTGGCGCGGTTACCCAGTCGGGCGCGGTTACCCAACCCAAGAACACCAAGGTTGAGACCAGAAAATCGAAAGCCGACGAACGGCGTTATCGACGCGGATTTAATCAGGGAGTAACGCGCACCGACCAGCTCAACAGCGCCCAGCTTCAGGGAATTCGCAAGCGCATGATAGGCCACCGAAAAGTGTCCTACAGGGAGCTTCAATTGTTGGCGGATCGTGGCGATGGCCTGGCAGCGCTTTACGTCGCAAAACGGCTCTCGACAAATCCCGCCCATAACGCGGATACCATCCACTACTATACAATTGCCTGCACAACCGGCAGGGCGGGTGCAGTTGCGCCGCTTGCAAGACAGCTCAAGAGCGCCAGCGATGGTGTCAGCAAGGTCCGCCTTGACCAGGCAGAGGCGACACTGCTTCAGCACGCCGCGCGCAGGAACCCCGTCGCAATCGACGCGCTTGTCAAATTCTATGCCGCCGGCGAGCCGTTCGGCACCAACCCGCAGGAAGCCGAACGACTGCGACGCGAGGCCGCAAAAGGTGGCGACAGCAAAGTCGCGCTTGATCTAGCCATCGCGATGATCTCGGAAGGCCTGCTGGACGAAGACGAAAAATCCGAGGCCCGCAGATATCTGGCAATCGCCGAAAAGTCACCTGAACTGAGTGTCAAGACAGTGGCCGCGGCAGTGCTCCGGCAACTCGACGCTGCGCCCGTCAACCCGATCGAGGTAAGTCAATGAGGCATCCTCTGACAAAATCGTCGCGGTGGCCCTGCGCTGTCCTATGTGCTCTGGGCGTTTTGGTGCTGGCCCATACCGCCAAGGCGGAATCAAACTTCGGCTGTGCGAACCTTGAGACCGACAAGCAACTGAGCGTCGTGGAAGGCAGGCAGGGGTATTTTTATCGGACGATCGCGGATCTGCGAATGGAGCAGCAACTTTCCGAGCATACGGCCAGTCAAATGGCCGCACTCTCGGAGGCTCTGGAAGCAGGAGGAACGACGCTCGTTTATGTGCCAATTCCGACAAAAAGCCTGGTGATGCCCGAGTATCTGCCGCGCGAGGCCGGCGACTATGGTTTTGACTACGACGTGGCAAAGCGCGTCTATGACGATGTCATCAAGCGCCTTCGCGACCACGGGGTGGTGACGGTCGATGTTCTCGGTGCGATGAAGCGCGCAGGAGGCCAGGAGCCACCGTTCTTTCAAGCGGACTTTCACTGGACCTCTTCAGGAGCTCGCGCAGCGGCAGATGGGATTGCGGCCGTGATCCAGCAACTTCCGGGTGTTAATGATCTCGCGAAGGCTTCATTCGAGACCAAACCCGCAGGGCGGCAGGCAATCATCTCAACGATGCGCCGCCTGCTGCAGGCAAACTGCAAACAGGCCCTGCCGTTGCCGGAAACCGATGCGTTTACGACGACTGAGGTGGCAGCCGGAGATGCCGGGCTCGATATCTTTGGAGACGGCACTTCGAAGGGCGCTGTAGCGCTGGTGGGAACGAGTTACTCGGATCTGGCTGCATCAAACTTTGCGGGCTTCCTTTCGCAAGCGCTCTCCTCCCCGGTTACGAATTATTCGATCTCGGGCGGCAACCAGTTCGGATCCATTACATCCTATCTGACCTCGAAGACCTTCGCGCAGTCGCGACCGCGCTTTCTCATCTGGGAAAACCCGATCTACAACAGTCTCGGAAAATTTGGTGATGCGCCCCTGCTCGAGTTGAGGACGGCGGCTGGCCAGAGTTGCCACGAGATCGAGCCCGACGAGATTTCCACCGTTGGCGACAGTACTCTCGAAATCGCCCTTCAGGATGGCGGCAAAATTCCGGATTCGGCAGTAATATACGTGTATTCCGGCGATGACCGCAGTCGACAGGCAACCTTACGCTTCCGATTGAATGACGGCCACATGTTCGAGAGCAGCATTCGGCGTGCGGACAGGATGATCTCCACCGGGCGGTATTACTTTCCTGTGCGCTACTTTGGAGTACAGGCATCGCAAAAACTGAACCTTGAGTTTGATCGCATGTCGGCGAAGGAAGTGTCGGTCGGCATCTGCAACACAAGAGGAGGATAATCTGATGGATAGGGCTCGTGCCTTTGGAATATTCGCCGCAGGAACTCTTCTGGTTGCCTCAACCTATTCAGCTGGGCTAGCCCAGGACTCTGGCCTCTACGGCAAGCCGATGGATCCGAATTCGTCCTTCATTCGGGTTCTTGACGCAAGTGCCTCTTCAGCCATCATTGCGGGGGCATCCATCGAGAATTTCAGCGATGGCGTCTCACCCTACGTCAACGTGAAGCCGGGCGAAGTAGAGATGTCCCTGGGGGCCAAGACAGCCAAGGTGACGGCCGAACCCGGAAAATACTACACATACGCCGCCCTGGCAGATGGGCAGACGAAGCTTTACACGGATGCGGTCAAGGACGATCCGTCGAAGGCTCAGGTTTATCTCTACAATCTGAGCGATTTGAAAGCGGTGGATCTCGTGGTTCCGGCTGCCAAGGCCACCGCACTGAAGGCAGTGGCGCAGGGAGAGGCTCAAAGCGTATCGCTGAGAGCACCACTGAGCTTGAGCTTTGCCATCCAGGAAGGCGGGAAGACTGTAGCGGAAACCAGCAAGGTCGATCTCAAGAGGCGCTCGGGCTTCACGATTGTTCTTTCCGGCAGCGCCGGCAACTACCGCGTCATCGCATTAGAAAATTACCTGAACCAATAGGAGATCCAATCGTGACCGGGCGTTTGCGTTTCTCAGTTCTGTGGATCGGCCATCTCGGTGTGGCAGCGGGCGTGGTTGCCGTTTTGGGGGCCGCACCCGCTGTTGCAAAGCCGGTCGCCGTTGAGTTTCTGCCTCCGGCGATCGAGTTGAAACCCATTTGCGAACAGCGCTCACAGGACAGCGATGTCGTCGGACGCTGGCTTGCCTGGGACAGAAAGGCGCTGCCGAAGCAACAGCCTTGGCTTGTTCTGAGGGAGGCTCAGCGCCTGCGCGACATCGACCCGCAACAGTATTTTCCGATCATAAAACGGATGATCGAACTTCTGCCCACGATCGATCCCGGAATGAAGGCAGACGATGTTGCCGCTGAGGAGATTACACTCTACCTGCGCGCCGGAAAGACTGACGAGCTGCGTCAGAGCAAGATGGTCGAACAGCTGATCAATCGCGCCGAGGCGAACACCCCGAAGAGCCTCTATCTTGCTGCTGAACTGATGCTTGATGGTGTAAGCGCAAAGCAGGATGAGAAGAAGGCCCTTTCCTATCTCGTGGCAGCCGCCTACGGCGGCAACCCGAACGCCCTACTGGAGCTGGCCAAGAGAAATCTCGAGGGTCAGCAGATCCAGGGCTGGAGTGTCGATCCGTCGCTGGCCGTAACGATGGCCTTTGGCGCGATGGTTGGTAAGCTCGACAACGGAATATGTGACCGCGTCACGCGGATCGCCCGGGAGTACGAAAAGGGAGAAGTGGTCGCCGCCGATCGCCGTATTTCTGAGGCGTGGTTGCGGTTTGCGGCCGATCTTGGAGATGGAAACGCAGCCTGGAATGTTGCCCGTTACCATCTCGACAGTTCCGAGATTACCAAGGACAACAATCTGCTGATTCACTATCTCCAATTTGCCGCTGACAAGGGCGTGGTTGCCGCGCAGTCTGAACTCGGGCACCTCTATGAGGTTGGGGCGATTGTTCCAAAGGATCTGGCCAAGTCCGAGTATTACTATCAGCTTGCCGTCGCCGCGGGTCATCGAAACAGCCTGATCAAACTTGCAAATCTCTACGAAGACACCGATCAGCAGGGGGCGCGCGAAAAATACCGCCACGCATTGAATGAACTCGCTGCACTCCCGGACCCACCAGGCTGGACTTTTGCCAAGCTTGGCAATCTCGCCATCGAGGAAAGCGGCTACTGGCGGGCAGAGAAAACAGCGACCGACTTTTTCGAAAAGGGCGCCGAGCGCCGGGATATGACATCAATCCGCAGTTTGGCTCTGATCCGTCTTCAACACAGTTCCACCGACGGTCAGTTCGACGAGGGCATAAATCTGCTTCTCGAATTGCTTGATAGCTATGGCCGGACGGACACGATGGCCGACCTTCGAGATGCCTACCTTTGCCATGCCCCCGACGGTCCGCAGATCGAGAAGGCCCAATACTGGTCGGCGAATGCAAAAGAAGCACTCAATGCCGGGTGGTCCGTCAAGACCATCGGAGATCTTGTCGAGCATCCCAGCACCGCCGAAACGGCGAGCCTGCAGTCGGGCGCCTTGAACGGGCAATCCAATTTCATCGCGGGATATCTCTGGTATCTCAAGACGTCGAAGGCTACCCCGGAGGCGATCGGCGAATGGGAAAAACGCGTTGCGCAAAATCCCGACGCGAAGACCGCCTACGCAGTTTTAATGCTGCAGGCGGACGACGGCGTAGACAACAAGAAGGCTGCCTTGAAAATGCTGCTGGAAGCGGCGCAAGCCGGCGGCCGGGGCGCAAAGACAGCCGCCGCCGATCTTATCCTGACCTCGCTTGGTCAAGACGCGAAACTGGTTAAGACGGCGGGAGATTTCCTTCATGCCGAAGCGGCAGGCGGATCGGGAGCCGCCATGCAGCTTCTTGCAACAAAGTCGGGCCCGTCGACATCGGCTGCCGACGTCTACCGGGAGTATAGCGACGCTATCGAAGCCCGCGGTGATACGGAGGCAATGATCTTTGCGGCCGGACAGGTTTCCGACGTCGAACAAAAACGGAGCTATCTTGCCCGGGCGGCGGGTAGAATCGATTGCTCTTTCGACTCGGCACTTTCGATGGCCAGCGCCTATTTCTCCTTCAATCAGGCGGCGGACGCCGTCAAATGGATGACGGTTGCAGAGGCGTTTTCTGCAGGAAAGCCGTGGAGATCAAGACTGCTCGGCGAGACTTTCCAGCGGATCCCACAGCCCGATATGCAGACCAATGCCATGCGGCTGTTTGAAGTCGCGGCCTTGGGCGGCGACGCAAAGGCCCAGCAGTATCTGCTGAAGGCCTACCTGGACGCCGCGGGCGCCAATTACTCCCAGGAAAAGGCGGTCGACCTGATGGTGGCCACAATCAGCAAGGCTTCGCCTGCGCAGATTCTTGACAGCTTGTCGCGGCTTGAGCGATCACACAAGGCCATACAGCAGCAGGTGTTGGCGCGCGTGAACCTGGCGACACTGTTTCACGATGCAGCCGCAGCCGGCGATCCCGTCGGTATGAGGGAATTCGGCAAGCTCCAGCTTGCCAGGATGGACGGTCCCGAAGACGCGGTGGTCGCCCAGGACATGTTCCAAAAGGCAGCCGGCAAGGGTGACGTTGAAGCAATGGTGCTGCTTTCCAGAAACTACGCGTTCGGTATCGGCACCACCCCATCCCTCTCGCTGGCCAGGACGTGGCTCGAAAAGGCGGCAAGCCTGGGCAACAAGGAGGCGAAGGAAATGCTCGTTGTCATGACAATGAAGGCCAATTGACATGCAAACCATTCGGTTTTGGACACCATGCGAAGGTCACGCCGATCCGCGCCGAAAGTGGCAGTTGCCATCTATCATCATGACAATGGGCCTGCTTGCTGCACCGCCCTTCGCGCTGGCGGCCGTAAAGTGCCCAAGCGTCGGAAAACCTGTGGTCAGCCTGGAGTTGGGCAGCCGATATGAAAGAAATGACAAGTCTCGTTCCGACATCGACGAGAATGCAGATGCGGCTGTCGACAAGGCGTTGAAGCCGATCGACGTCTATGTCAGGAGCCTGGCAAATCTTTCCGACCAGTCGCCGAAGGCTTCGACGCGGGACGAAACGAACCGCTGTTTGTATCGTGCGCTGTCGAGTTGGGCGGATGCCGGCGCACTTTCCGACCTCGGCACGCTCAATGCCAAGCTTGCGATCTCGCCGCGCGTGGCGGGAATGGCAATATCCTACTACGACGCGAAGGCCGTCACGCCGCCCGACGACGAACAGAAGAAGGCAATCGAAACCTGGCTTCAGTCTCTCGGCGTGGAGCTCATGACATTCTTCGATGAAGACGCGCCGAAAATGGCTTCGCGAAACAATTTGCGGGCCTGGGCAGGCCTCGCCGTCGGCCAGATCGGCGTTGCGACCGACAATGACCAGCTTTCCAGTTGGGGCGCGAAGACGAATGAGATGGTCATATGCTCGGCAGACGATGACGGCGGACTGCCCTTGGAGATGAAGCGGGGCGACAAGGCGCTCCATTACCAGCTTCATGCGGTGGGTCCTCTTGTCGTCAATGCGGCACTCCTCAATGCGAAGTTCAACGACAGTTTCAGCGTGTGCCAGGGCAAGCTCGACCGGATCGTTGATTTCACGCTGTCCGCACTCCAGAAGCCAGAGCTGGCTGCGGCCAAGGCAGGCACTGAACAGACATTTTCGACTGGCAAGGAAAAACTCGAAGCCTTCCAGATCGCATGGCTGGAACCCTATCTGAAGTTTCGGCAAAGTGAGAAAGCGACACGGCTCGCCGAGCGCTACCGGCCGCTATCCAATTCGAACCTAGGCGGAAACTTGACCAGTCAGTATTCCGCGAAGTCGAAAAAATGAGTGCAGGATAGCTGGAACGCCCTGTTTTACCACGACTGACGGTCAAAGGCGGGCTTGCAACCTATCCTCAAAAACCAATCGAATAGGGAGGTCGCGTTGAAAAAGCACCTGGTATTTGGGATCGCGTTCAGTGCCGTGGCCGCACTCACCTTTAATCCGGTTCTTGCTGCTCCGCCCACTGCCCCGCAACAACAAAGCGGATATGTTGCGCCTGACAGTCAATCCAGGCTCAGTCCGAAGGCTTGCGCAAAGCTGATTGCAAAAGCGAAAAACTCAGGCAAAAGCAACGAAATCATATTGAGAAGAAAGATGCGGCTTGAGGCACGAGGCTGCGTCTTCTGACGTCGGCCAGCGGCCATGTTTTCCGCGATCTGCGGTGTGAGTATCCAGCGGCCGGCCCCTGTCAGCAAGGCGTCCTGGGGCGCCCGCTGACGCGACACCATCCCCTCAGGTGGACCTGACGGTGCCAACGGCGTAAGATGCCGCCAATGCTGAGGGGCTCTCCGAAGGACGCACGCACGTGGCTATCTTCATGGACCGGCATGATCTTGCGGGGACATCCGCCGAAGATATAGCCGAGGCGCATCGCAGGGATCTGGCTGTCGAGGATCGGTATGGGGTGAAGTTCCTCACCTATTGGTATGACCAGCGGCGCGGAACGGCGTTCTGCCTTATCGATGCGCCGGACGCCGAGACTGCGCAATGCGTGCATCGCGAGGCACATGGATTTGTCGCCGGTGAAGTGGTCGAGGTGGCGTTGTCGGCGGTCGAGGCATTCCTTGGGCGCATTCACGAGCCCGAGCAGAAGGCCGGCCAGCCCGGTGCCGAAAGGGATGCCGGGCACAGGGCGATCCTGTTTACCGATATCGTGGGCTCGACGGAGATGACATCACGCCTTGGCGACCGCATGGCTGCGGAACTGGTGCGAGCGCATGATGCGATCGTGCGCCGTTGCCTGGCACAATGCGAGGGTCGGGAAGTGAAGCATACCGGCGACGGGATCATGGCCTCGTTCGTTTCGACGCACGCCGCCGTTGGCTGTGCCATGAGCATCCAGCGCGAATTCACCAGCTATAACAGCGGAACGCCGGAACCCATTCACGTTCGTATCGGCCTTGATTGCGGCGAGCCGATCGAAGACAGCCACGATCTCTTCGGCTCGACGGTGCAGCTCGCCGCTCGGCTCTGTGCGGCAGCCGGAGTCGATCAGATACTCGTATCGGAGAATATCTTCAGGGAGCACGGAGCCTCCGATCTTTTCGCCAACGCAGCGCGCCGACGTCTCAAGGGCTTTTCGAAGCCGGTGCTGGCATTCGAATGCGCCTGGAGCGACGCCGAGGGAGTTCTGTCGCAGTAGGTAAATCGCAATATCGATGTCGGCGCCGCAGCAGGTTCGCGCCGAAATGAACGCAATAGAGCCTGCGAAAACGTCGCCCTACCCCATCACGATCTGCAGCTTCACGTCACTCGGACGCGCTTCGACGGCGCGATCGAAGGCGGCAATGGAATCCTCGAAGCTGAATGTCTCCGAGATCAGCGGCTTGAGATCGACACGGCCGGAGCCGAGCAGCGCAATCGAACGCTCGTATTGGTGTGCGTAGCGGAACACCGTCTCGATGCGGATTTCCTTTGTCGAGGCCGTCGAGACATCGAAGCCGATCGGATTGACCGGCAGACCGACGGCGACGATGACGCCGCCCGGACGGGGCAGTTCCATGATGGTTTCCCAGGCCTTTGGCGAGCCGGAGCATTCGAAGATCACATCAGCGCCCCAGCCATCCGTCAGGCGTGCCACTTCTTCGACGAGGTTCCTCTCGCGGATATTGACCGGGATGACACCCTGATATTGGGCGGCAATGTCGAGCTTTGGTTGGGCCAGATCAGCAACGACAGCGCGAGCACACCCACCGGCAAGAGCGGCAATCGCCACCATCGTGCCAATCGGACCGGCACCAAGCACGACAGCCGTATCGCCGGGGCTGATCTTCGCCTTGGCTGCGGCCTGCATGCCGACCGCGAAGGGCTCGACCATGGCGCCTTCGGCGAAGCTGACGCCATCAGGAAGCTTGTAGGTATAATTGGCCGGATGCACGACTTCTGATGTCAGCACCCCGTGGACCGGCGGAGTGGCCCAGAAGGTAACGGCCGGGTCGACATTGTACATTCCAAGGCGACTCGCCTTGGAGTTGGGGTCGGGGATACCGGGCTCCATGCAGACGCGGTCGCCGACTTTCAGATGCGTGACGCCGGCGCCGACCTCGACGACGGTGCCGGCCGCTTCGTGTCCGAGCACCATTGGCTCGTTGACGATGAAGGGACCGATCTTGCCATGGGTGTAGTAATGCACATCGGAACCGCAAACCCCGACGGTATGGATCCTGATCTTCACCTGTCCCGGGCCTGTCTCCATTGGCAAATCGATGTCGCGAAGCGCGAGTTCATGCTGGCGCTCGAGCACCAGCGCGCGGACTTTGGCCATTTGTGTGTTTCCTTCCCGGTTGGCGCCCGCTCTTGTCTGGGCGCGGCGGCTTTGGACGGACTATATGATCCGAAGCCTTCGCATTCAATTGGACCTAGAAGGCTTTTGCTCAAGAAAAGTTCAAATGCTCATTTTGTTTGAGATCTGATCAGCCGGAGGTGACGAGATTTATCGCTGACGATGGTCCACCGGGAACCGCCGATCAATTCATTTCTAGAAACTGGGCGCTTGCCTGAATTTTCCTCGATCAGTGGTTGGAAGCTTGGGTGATCTTTATGCCGTCCTTATATTTGTAGTCGTTTATCACGCTCGAACCTTTATCCCGTCTGAGCCTATGAACGCGGAGCCAGGCGATCCACGAAACCGGCTGGCGACAGCGACAGTCATGGCCGACCCCGGACCCGCCCGCACGAACGACAAGAGAGACTTCATGGACCTTTCGATGATCATCCGTCCCGAGCACACCTTCATCGGCGTGTCGGTGGCGACGAAATGGAAGGCGTTGGCGAATATTGCTGAGAAAGCCGCCATCGCCTTCCATGTCGAGGAGAGGAAGATACTTCAGGCTCTGGAGAGCCGTGAGAGCCTTGGATCGACGGGGATCGGCAATGGTGTCGCCGTTCCGCACGCTGTCGTCGAAGGGCTGACACATCCGCGTGGCTTGCTCGTGCGCTTTGCGCGGCCACTGGATTTCGAGGCCGTCGACGACGTGCCGACAGACATTGCCTTCGCGCTTCTGTTTGGCGAGGCCAACCGCGGCGAGTATCTGAACGTGCTGGCGGCAATCGCGCGTCAGCTGCAGGCGCCGGGGGTTCTTGCAGCCATGCGCAAGGCCAGGACCGTCGAAGAACTCTATTCTGATTTCCTGGCGGATTCGCGTCTTTGACGAACCGGTAGATCTCTCCGATTTGGCTCGGTGTTCCAACGCCGCGGGCCCAGGCTGCCGCCCGGACCCGGCAGACAGGATCGCACCGAATGCCTCTCGACCATAGTTCGCCTCGTTGCTGGCGACAGCTTCGGCTTCTCGCCGCTCGGTGAACCCGCCAGCCGGTGCATCCGATCCGATTCAGGCGATATCGATGAGGATAAGCGACCGCAGACGGGCCGTGTTCACGGGTGCACCTGAAGGTTCGGCGTGCCCAAGGGAGCAAGTCCATTTCCAAAGTGGCTTCCAAATGGGATGCCATTCCAGAGTTGAGGGAGGAACAGAAACATTCTTCGTTTCATTATACGACTGACTTGGTAGAGTTTCGGCCATCAACGAAGGAGGTTTCCATGCAGTCCATAAGGATCACACGGCTTCTCGCGGCTGTGGCGCTGGCAGGCAGCGTCGCAATCGGGGCTGTCGCTCCCGCACTCGCGGATCAGACGCTTCTCAACGTATCCTACGATCCGACGAGAGAACTGTATAAGGATTTCAACGCCGCCTTCGCTGCGAAGTGGCAGAAGGACACCGGTGAAGCGGTCACCGTCAAGGCTTCTCATGGTGGCTCTGGCGCACAGGCGCGTTCTGTCATCGACGGGCTTGATGCCGATGTCGTAACCCTCGCCCTCGAGGGCGATATCGATGCGATTGCCAAGAAGACTGGAAAGATCCCTGCCGACTGGAAGACGAAGTTCCCGAACAACTCGACGCCGTACACTTCCACGATCGTCTTCCTTGTGCGCAAGGGCAATCCGAAGGGTATCAAGGACTGGGCTGATCTTGTGAAGGATGATGTCCAGGTCATCACGCCCAACCCGAAGACGTCGGGTGGCGCGCGCTGGAACTTCCTGGCCGCCTGGGCATGGGCCAAGCAGGCCAATGGCGGCGATGACGCCAAGGCACAGGAATATGTAACAAAGCTCCTGCAGCATGTCCCGGTACTCGACACCGGTGCGCGCGGCGCGACAACGACCTTCGTGCAGCGCGGCCTCGGCGACGTCCTTCTTGCCTGGGAGAACGAGGCCTATCTCTCCCTGGAAGAACTCGGTCCCGACCAGTTTGAGATCGTCACCCCGGCCTTCTCGATCCGCGCGGACCCCCCGGTCGCCGTCGTTGACGGCAACGTCGACAAGAAGGGCACCCGCAAGCTCGCTGAAGCCTATCTGAACTATCTCTATTCGGACGAAGGCCAGAAGATTGCTGCCAAGCACTTCTACCGGCCGATCAAGCCTGAAGCTGCCGACAAGGCAGACATTGCGCGCTTCCCGAACCTGAAGCTGGCGACAATCGATGATTTCGGCGGCTGGAAGGACGCGCAGCCGAAATTCTTCGGCGATGGCGGCGTATTTGACCAAATCTACAAGCCGGCACAATAATACGTCGCATGAAAGCATATAGCCCCACGCGGTGGCGGTTCAGACGGCCGAGCGTCATTCCAGGCTTTGGAATGGCGCTCGGCCTTACCTTGACCTGGCTCACCCTTCTGATCCTCATTCCGCTTTCGGGCCTTGCCTGGCGGTCGAGCGAGCTCGGCTGGACAAAATTCCTGGCCATCGCCTTCGATCCTCGAACGCTGAGTGCTCTTCGCATCAGCTTTGGAACCGCCTTCGCAGCCGCCTGCCTCAATGCCGCCTTCGGCGTCGTTCTGGCCTGGGTGCTCGTGCGCTACCGTTTCCCTGGCAAGCGCATCATAGATGCCATGGTCGATTTGCCGTTTGCATTGCCGACCGCCGTGGCCGGTATTGCGCTCGCAACACTTTATGCGCCGAATGGCTGGATCGGCCAGTTCCTGACACCACTCGGCATCAAGATCGCCTTCACGCCGCTTGGTATCGTCATTGCCCTGGTCTTCGTCGGCCTTCCCTTCGTCGTGCGCACGGTCCAGCCCGTCATGGAGGAGATCGACAAGGAGGTGGAAGAAGCTGCCGCAACGCTTGGCGCCACGCGTCTGCAGACGATCTTCCGCGTTTTGCTGCCGGGCCTTGCCCCACCTGTCCTGACGGGTTTTGCGCTCGCCTTCGCCCGCGGCGTTGGCGAGTATGGCTCGGTGATCTTTATTGCCGGCAATCTTCCGTTCCGGTCGGAGATTGCGCCGCTTCTGATCGTCATCAAGCTCGAAGAATACAATTATGCAGCTGCGACGGGCATTGCGGCCGTGATGCTGGTCATCTCGTTTGCCATGTTGCTGATCATCAACCTCATCCAGAGCTGGAGCAGACGGAGATATGGTTATGGCACTTGATACCGTCGCTCCGACAAAGGTGCGCTCCGCCGTTACCGAGCACCGGTTCGCGCGGTGGACGCTGATCCTTGTCTCTCTCACTTTCCTGACGCTGATCCTGCTTCTGCCCCTGGCAGCCGTTTTCGTCGAAGCCTTCCGCAAGGGCGCCGGACCGTTCCTCGAGGCGCTCCAGGACGAGGAGACCTTTTCCGCCATTCGCCTGACCCTCATCGTCGCGGGTGTCAGCGTGCCTCTCAACCTGTCTTTTGGAGTGGCGGCCGCCTGGGCGATTGCCAAGTTCGAGTTCAAGGGCAAGGCTCTTCTGACAACGTTGATCGACCTGCCCTTTTCGGTCTCGCCGGTCATTTCGGGCCTGGTCTTCGTCCTGTTGCTTGGTGCCAATACCTATCTTGGTCATTGGCTGAGCGCCTACAACATCAAGATCCTGTTTGCCGTTCCGGGGCTCATTCTCGCGACCATGTTCGTCACCTTTCCCTTCGTGGCGCGCGAGCTGATCCCCCTGATGCAGGAACAGGGGACGGGTGACGAAGAGGCGGCGATATCGCTCGGGGCCAGTGGCTGGCAGACCTTCTGGCATGTGACCTTGCCGAACATCAAATGGGGTCTGCTCTACGGCGTGCTGCTCTGCAACGCCCGCGCCATGGGTGAGTTCGGCGCCGTTTCTGTGGTCTCCGGTCACATCCGGGGACAGACGAACACCATGCCGCTGCAGGTGGAAATTCTCTATAACGAGTACAATTTCACCGGCGCGTTCGCCGTCGCCACCCTGCTTGCCTTGCTTGCGCTCGTGACCCTTGTTTTAAAGACGCTGCTCGAGATGCGATACAGTGAAGAAATCGCCGCCAGCCGACGGCACTGAAGGAATTAGAATGGAAGTTCGCGTACAAAACCTGCGCAAGGAATTCGACCGTTTTCCGGCGCTGCACGACGTCTCGCTCGACATACATTCCGGTGAACTTATTGCGCTGCTCGGACCGTCCGGTTCTGGCAAGACGACCTTGCTGCGTCTTATTGCCGGTCTCGAGAGCCCGACAGAAGGGTCGATCTATTTCGGCGACGAGGATGCATCGAAAAAGACCGTGCAGCAGCGCAATATCGGCTTCGTGTTCCAGCATTATGCCCTCTTCCGGCATATGACCGTGCTCGACAATGTCTCCTTCGGCCTGAAAGTGCGCGATGGTAAGCGGCGTCCGCCCAAGGCTGAGATCCGCAGGCGGGCTCTGGAGCTTCTCGACCTCGTTCAGCTCTCCGGCCTGGAGAAGCGCTATCCTGCCCAGCTTTCCGGCGGCCAGCGTCAGCGCGTGGCGCTTGCACGCGCCATGGCGGTTGAGCCGAACGTGCTTCTGCTTGACGAGCCCTTCGGCGCGCTCGACGCCCAGGTGCGCAAGGACCTGCGAAAATGGCTGCGCGAGATCCATGATCGCACCGGCCACACCACCGTCTTCGTCACGCACGACCAGGACGAGGCAATGGAGCTTGCCGACCGCGTGGTCGTCATGAGCCAGGGCGCGATCGAGCAGATCGGAACACCCGACGAGGTATACGACAACCCAAACTCGCCCTTCGTCTTTGGCTTTGTCGGACAGTCGAACTGTCTCGACGTGCGGGTCAATGGCGGCGAGATCTGGTTCGAGGATCGGCCGCTCGGGCTGAAGGTCGAGAGCGAAGCGGATGGAGACGCCCAGCTTTACTTCCGGCCGCACGATATCGAGTTGCGGGACGGCTGCGGCGGCTGCATCGCCGGTCTGCTGACGACAAGCCGACGCGTTGCCGGCACGCGCCACATCGAGGTCGACATCGGCAAGGGACATCCGCCCATCGAACTCGAACTGTCGCCTTCGCAGGCAGGGGCGCTCGATCGGACGCGGATCGCCTTCAGACCGACACGGTGGAAGTTGTTCCGGCCAGTTTCATAGTGACGGTCCACGCGGTCGATAGCGGTACGAATCAGCATGCCACGCGGGCCGATTTCGGTGGTTGCATCCGCCTGGCGGTCATTACCGGCGATGGAAGATCTGTTTGTTTTCGGTGGATGGTAGGAGTGCGAATCAGCCTGTGCAGCCGGGCAAAAGGCGGCCAAATCAAATTGTGATACTAATTGGGTTTGAAATTTACCTGAAACGCAGGTAAAAAAGCGATCACTTAATCGAGAAGGGCTTACTACTCTAAATAGGGGGCACCTGACATTGAGGGCGCATATATCGTTGGGAAAATCTCTCGCCTGGATTTTGCTCGCGGGCGTGGCTGCTGCAGGCTGCACGACCGCACAGCAACCGGCTTCGAAGGTGGTGAGCGACGCCACCAAGCCCAGGAATGCGGCGCACGCGGCGCAATCATCCAAAGTTACCTTCAATTATACGGCCAAGGATCGCGATTGCCTGAAGCGGGCAATGTACTTCGAATCCGAGCATTCTGATCGCGACGGCTACATGGCGGTCGGAACCGTGGTCATGAACCGTCTGACGTCGGGCGCCTATCCCGATTCAATCTGCGGTGTCGTCGCCCAACAGAGGCAGTTCGCACCTGGCGTGATGACGCGCGAAGTCGAGCCTGTGGCCGAGATTGAACTGGCAGACGCCGCTGACGCAATCTTGCGTGGCGAACGGCATCCGGGCGTCAAGGACGCGATGTTCTTTCACACGGACGGTCTGTCGTTTCCATATCGCAACATGCACTACGTGACGATTGCCGGCGGCAATGCGTTCTATGAGAAGCGTGGCCGGGACGGCGAGCTGCAGACGCCGGCACCCTTGCCCGCATATGAAGTCGCAATGAACTATCTGCCGGGCCGCAGCAGGATGCCGGCGCAGTTCGAAGCGCTTGTTCCGACGACGGTCCCTGTGCCGATCCCGATGCCCGGAACGGTGGCGACCTTGGGAACGGAACCCACTGCTCCGGCACCGACGGAAGCTGTCGTGCCTGTCAGCACCGACGCGGTGATACCAGTCGCCATTCCGACGCCGAGGCCGGACCTCGATAACGCCGTTCTGCGCGGCAGCCTCGCCCACGGCTGAGGCTGTTCGCCCTACTTCGCCCTGGTTCCATCGGCATCGAAGACGTGCAGATGCTGCGCGGGGAACGAGACGTTGATTGTCGGGCCGGATGTCAACGCGGCCCGGTCGAGCGTGAAGATCTTGAATGGCAGGCCGTGCAGCGACAGGTGCAGGATGATGCCGAAACCGGTCGGCTCGACCAATTCGACGTTCGCGTTCAGACCGCCTTCGCTGGCAATCACAACATGCTCCGGACGAATGCCGAGCGTCACTTTGGCACCGTTTGTCAGCGATAGCGGCGCAGCGAGCGGGACAACTGTTCCGTCCTTCAGGCGGACCCCGCCGTCTATGTAGGTCGCGTCCAGGAAATTCATGCCTGGCGAGCCGATGAAGCCGGCGACGAAGAGGTTGGCAGGAGTATCGTAGAGTTCGAGCGGGCTGCCGACCTGCTGCACGACACCGCCATGCATGGCAACGATCCTGTCAGCGAGCGTCATCGCCTCGATCTGATCGTGGGTGACATAGATCGAGGTCGCCTTCAGGTCGCCATGCAGTTTCTTGATTTCCGCGCGCATCTGTTCGCGCAGGCGCGCGTCGAGGTTCGACAGCGGCTCATCGAAGAGGAAGGCTTTCGGCTGGCGCACGATGGCACGGCCCATGGCGACGCGCTGGCGCTGGCCGCCCGAAAGCGCCTTCGGCCGGCGTTCGAGCAGCGGGTCGAGGCCGAGCTTGGAGGCGGCAGCACCGACGGCGCTGGCGATCTTTTCCTTGGCGGTTTTGCGAAGCTTCAGGCTGTAGCTCATGTTGCCGGCGACATTCATGTGTGGATAGAGCGCGTAGGACTGGAACACCATGGCGATGTCGCGGTCCTTCGGATGCAGCTCGTTGACACGATTGCCGGCAATGCGGATCTCGCCGCCGGTAACGTCCTCGAGGCCAGCGATCATGCGCAGCAGGGTGGACTTGCCGCAGCCCGACGGGCCGACAAGCACGACGAACTCGCCGTCCTTGATCCTGAGGTCGACGTCATGCAGCACTTTGACGGGGCCATAGGCCTTCTTGACGTTCTGGATATCGATCGATGCCATTTTGATTAACCCTTGACCGCGCCGGCCGTCAGGCCCTGGACGAGATAACGCTGGATGAGCAGGAAAAAGAGACCGGCCGGGATGAGCGCGAGCACGCCCGCCGCCATCATCTGCCCGAAATCCACGGAGAATTTGGAAACGAAGGTCAAAAGCCCGACCGGGAAGGTCGCCGCGTCGTTGCCGTTGATCAGCATGAGAGCAAAGAGCAGTTCGCTCCACGCAGCGGTGAAGACGAAGCCCAGCGTTGCGGCGATGCCGGGCAACGTCAGGGGCAGGATGATTTGCCGGAAGGCCGTAAACTGCGTTGCGCCGTCGATCATCGCTGCCTCCTCGAGATCCTTCGGAATGCCGTCGAAGAACGACTGCATCAGGAAGGTGGCAAAGGGCACGTTGAAGGCGGTGTAGACGACGACGAGACCGGTCAGGCTGTTTGTCAGGTGCAGTGGCGTCAGGATCTTGAAGATCGGCGCAACCAGCATGACAAGCGGGAACATCTGCGTCAGCAGCATCAAGGCGACGATCCAGTACTTCGCCCGGAAGTTGAAGCGCGACAGCGCATAGCCCGAAAGCGAAGCGCAGATTGTCACGACGACGGCGGTCGAGGCCGACACGATCAGGCTGTTCTTGAAGAAGGTCGGGAAGGCACTGTGCTGGATGACGAAGGAATAATGTTCAAAGGTCGTCCGTGAAGGCCACATCCGGACGCCTTCCGTATAGAGCAGGTCGTTCGGCGTCACCGACACCTTGAGGAGCCAGAACAGCGGAAACAGCGCAAAGATGATGTAGCAGAGAATGGCCAGGCGATGCGCGATGGTGGGGAGAAGGGATCGCTTCATGGCATCAATCCTTGTTCAGCAGGGTCTGCCGCAGCAGGATGATCAGCATCGAGTAGGCGAGCAGTAGGACGAGCAGCACCAGTGCTATTGCCGAGGCATAGCCGAAGTCCAGGCGCTTGAAGGCCTGCGTGAAGATGTAGCTCGCGACGATCTGCGTCCGGTCGGCCGGTCCGCCGCCGGTCATGACGACGATCAGGTCGGCGAAGTTGGAGACCCAGACGGTGCGCAGCAGCACGGTGATGGCAATCGTCGGCGCGAGGAAGGGCAAAGTGATCGAACGAAACCGCTGGAACCAGCCGGCGCCGTCGATGGAGGCTGCCTCATAGAGATCGCGCGGGATCGCCTGCAGTGCGGCAAGCAGGGTGATCGCAAAGAACGGGATGCCCCACCAGACATTGGCGATAATCGGTCCCCACATCGCATGGTGCGGATCGGAAAGGATGTTGGCAGGCTCGCTCATCAGCCCCAGCGCAAACAGCCAGTGCGGGATTGGCCCGATCACGGGATTGAAGAGCCAGGCCCAGTTCAGACCGGCGAGGAAGGAAGGGACAGCCCAGGGCAGAAAGACCAGAGCCTGCACGACACCCCTGCCCCAGAACGGCTTGTCGAGCAGAAGCGCGAGGATGAGGCCGAAGATGAACTGCAGCAGGACGGAGGCGCCCGTCCACAACAGCGTATTCTTCAAGGCACCGTAAAAAGCGGCATCTTGCGAGAGTGCACGGAAATGGTCGAGCCCGATGAAGCCGCCCGAAAAGGGATTGAGCAGCTGGATGTCACGAAACGCGTAGGACACCCCGATCACCAGTGGCACCAGCATCACCGCAATGATCAGGACCAGCGATGGCGCACTGTAGAGATAGGGTTCGGAGGCATCGGCGACGCGCTTCAGCCAGGGGCGTCGGTCCTGGCGCCTTTCCAGCGTATCGGCAGTCATGGTCATCAGACAAAATCCGTTTTGCGGCGCTTGTTGCGCCGTCGCAAGACAGGGAAGGAGGCGGCGGACAGGTCCGCCGCCGGTGGTCCGTTACTTCTTGGCGAGGAACTTCTGCTGTGCCTTGGTCAGATAATCTGCCCACTGGTCAGCCAGTTCCTTCGGCGTGATGTCGCCGAGAAGCGCCTGCTGGGTCGTCTTGATCGCGAGCGAATCCTTGAAGAAGGCGAACTCTTCGAGGTAGGTCGGCATCACGGTCGGAACGATATTCGGATCGGCCAGCTCCTCGAACCAACCCTTGAACTGATCGCCCGCATAGAAGGGATCCTTCTCGGCAGAGGTATGAACCGGAAGTGCGCCCGTCCGCTTGTTCCACTCGATGTTGCCCTCAGGCGATTCAAGTGTCTCGATCAGCTTCCAGGAGAGATCCTTGTTCTGGCTGGTGTTAAACATCGACCAGCCGGCAAAGCCGATAGTCGTGAAGCCCTTGCCGCTCGGGCCGACCGGCATCTTGGTGACGCCGAAATCTTCCGGCTTCATGCGCTGGGCAACCGCGATCAGCGCGTCCGGATCCTGGTCGAGCATCGCGCAGGTGCCTGAGTAGAAGCCGGCGACGGTTTCATTGAAGCCCCAGTTGACGCTGTCCTTCGGCGTCAGGCCCTTCTTGTAGAGATCGACAACCCATTCGAGACCCTTTGCCCAGCCTTCGCTGTTCATGGTCGAGGTGCCGTCCTCGTTGAAGAACTTGTTGGAGCCCGCCATCGTCGCGCCGAACATCACCCAGCCGTTCAGGCCGCCCGGACCACCGCGCAGGCAGTAACCGGACTTGCCCGGGAGCTTGGAGACCTTTTCGGAAGCTGCGACGAAATCGTCAAGCGTCTTCGGCGGCTCGGAAACGCCGGCTTCCTTGAAGAGGTTCTTGTTGTAGAACAGCGCACGCAGGTAGAAGCCGTAGGGCAGCATGTAGGCGGTGTTCTTGACGTCGCGGCCGAGTTCAAGGGCGCGCGGCGTCAAGCCCTTGGTGTGCTCCCATTTGGCAAGGTAAGGCTCGAGGCTTTCGAGCATGCCGTTGTTGGCATAGAGCGAAAGCCAGGTGTCGGGCATTTCCATCACGTCTGGCGTGTCGCCCGCCGAGACCATGGTCGCGAACTTCTGGAAGGCTTCGTTCCAGGGCAGCGAGATGATGTCGACCTTGGTGCCGGGGTTTGCGGCCTCGAACTTGCCGACGATCGATTTCAGGGTCTCGGTTCGTTCGGGGCTGGTGATGACTTCGACCAGTTTCAGCGTGGTATCGGCGAGCGCCGTACCGGCCATCATCGTGGCGAGTAGAGTGGCGGTGATCAGTCTTTTCATGCTTGCTCCCCCTTTTCAGGTTTTTCAGGTTGTCAACTCAAGAGGCGACCGCCAATGCCGCCTCGATGTCCTTCCACAGCGCCTCAGTTCCTTCGAGGCCGACGTGAAGGCGTACTGACCGCGCATGGATCCCGAAGGTATGCGCGGAATTCGGTTGCGCCTTCTGCTGAAGGACGACCTCGCCTGGTACGATCAGGCTTTCATGCCCACCCCAGCTCACTCCCAGTTTGAAGAGCTTGAGGTGATCGGCGAAGGCGCGGATATCGACGCCCTCGCGGAATATGAAGGAAAACAGGCCCGACGTGCCGTTGAGGCCAGCCGGAAGCCGGTTGGCAAGGCCCGGATGGCAGACGGTCTCCACCACGTCGAGTTCCTGCAGGCGCCTGGCGATCGTCATCGCGGCCGCCTCATGCGCTCGCATACGGATCGGCAATGTGCGCAGGCCACGGATCAGAAGCCATGCGTCAAACGGCGAGAGCTTGCCGCCGAGATAGGGGTAGGCCTCTGCCTTGATGCGGGCGATCATCTCCTTCGAGCCGGCAACGACACCGGCCACGACGTCGCTGTGGCCGCCGAGGTATTTCGAGGCCGAATGGATGACGATATCGACGCCGAGTGAAATCGGCTGCTGGAAGTATGGGCTCGCCCAGCTATTGTCGATCATGGTGACAACGCCATGCTTCCTGGCGAGGGCCGCGAGCGCGCCGACATCATGGGCTTCCATCACCCAGCTCGTCGGGCTTTCCATGTAGAAGACCTTGGCGCCGGGCAGCGCCTTGGCTACAGCCTCTTCATCGCGACCATCGACATAGGTCACCTCGACCTTCATGCGCTTCAGGATCGTGCCGAACAGGCGGAAAGCATCGGGATAGACGTGCTTGACGGCAACGATCCGGTCGCCCGGCTCGACGAAGGAGAGCACCGCCGAGGAAATCGCTGCCATGCCGCTTGCAAAGCCGAGCGCATCTTCAGCGCCCTCGAGCTTTGCCAGCATCTCCTCGAACATGCGGACGGTCGGGTTGAGGCCGCGTGTATAGATCGGCCGGACCTTTTCGCCCCGATAGGAGGAGATCATGTCGTCATAGTCGGAAAAGGTAAAAAGCGACGTCTGAAAGATCGGTGGCACGACGGCTTCGGCGAAGTTTCCTTCGTCGTGTGCTGTGATGAGCGAGGCAAGATCGAACGCGTCTGCGCCGTTGTTCATTTCGACATTTCCTTGATATCTTCCTCGACGACCCCGAGGATCTTCAGTGTCTCTTCACGCGCGGCCTCGGCGTCCCGGGCAGCGATCGCGTTGAAGAGCGTGCGGTGAAAGGGAAACGAGCGGCGGGCGAAGTCCTCGCGCTCGAAGGGATGCTCCCAGAACTGCCAGAATGTCTCGCGCATCTGCTCGAGAAGCTGGCGGAAAAGCGGATTGTGGGTGGCATCGTAGATCGCCAGATGGAAGGCAAGGTCTTCGGGCCCCGACGTGCCTTTCTCTATGTGGACGCGCTCCATCTCGTCGAGGTTCTGCTCGATCAGGATGAGATCCTTGTCGGTCCGCTTGCGTGCAGCGACCATGCAGGCCTCGCACTCGATCCCGCGACGCACCTCGAGCGTTTGCAAAAGAGCGTTACGCAGATGGCCGGTATCAAGCGACAGCGGCATATGGATTGTCGCCTTCGAAACCGGTTTCAGCAGGTAAGTTCCGCTGCCCTTTCGGGTTTCGATGACGCCGAGCGCCTGGAAATGACGGATCGCTTCGCGGATCGTCGAACGGCCCACCATCAGCGCCGCCATCAGCTCGCGCTCCGCCGGCAGGCGATCGCCTGCCCTCAATTGCGCGCTCTGAACATACTCGGCCAGTGCGTCGGTCACCTGACGTGCCCGATCCATGGCCGGAAGCGGCCGGATAACCGGCCTGTCGCTGCGTGGTGCCTTCATGGTTCCCCAGAATTCTTATAGGCAGTCGACCTGAAATTGGTCTGACATCTTAGCATTTCCAAAAAGCTGCGGAAACGTCAAGGGCAAGTCGGAAGTTAAAGAGCAGATTCTAGATTCTCCCAAGATACGGATCTCGGAAATCGAGGTCGTGGCGAAGGTCAGCGACCCTTACACAAACCTTTAAAAGGCAGACCTCACAGCAGACGCTGAAGGCGCGTGTCAGTCCTTGCCCACCGAGCGGTGCAAACCCGCCGTAGATTTACCGCCGACTATCCGACGGGTTATCAAGCACCGCCAGTTCAGCCTCGGTTGGAACCTCTCGAATATCCTTCGTGGGCGTTCCCGCCATTGCTCCAAGTCGCCCTCACTCCGGAGGACAACGGCAACCATCGCCGCGGACGTCCGCTTCGTCCTTCGCCATCGGCGATGTATGAATGACCTCACACCGAAACGTCGCGCGCGAAAACCCGGAGAAAGAAAAACCACAGCGCCTGCTTGACTAGCAGCAAGTTCCAGCGTCCTTGCAGTGTCGGTATCGCCCTGAACGATTGCGACGAATTCTCGCAGTAAGGTAGCAACCGCCACACCTCATAGGCGGAATTCAACGCTTGGGGCTGAAGCCACCCGTATCATCATCGCTTACGATTTTCGGCCGCTCGTGTTGGCCTGGAAATGCTGTAGTCATTCCGATCGTAGTGCACGCGAAGCGTCTGAGCCGGCCGATTGCCGTTCAAGAATTTGTCGAGTTCAGCAGTACGGGATTTGGATAGCCGGACTTTGTCAGCAAACTGCGGCCACCGGTCTACGGCCGTTCGCACCTGCTCTATAACATACCGAGCGTCTTGATCCGAGATCGAAGCCCCTCTGGCGACCGCCAAGAGGTGAGACATGCCAGGGTTTCTACCTTCCCCAGCTATTGCCGCGCTGTGCTCTCCGCCTGGTCCGGACGAAAAGGTAAGATCGTATGCAGGTGCTAATGACCAACGACCATTCCCGTCCATAAGGAATGCGTGGTTCTTCGCATGGTCGTCGCGATTCTTGGCATATACATTGAACACCATGTTTCGAAACATCTTGAGGACTTCTGCGGCGTCGCGGGTCATCATATGGGTAAGCTTGTGAAGTTGCTCGTAGGTGAGAGAGGCCTCGCGATGGCTGGCATTCAACAGACCGCTTGCCGTGTGCATGTGAAGCCTACCGGCAGGTATCCTGTCAAAACGCTTCGTTGCAAAAAGCCGCCTTCCCTTCCGGGTGTCGAATAGCTGGGTGTCGGCCATCTCCAGCCCTGCAGCTGCCGCCATGAGCGCATAGGCTTTTTCTTCGGCACCGATCTCCCCCGGATCGTTAGAACTGGGCGCTTTGACCATCCATCTTTCAAATCCCGGATCCAACGGCCGGCCGTAGTCCAAAACGCAGGTATTCTCGGCCTTGTTGAAGGCGATCATAATCTTTGGTCGTGCACCTGCGGATCCACCTTGCGCGCCCTGCAAGCTATCGATGTCAGCGACGTCCATTTCTGTCTGCACCAACTCCACTTGATCAGCGAACCAGTCGAGGTCAGCGTCGGTCGGTTGTTTCCGATCGTCCGGCAAATCGGGAACGTATGTCAGCGCGCCCATTCCCGTTCTTCCCACTGCCGAGAGACGGTCGATAGGAGTGAGCTGCGTATAGTCGATGCCCGCTCGCTGGAGACGGCGGTCAAGCAATAGACGACCCCAACCATCAGGCAGGCTGTCGTTGAAGAGCCCATGGAGCCCGTCAAACGGATCGCGAGGCGCTGCAATCAATCCAGTGGCGGCCATCATATGGAATGGTGAAATCAAAAGGGGTGCTGCGAGAAACTCTGCCGAGTACTCGAAGTAGGCCCTCCGTTCCTTGCCGCTCCAAGCGAGCGTGCCGAGCTTCTGCTCATTCCCTTCGAGATTCAGATAGACGTTCATCTGCTGGACTGGTTTGAACTTCATTTCCTGCGCACCCGCTGCCTAAGAGGACGATCAACGACATCATCGATATTCCGCGGCGGCCGACTCGGAAACAATCGCTCGAACTCAGCCTCGGCCTCAAGGGCGAAGGCAATTTTCACGAGACTCTCGAGGGAGATTTTTCCACTTTCTTCAAATAGTCTCAACGACCCGTACGAGACATTCGATCTTGCCGCCAGTTCCCGCTGGGTCAATCCGTGCTCGATCCGCCGGCGCTTCATTCTGTCCGCCAAGCCTCGAATAACTTCCACCGGAGACGACATGTTAAATGTGAACATATTATCACCTAATCGCATTATTTGGAAGTTAATGCCAATATAATAGCATTTAAATATATTGCAAGTCGATGATCTAATCGATCGCCCTGGTATGGTTCGCGGGATGTTCAGGATCATCCGAATACGACAACGTTCAGTTCGCCGATCCTGGCGAGATCCCGTCGTATCGCGATCCTACAGGCAATTGAACATGGTCTCCGACAACGTCCGTCATTCCGCTCCGGCAGCCGACAGCAGACCCACATGGCGCGGGCGCGTGGCAAGCCAGAAATGGCCCTTTGCGCGAATTGCGCCCGCTCAAGGCGGAGGTCAAACCGGAAGCCGTCGAGTTGATCCTCAACTCGACCTCGGCTGTGCGCTGTGCTGGAAAAGACAAAAATGCGGAATGCGGCAGCGCATACATATCGACGCCGGCACGCCTGTGTGTGCCACGGAAAAGGGGGCGATCGTGTAGATCCCAACACACGATTGGGCGCAGAAGTGTCGATCGCGCAGAATGTCTTTGAGGCGTTCTGTTTGTGGCTTTGACGCGCATAGCGTCGGAAAAAGTCGTTCTTCGTTGGGTCGCCGCAATCGAAGGACTGACGATGATGCGATTTCGCGATGGCTTCCTCTCTCCAGGAGGGCAGCGTCATAGAGTGTCAGGCAACCCTGCTATTGCCGCCCGCAGCTTCGCATTGGACTTGGGCGGATTTTCCAGCAGCTCGAGCACTCGCGCATGATCGCGCGCGGTCAGGCGAACGACCTCCGCCGCCTCGATCACGGCTTCGGCTTCGCGTAAGGCGGCCTGGGTCACGAAGTTGGTCAGGTTGGTGTTGCGCAGCGCAGCGGCGCGCACGAGCTTGGCCTTCGCTTCCGGTGAAACCCGCAAATTCATGCGTTTGTTGTCATCAACGGCAGCCTCGGGCATCTCCGTCTTCCTCCTAAATCGTACATGTTCAAGATGTTCGCGATTGCACCCGATTTTTCAAGATGGTGTGTCTTGATGGTGTTTGCCCACCCATTCCCCGGGAGCGTTGCCGGGCTCCCGCAGAAGGTTAGGCCGCGATCGTCGCTCGGCCACGGGCGATGGAGACTTCCATATATTGCCGATGCAAGTGGATTGCTCTCGAGCATGGTGTCAGACGGAACATCGAAAGTATCAGAGAGGTCATCGAGCAAATAGTGCCGCCCGCGCTACCAAACCGGAAACGGATCTTCGAGTGCGGACCAGTCCCGCGGATCCGCACTGGCCAGACACTCGTCCAACGCGCCGCGAACGCCTGTCTCATCCATGCCCACACCAATGAACACCAGCTCCTGCCGACGATCACCCCAGGCGCTGTCCCAGTGGCTCTCCAGACGTTCACGAAACTGCGGATGGACAGGCCAATCTTGCCGGGGCACCGCTGCCCACCAGAGCCCCATCGGTTCGCAGCGCCGCTGCACTCCGGCAGCCGACAGCAGACCCACGTGACGCGGGCGCGTGGCAAGCCAGAAATGGCCCTTTGCGCGAATGACGCCCGCCCAGGGCTCATCCAGGAATGCGCGAAATCGCATGGGATCGAAGGGACGCCTTGCTCTGTATACAAAGCTCGACACCCCATACTCCTCCGTCTCTGGAACATGGGTGCCTGGGCTGTAGAGCTCCTTGTGCCACAACGGGTGGGCGGCAGCCTTTGCCTCATCGAAGCGACCGGTGTCGAGAACGGTCGCGAGAGGAATCCTGCCGAAATCCGTCTCCACCTGGAGCGCATCCGGATTAAGTGCCGCAACCACCCTGCGGACCTCGGTGCGAACATCCTCGGTCGTGTCCGAGACCTTGTTGATCACCACGACGTCGGCAAATTCGATCTGATCGACCAAAAGGTCAATAAAGGTTCGCCGGTCCTGGCTGTCACGCTCCAGGCCACGATCACGGAGCAGGTCTGCGCTGCTGTAGTCGGCAAGAAGGCTTGCCGCGTCGACGACGGTAATCATCGTGTCGAGTTTCGCAAAATCGGATAGGGAGATCCCGTTTTCGTCGCGGAACGAAAAGGTTGCCGCGATAGGGCGTGGCTCGGCAATCCCAGTTCCCTCGATCAACAGATAGTCGTATCGCCCTTCCTCGGCCAGTCGCCGCACTTCCGTCAACAGGTCGTCGCGCAGGGTGCAGCATATGCAACCATTGCTCAGCTCAACCAATGTCTCCGTCGTATGCGACAGGTTGGAGCCGCCATCTCGAATGAGGCTGGCGTCTATGTTCACTTCGCTCATGTCGTTGACAATGACGGCGACCCGCAAGCCCTCGCGGTTGGCCAGTACATGGTTGAGGAGTGCCGTCTTGCCAGCCCCGAGAAAACCGGCGAGCACTGTCACCGGCAGCCTCTTTGTTCCTTCCATCGGCATCCTTTCGATGTCGGCATTTGCGACGACTATTTGCCGCGGCAAGAACCTGCATTGCATTCATTGCATCTGAAGTCGGCCTCTCACTTCGGCCGACCCATCACGCTGCGAGTTGCGGCCGGAAGACCACGTCGGCCCAGTAGTTCGCCGAATCAAAGGTGCTGGTCGGGAAGAGACCCGCGGTCGCGGACCCGCCATAGCTGTAGACGCCGTTCCCACCCGCGGCGGCACTTGAGAGGGCCGTCAGAGGACCGTTGGTGACGCCACTTGTGAAAAAGCCGTCGGTCGCCACATAGGCACCAGTCGTGTGGTAGGACGCCACATAGGTAGTGCCCGCGGTGATGGTAACCGGGGTTGCAAAGTTCACCGTCTGCCAGCCGCTGCCGGTGGTACCGGAATAGGTGGCGGTGGCAAGCTTGGTGCCTCCGGTCGTCCACAGGTCGACGACGTTCTGGCCGTTGTCGTTGGCGTTGCGGTAGAACTTGATGCCGGTGATATCGCCGGCAACGTTTGCCTGGAACTTGACGCCGAGCTCGAGTTGCTGGCCATCGTTGAGGTTCGTCTGGGCGGGTGTGCTGGTGGCGCTGAACAAGCTATAGGTCACAGGCGCTGCGGCCGTATTGATGCTGAAGGTCTCGCTGGTGGCGAGGCCTGCAATGTCGGTTGCCGTTACCTTGATGTCTGACGTGCCTGATGTCGTCGGCGTACCRCTGAAGGTGCGCGTCGAGGCATTGAAGCTCAGCCAGGTGGGAAGTGAAGCTCAGCCAGGTGGGAAG
>NZ_JBFTQH010000039.1:0-120429 GCF_056398905.1 Rhizobium sp. 01T417 | reverse complement strand
GGTTGGACTGAGGCTGGGCAAAGTCCCGGGCCAACTCGCAAACCATCCGCTGCATCTCTCCGTAGAACGGGACAGAGCGGCTCACCATGTCATCGAAGACATTCGCGACGGTGGAGTTGAACGAGAAATCCTCAACAGCATTGCGTTCGCCGGCAAACACCTCGTCACGTGAATTCGTATGCAGCACAAGACGGCTAGACTGGTCGGTCATATCCGCTCCAAATATATAGCAATGTCAAATGGGCGTGCTTTTTCCCTGCACACCCGGCGCGCGGCGATCTGGTCACAGTTGCCTGACGGCTACCTGAAAGGGGTTGCTAGTCACGCTTGTGATGGGAAAAATCGCCTGAATAAGAGCCAAGACCCGAAGGTCCAGAGGGAGCCCGCGCACCATCCGAAGACGACGTCGGTCGGATAGTGGACGCCAAGGTAAATTCGGCTGAGGCCTATGGTGCCTATCAGGGCGCCGGCAATGACGAAGACATATGCCTTTTGAGCCGGCGCACGCAGAAACCGGCACGCGACAATTGCCAGTGCCAGATAGGTTGCCGCCGAAACCATCGCGTGGCCGCTTGGAAAACTCGCGTCGCCGACCGCAACCAAATGGGTGACTACGTTCGGGCGGGGCCGCGCGGCCCATAACTTCAGGGTGTTGCTGGAAAGCCAGCCGCCGGCAAGCGCAACACAGAGGAACAGGGCTTCCACAGGTCGGCGCGAAATCAAGAGTAGACCGATGGTGGTGAGCGTGATGAACAGAAGAACGGCCACGCCACCGAGGCTCGTAAAGTTCACCATCGCCGTGGTGATCCAGGCGGGTCCGAGCGGCAGGGCAACATCGTCCGCGTGCCTCAAAGATAGTAGGAACGCCTGGTCCCAAGCCAGCGTGTCGCCCTCACCTACCTCAACTGAGAAGTGGAAGAGAGCCGCGGCAGCCAATAGCAGCAACGCAAAGGGTATCGCCCGATAGGCGACTTTCGAGACCAATCGTTTACGCGCATTCTCATTCGCACGCATCATTGCTTAACCCGCCTCATGCGTGATGAAAGCTCGTCAAGATCGAAAGGTTTGACGAGGAAATCGTCCGCCCCTCCCTTCATTCCCGCGAGTCGATCGCTGTATTGGTCCTGCGCCGTCATGATGATAATTCGGGTCTTGTCATCTACCCTTCGGATATCTTGAAGGAGCGACAGGCCATTGCCATCCGGCAGGCGTAGGTCGAGAAGCACCAGGTCATACTTCGTCGATGTGAGCCGACAGGCAGCGTCCTTGAGGCTCACACACCAATCAACGCGATGCCCATCGGCCACCACATGGGCCGATACCGCGTCCCCGATGTCGAAGTTGTCTTCGACGACAAGCACATTCACCGGATCGCGTTCCTATGTTTTTTGTTGCGGTTGCATGGTCACGATGTTCAAGAATTTCCACTCCTGCACTTTGCGAACACGTCGAGCCGTTTGTCGTAGACGGATGTTCCAACATTCATCATGCCGAGCACGCTGTGAAACAGGTTGTCGTGAGACGTCGCGGTCGTCGCCTCTTTTCGGAGGCACGCGGTGTCCAGATCCATCGATTTGGTGAAGTCGTTGTCAAACCATGTCAGGAACGGCACGTGCGTCTGCTGCGAGGGAGCGAACATGTATGGTGCTCCATGAAGGTACAGCCCCTTTTCGCCGAGCGACTCCCCGTGGTCGGACATGTAGATCAGGCCGCTGGCCATCTTGTCCGAACGAGCCTTGAGACGATCGATGACGGTCGAAATGAAGTAGTCGGTGTAAAGGATCGAGTTGTCATAGGCGTTGACGATTTCCCCGGTCGAGCATTTGCCAAGCTCCGGAGTGCGGCAGTCGGGAACGAACTTGCCCTGGTGTTCGGGATACCGAAGATAGTATGCGGGACCGTGGCTGCCTAACTGGTGAAGAACTAAAACACTGTCGCCTTTCACGTGGTCCAGCCAGTCGTCAAGCTTGTCCAGGAATATGCCATCCAGGCACTCGCCGTCCTGACAGAAGCGTGGATCCTTCGAACTCGCCAGATCGACGTATTTGATCCGGCTGGCGACTCCCTTGTCCCCGGTATTGTTGTCAAACCACGCAACGTCAATGCCAGCGTGAGCTAACACGTCTACAAGCGTCTCGTTGGCCATGGCCTTGGCGTGAGTAAATTCCGATCGGGTAAACCGCGAGAACATGCACGGAATTGACGTCGCCGTGGCCGTGCCGCAGCTCGTTGTGTTAGGGAAGTAGATAACGTT
Organism: Rhizobium sp. 01T417; assembly: GCF_056398905.1. Classification (NCBI taxonomy): domain Bacteria; kingdom Pseudomonadati; phylum Pseudomonadota; class Alphaproteobacteria; order Hyphomicrobiales; family Rhizobiaceae; genus Rhizobium; species Rhizobium sp. 01T417. Next base: position 118,175 of record NZ_JBFTQH010000039.1, on the reverse strand, counting down.
TGCGGCCTTCAGCCGCGGATTGGTTTCCCTTTGGTATCCGCCGAGCGAGAAATTCTCTGCACGGGCGGTCTCCCCCGCCACGATAATCGTAACCCTCGGTTTGTTGATCGGTGCCGTGGATGGCTTGACCCTGGCATCTGCTCCGACGGTCTCAACAACGAGCGATGCCTCTTTTCCCGCACTCATGAAGTAGCGTGCAGTGCTCACAATCGGCGTAACCGGATTGAAGCTCTTTGCGATGTCCCGTCGTTCCCTGACGGCTGCAGTGTATTCCCGCGAGTAGGTCACACCACAGATCCCAAAGATGGCGAGAGAGGTGAGGATCGCGGCAAGGTTCCAGAAGACCTTTCGCATGAAAGGACGGTGATCGACCTTTGCCCAGATTATGAGCAGCGACGGCACGATACCGAAAACCGCGACATGCACAACGAAGTCGGAGTTAATCAGATGGTGCGCTTCCGCAGGAGTTGTTTCCATCGCGTTGCGGATCATGTCACTGTCAATGACCACCCCGAATGTGTCGGTGAAGTGGGACGCCACCGCGGCGACAAGGACAAGGAAGATCAGAAAGGGCTTGATGAGGTACTTGGTCGAAAAGGGCGTAATTGCGGCCACAAACAGTGCCAGCATCGCGAGATACAACACCCAAAGCGGACCGCTGCCGCTCCCGAGATAGTCCGTCGCCTTTTGCCAGAATGTGTTGTTGCAGAAAACAAGGATGTAGCAGCTTGTAAGTATGCAGAGCGGGATGCTGCCGATTTTCGGCCGCAAGGAGCTCATGTATGCAGGCATTTTCGTCAATTTTACCTCTCCAACGCAAATGTGCGTTTTGGAGGGCATTACTGACAGTCACCTGAAATCGGAAAAGATGATTGCAGAAGCTGCCGCGCCTTGGACCGGGCGCGCCTGATCGAGGGACTTGCGCGTGCTGGACGTTGGATTGACCTCGAGAACCGATCGCTTACCGGTGCCCCTCAATCTGCCTGCATGTAATCCGCAACGCTGTAGCAATGGCTCGCCTGATAGGCGTTCCGCCCCCGGTTCATGTGCGTCAGGTTGAACGTGCGAATGGCGCTCAGTACGCGGCGGCTTCTGAGAAATTTGCGGATCGAGACAGAGCCGCGCACATTGATGCCGAGAATGTCCGCACCACGCGGGAAGAAGTAACTGACGTGCTCTGGCATCGCGACACTTCGCTCGAGAAAGTGTTCGTCCACCCGGCTCGGCGTTGCTGAACCATCTGTAGTGAAATCCGAAAGATGCACGATGACTCGGGCGCGGATATCGTCACCGTGGGCATAGAGCGTGAAGAGCTCCATCCAGCTCGCATTGACTCGTATGAGCGGCTTGTCCGAGGTGGATGGCAGACAGGAAACCGACCAGTAGTAGCGCTCGGTCTTGCGCATGATCGGAATGCAGTTTGGACCGTATAACCCGAGAATCTCCAGCAGTTGCCTCGCTTGCGGGCGACTGAGGAGCTTCTCAAATCGAGCGACATATTTGAAGCGCTGTTCAAGGGATTCCGGGCGCTCGCCCGCGTCCAACAAGTCGATCTTGCCCGCTATCCAATCGCGCTGCTGCGCAAGATCGAGAAACTGCCCCACACCGGTTGTTCCTGGGCGTGATGTCGCGCCCATGTCAGACGCACTGCGAAATTCGTATGCTCGTCATCGTCCGGCTCCTGTGTTCTCCCTAAGGATTTACCAAGTCCAAGCATCATACCTCGCCGATGATAAATCCGGAAAGTCTGCGCGACCACGATCAGAGAGTCACATGACCGCTCGTCGTTTTGGGAACGGCTCAAGACCGGTATTCCTAACTTGCTTGTCTCGACGTCGCCGGAGCGTTCCGCTGGTTACGGGGGCCTATGGGACCGCATGGATAGCTGTCACCAACAATTTTCCCGCCTTGCCCGAATAGACGACCTTAACCTTTTCCCCAACCGTAAGCGTTTCGGCCTCGATGCCCTCAGGCAAAGTAAAGGTCTTGCCATCCGTCATCGTAATCGAGTCATGGCTCTTGTCGATCGCCTTGACGGTGCCCGTCAGTTCCTTCGCGAGGCCCGCTATTGTCGACGCCGCCAGAATCAATGCTATGGCGATGATGTGTTTCAGCATATCTCAACTCCTGTCCTCTAGCATCTTTGTCCCGACGGGTCCGGGGCGGCCACCAACACAGCCCTTTCAGGCACCCCCGCATAGAGACGACTGACACAGCTTGGTCCGCTTTGCTTACGGGCGCATTTCTGGAAGCTTACAGATCGGTAAGTGTGGCGGCGAAGGGGTTAGGGCACACACCCAGAGGCTCAAAAATCCCTGAGATACTCTACGTCATGCCCTTGTGGCGGTCTTGCGGCGATCACCGCCACGACGACAGCCGCGACCACCAGGAAAAGGACGATCCCCAGATAGCCGTACGGTATCGATAGAGCATCGGGTGGTGGATCAAATACGCCCGTCAGCAGTTTCACCAGCATCAAGGCTGCCGCAAGGCCGGATACCAGACCGAAAATAATCCCCAGAACAACAACGAGGAGCCCTTCGCTCCACAGAAAAGCCGACAGCTGCGAACGCGTAGCGCCGATGGCGCTCAGAATGGCGAAGTTCCTCCGCTGCTCGAAGAGCCCAAGCGCCAACATCAAACCGCCAGCTGCGGCGGCCATCATGACGGCGAATGCCAGCTCGATCGTCGTCAAGCCGGCGAGATCGACAGCCGTCAGGCTCGAACCGATTAGGTGCGTCGCCTGACTGATATCGGTGATTTTCATGGACGGATCGTTTGCAAGGAGGGACGAAGCCCGCGAGGCCAGAATTGCCGGGTCGCCCTTGGCGCGCATCAATACATATTCTGACGCTTTCGAGCCCGTCCTTTCCGCAACGTAGCGGGCATTGGCCACAAGGAAAGAGTCTTTTGGCGCGGTCGGAAACTCGCGTGCCACTCCGATGAACCTGAATGGTACCGGATGATACTGACGATCTCGGGCATCCATCAGCCGAAGGTTGATCACGTCGCCCTGCTGCAGTTGGAAATCCTGAACCGTTTCCTCCGACACGAGCACCCCGTCTGGTGTCGCGGCCAGTTTGGCGAGTATCGTTGCGGCGTTGCCACCGCTGAAAAAGGCGTCCGAAAGACTCGTTGCACGCCCAACGTGCTGGGGATCTACACCAAAGAGATCCTGAAGATCGGTGCCGACATAGGCGAAGCGATGCTGCATCGGTTCGGCCGCCGCGGTGTCCGGCAAGGCCGCGAGCGCGGCCAGATGCGTGTCGGCGGGCCTTTCTGACGTGCCGAATACGGTGACATCGGCACCGTTGGTGAGCTCTGCATCAACACGCGCCTGTGCATTGTAGGTGAAATTGAAGGTCGATGTCGAAACCGCGAACGAGATTGCCAGCGTGGTCATCGCGATACCTCCGGTGAGCCGGCGGGCTTGCCTCGACAATGCGGCGGCTACGATTGGCGCGAGCGCACCACAGACCGGCCTTATGAGGGTTCGAAGAAGCGAACCGTTGCCCGCGATCACGCTGTTTGACAGCCGCAGCGCCAGGAGTGCCAGCCCAAGCCAGAACAAGGCGGGCGAGACGAACGCATTGTAGTCTACTGCGGTTGCCGCGACGCCCTCTGGCGCGAGCACGATCTGGTATCCGGTGCTTTCCGCTTGCCAGAAGAAAAGAGCTGCTGCCACAAGCAGCACCCCGTCCAACCAAAGCAGTTTCCAAAGTGGCTCTCCGGGCTTGTCCACGACGCGTCGAGCCGCGCTGACGGTACTCATGCGCATATCGCGCCAAGCAGGATAGAGATAGGCCCCAAAGCCTGAAAGGAGTCCGGCAATGGCTACAAGACCCAGGATAGAACCGCTCACTCCCGGAGCCATACTCTGCCCAGACATTAAGGGGCCTAACCATAAAGCTGCGGCAATTCCAAGTACGGTGCCCGCGACTGCGGCGACCGTCGCCTCGGCGGCGGATAAGATCAGGATCGTACGGGAGCCGGCGCCACGAACACGCAACAGCGCCTGCTCAACGCGACGGCGCGCAGCTCCTGATGACGTTATCGCGAAGGTCAGAACCAGGGCCAGCGCGATACCCGGCAGGCCAAGAAACAGAAACAACACGGAAACGAAGCGCGCATCCTCGCGCACCGCCCCGAGGCGCGAGCCCAGATTATCTGCGACGAGCGCCTGCCCCGCGACTTTTGCTTCCAGGTTTCTTGCGGCACCGGTGACAAACGTGAAGGCCGACACGGGGTCCGCTGGCAGGCCGTCGTGAGCAAGCTTCACATGCACCTGTTGACGGATGGTATCAGGACGCGCCGTCGCCTGGAGATGGAACGCTTGTTCCCACTCGACCCGCGCCAGCACCAGCACGTTGTCCGGAGGCGCCTGCGGAGCCGCCTGCGGCGGCAGCCCCACGGCCTGGAACAGCGAATCCGCATCTGGGAGGTCGATCACCCCGGCGACCTGCACCGTCAGCGGGGGAAGCCCTATCCGCTTGATCACGACGCTGTCACCAGGCCGTACATGCAGGTTTGCTGCGGTCTGCTGTGCGACGAGGACGCCGTCGCGATTGCCGGATAGGAAGCGAATTTCCATCGGGAAATCGTGCAGATAGTTGTCGTCGAAGGCGATCACTTGTCCCGGCCCGGTCGTCTGGACAGTGCCGCCGGTGCTGGCTTCGAATCCGGCGACATCGGCATAGCTAGCCAGGTGCGCCACCCGGGCGGGCGTCGCTTGATCCATTGCCTTTCGTATCAGGTCCGGATTCGCGCCCGTCACAACTTGGACCTGCCAGTCGATCGGCACGGTCGATATCGCACGGGAGGTCATGGATGACCCTGCACTTACCAGGAACAGCGCCAATACGGCAAGAAGCGCCACCGTCAGCGCAATTCCTAACGCTGAGCCCACAACGCGGGTGGGCCGGTGGCCGAGTACGCCTCTGATCCACAGAACAAACATCACGCCACTGCTTTCATTTCGCTGCGGGTAAGCCGGCCATGCTGTATTGTCCAACGAAACCGCATCCGCGCCGCAATCGCTTCGTCATGTGTGGCAACGACGAGGGTTGCCCCGATCGCCTCAAGGTACTCCAGCACTTTGTCCACGAAGAGCTGCGCCGTGACACCGTCCAACTGTCCGGTCGGCTCATCGGCCAGGACGAGTTTCGGTCGAAGGGCCAGGGCGCGCACCATCGCGACCCTTTGCGCCTGACCGCCCGACAGATCCTCCGGCAGCTTGTCTGCAAGCCCTCCAAGACCGAAGAAGGACAAAAGCGCGTCGCTGCGGTCGGATACGGAACGCTGTCCGGCGAGGATCGCCGGCAGGTCGAGATTCTGTGCCACCGTCAAGGCCGGAAAAAGGCTGGGCGACTGGAACACGACGCCAATCCGGCGTGGACGAAGCTGTTCGATAGTGCCTAAGCCCGGCCATTCAATCTCGCCACTCGTCGGGTGGTCCAGTCCGCCAAGAATATGCAGCAAGGTGGTCTTGCCTGAACCCGAAGGGCCCGCCAGGACGATACGATCACCTTCCCGGATCTCGCAGTCCACATCGCGCAACACGGACAGGCGCTCGTCGCCGCTTGAAAAGGTCCGGCAGATTTTCCGGCAGATCGTCAGGATGTCAGTCACCCTCCACCCTCCCATCGTGCAACCGGATGATCCTGTCAGCCTTTCGTGCCAATGCGCTGCTATGGGTCGCAAGCAAGGTAGTGAGGCCGTTGCGGCGTCTGGTTTCGAAATGTTCGATCAGTCGCGATTCCGTGTCGGCGTCGACTTCGGCCGTGGGCTCGTCGGCGACAAGGATCGGCGGATTGGCGGCTAGCGCAACGGCAAGACCGGCCCGCGCCGTTTCACCGCCGGAAAGCTGCGTGACGTAGGAATGCGCGCGATGCTGCAGCCCTACCATCTCGACCAACTGACCAACGCGCGCACGATCGGCCTTATCGGCCAATTGCATCTGTAGGTGAATGTTTTGCGACACGTTGAGGTGCGCGAATAGATTGCCCGACTGAAGCAAGATTCCGAAACTCGTGGCGCGGATGCGCGCCCGTACGGCCTCGGATTGCCGGGTCAGGCGCATGCCGCACACCTCAACATGCCCTCCATCGGGCTCGTCCAATCCCGTGAGACATGACAGTAGCGTGGACTTGCCGCTGCCGGAGGGCCCCATCAAGGCTACAAACTCGCCCGGTGACAGGCATAGGGAAACGCCGCGCAGCGCAAACGTCTCGTCCTCGCCTGTGTGGAAGAAGCGGTAAAGTTCATGCGCAACCAGCAAGGACATCCAGGCTCCCTACTTCCACTGGAACGACTGGGACATCAATTGCCACTGATCGACATTGTCCGCGCCCTTCGGTGCGTAGAGTTCGAGTGTGACCAGCTTTCCGTCCTTGAAGTAGAGATAGCGCTCGTTCTCCAGCCGAATCTGCTTGTTGGTCACGGCGTTGGGTTCCGAGTTCGACGTATAGACGATGCGGATCGCTGAGCCCGCCGGCAGCTTCACGGCATTGACCGATGCTACCGTCACAGCTCGCTCGGTGGTCTTGAGATTGGGCACTTCATTTGCCTTGACGTTCTCGACAGTCGGCGCGACGGCGGCCTTCGAAACCTTGACGATCACACCATCCAGCTTATCGACGAAACTCGCGCCGTCGGCGCGATCGGAACGCGCCCAACCTTCAGGGACCTTCATAGCGAAGCCTTGGGACGACGCGTAGTCGATGAAAACCTGCGTATCGGGAATGTCACCCGGGGGGTTCTTTTCCGCCTGAACGGCCTTTTCGGCGGACAAGGCTTGCGAACCGGTGGCAAAGGGTGGAACAAAGCCAAGGCAAGCAGCCGAGAAAAGCACGGCCGCAAGGATCGTCCGGGCCCTATTGGTAGCGATGTTGCTCATGGATGCGATCTTTCATATCAAGGGACGCCCCATTTTAGGATCGCTAGTTTACGGACGGTTCGCTGTATTTATACGAATCTGTAAGCTCTCGTGATAACGCCCCGCGGCTTGATACGCCGCCTGCCTTCGCAGCGCCGGGAAATTGTTACGACCTCAAACCAGCTCTGCCTTCCTCCGGTCCTGTCGCTACGCAATTCATCTAAGCAATGGAAGAGCAAGGTCATGTTCGCTTCACGACGTCGCACGATCGGTGATGCCGGTCAAAATTTACTAATCCGTATAGTTGCCGACAGCTTATCGAAAGGTCTGGGATCCAATATCACGAAACCATGATAACTCGGAGCCACGGTGGAATGCCTACTGCCGCCTTTCACTGAGATTACGAATTTGTAAGCTTGAGGGCATTGAGAGCGCCGCGCAAGCTTCGCGGCGAGCCCTCTTCGCCAACGATATCAACAAGCTCCGCGACGAATAATCCGCCGATAGAGAGCCACAGGCAACCAATGCGCAAACGCAGGCCGTGGCGCGGCTTATGATTGCGCTTGTGAACAGCACCCTTGCGGCAATATGCTGAAACTAAACGATGAAGCGGGTCACAGTTTTGCGTAAGACAGCCACCGGCTTATTCACGGGTGCAACGGCCTTTTGGGCAGTCGTCTCGCAAAATGCCTTTGCCGCCGATGCTTCAGCACCAACAGCCTCGTCTCCATCGACCTTTGTCATCACGCTTGGTGGCGCGGTCGAATATGGCCCCAAGTTTCCGGGTTCTGGTCACGACGCCTTCAGCGCCCTTCCTTCCTTCGACATAAGGCGGTTCGACGAGCCGGACGAAAACAGTGCTCCCGACGACAGCATCAGCTATGGACTCATCGATCTCGGCGGCATTGAAATCGGCCCTGCCCTCGGTTTTCGCGACGGTCGCTCTCAATCCGACGACAGAAGACTTGCCGGACTTCATGATGTTCGTTGGGACGTAGATCTTGGGCTCTTTGCGCAGTATTGGGCGGTGCCCGACCAGTTGCGTTTCAGGACGGAAGCGCGGCAGGCGGTTTCGAACGGAAGCGGCCTAGAGCTCGACCTTGGGGTGGACTGGTTCCAGCCGCTGAACGAAAAATGGACACTGTCGGTCGGCCCACGCGTCTCCTATGGCAACGGGGCGTTCATGCGAAAGTACTTCTCTGTCACCTCCGACGAAGCGGCGCGAAACGGCAGTTTGGCATCGTTTGATGCAAGCAGTGGCTTCAAGTCCGTAGGGCTGTCTGTCTCGGCAACCTACGACTTCAGCCCCACGTGGAGCCTCCAGGTCTACGACCGCTTCGATCGGCTTGTAGGCGATGCGGCGGCAAGCCCGATCACGTCGGATTTGGGCAGCCGCAACCAAAACATCATTGGCGTTTCTCTCAGCAAGTCGTTCAGTGTGAGTTTCTGACAGCGCCGGTGAGTGCTTTCACCGAACGCGACCTGGGTGCGCAACAATGCACCATATTCCCGACAATACAAGACAACTTCCGATGAGTTGCATCGAAGAAACATTCTCCGAGAAAACAAAGAAAGCAACGGCCATGATCAGGACGTAGCTCAAGGCCGAAAGCGGAAATGCCTTGCTGAGCTCCAACTCTGCCAAGACCCGCAGCCACACGAAAAAACACAGAGCTTCAGCGATGACTGCTGCGACAAGCCAGTGCGAAGACAGCATTCCGATGATCCAGTTTGAGGTTGACGCCTGCAAATCTTCGGCCGCTCGCTTGATGAAAAGCTGCTGAAGCACGTTCAGGATCGGAACGACAAGCCAGATGGGCCGAACGCTCTTCAACCGCCACCTCCCTCTTCGCCCGGACTAAGAAGCGCAGCAGCAAGCTGAAGGATCGATTGAACGGCCCGGTTGCGGTGGCGAAACAGCATGACGTTGGACGTTAGCTTGCTGCCCAAACGAACTTTGTTTGCATAATAGGCCTGACCGCTTTGATACCGCCGGATTCCGTGGCGAAGGCAGTATTCGATATTGGTGAACCAGCTCAGATAATAGAGATTGAACGACCTTCCCCGATCCGCATCCATGCAGAAGAACTTGTCCACGAGGGCGTATCCATTGTGGATCAGGAGATTAGCGGCCAGTAGTTCGTCGCCGACAAAATACAGTGCGCAGAATGAGCGTCCTCTCATCTTTGTCAGAACCCCCCGGAAGTAATCCGGCGTAAGCTCTTCGAATTGCCATTCGCTTCGCTCGCGCGTCTGTCGATAAAGGGTAGCCACTCGTTCCAGCACGCCGTCGAGCTCGCTGCGATATTCGATCCGGACGTGTTCGCGCATGCGCAGCTTTCGGCGCATGTCCTTGCGTGTCCCCGAGGAAAGCCGCGCGAGATAGACATCGGTACTGTCGAAATCGATATCGAGGTGTGCCGTTGCCATCCCGCCGGCCATCGCGTAGCCGTGCCCCTTGAGCACATCGTCGACAACAGGATCGAGTGGTTTGGGAATGTCTTTCAGCGCGGTCAAGGAACACCGCTGGGACGCCGCATGGTCATGGAAAGCCTTGAGCAATCGTTGGAGCAGCTCTTCGCGCCCGCCTGTCGGGACGCGCGGGCTGAATCCAATGGCACCCGTCTCCGTGCAGGGTGAACCGAGGCAGGCAAGGCGCAATTTCAGGAAGCCGGGGTAGACCTTGCGGACACGCTCGATAACTGCATGGAAGACACCCGCCGGCAACGTCGTTTCCATGCCGTAATTGCATAGGAACGCCGGCATCGTGGCCATGACATCCGGCCCGTCGTAAACAACGACATAGCACCACGAGAAGCCCTCGATACCAGCGTTCTCGACCGCCTCAAGATAGTCGTATGTTTCGACCTCGTGGGGAAAGCAGGCATTCCAGGCGTCGCGCCCGATTTCGCGAATGCTGTGCGCAACAGTCGCTTTGTATGGATCGCCAGGGTTCGCAGCCACGATTGGGTTAGACGCCAGCATGATTGGCCTCGAAGAAATCAGCGGTCATGGTCACGACCTCGCGGTGTTGGCGATCGACATGAATCATGTGGTAGCTGTCATCAAGCCAGCGCAGCTCGGATGGCCCTCCAAGATGAGCTGCGATGTAGCGCGCGTGATCCGGGCCGCTTAGATCGTCCTGCAGCGAATGAAGGACGAGTGTGGGCGTTTTCATCTTGGGCAGCCTTGCCTTGAGGCTTCGCCCAAGCTCATGCATTTCGATGAGCCCGCGGCCGGGAAATGTTTCCAGCATCCCCTCGCCGATCATGTTGGAGACCATTCGACGCATGCGCTCGTCCTTAATGCCGAGCGACGTGGTTTCACGGAAATTCAGACGATCGATAAACGGAATCAGCGAGATCCACCTGATATGCGGGGAAAAGAGCGCGTAGTAGCGCGGAACATCCCAACCGTCGTAGTGAAAGCAGGGCGAATAAACCGCGACTGCGTCGATCGATCCAGGGTTACGATCCGCAGCCATCATGGCCAGTTTTCCGCCTACGCAGATACCTGCAGCGAAAACCGTGTCCACGGTGGACGCGAGCCAACTTGCGCTTGCCTGGACACTTTCCAGCCAATCTTCCCATCGCGACCGGCGCAGTGCGGCTTCGCTGTCGCCGTGACCGGCCAGCAAAGGTGCAAAGACGCTGTAGCCTTTCTTGTGGAACTGACGGGCCACGAGCCGCATCTCGGCGGGTGCGCCGGTCAATCCATGGATCAGCAACACCCCCTTGCCGTTGGTGCCTTCGAGATGAAAGCTTAACCGATCAGCTGACATGCGTTGTCTCCACGCGGCGATTTTCCCGGGCCATGAAGCCGAGCGCATGACAGGTCCCGATTACGTGCGTTCCCGCCGCGACCTGTTCTGCTCTGATCCGCTCGTGCAGCTCTTTCAGCTTCGTCCAATGTGTCTTGGGCCGATAGTGATGCTCGGCGTGATAACCGTTCCCGAACCAGAGCCAGTTATAGAAGCCCTTGTGGCTACTGACCCCCCAGGCGATCGGCTCGTCGGGATCACCATTCAGATGCTCGTAATAGCCGTTCAGAGCCGAAAGGCAGTTGCCGAAATAGTAGAAGGGCACGAAGAAGAATGTCGCCCGCCAGTCGTAAATCAGCGCGAGCACTACCATCAAGACGAATGCTGCTAATTCAAACCTAGCCCATCGGGCAAACCCCGGCCGTTTGCTGGCAATGGCTCGGTGGATCTCACCGAGATCGTCCCGAAAGAAGCTCAGGAATGTATAGGAAAGCACGTTTTCGGGCTGACCATTCTTGCCGTATTTGTAGATCGAAAGCAGGTCGACAGTGTTGCCCGCATGGTCCGGCCTATCGCTGTTGCCGGAATGATGACGCATGTGTACCCAGTGATAATAGGATTGGGAGAAGCCGATCGTGACCGACTCCAGCAGACTGAAACCATAGTTTATCCATTTAGGCTTGAAGTACGGGGTATGGATGAAGTTGTGCGATATGCTGTTGATGTTCCAGGAAATGGAGACGGCATAAAGCACACCCAGCACAGCGGACATCCACAACATGCGACTTTCAAAACCAATAATGAGATAGAGGTTGAATGCCAGGTGAGCGATTGCCGCGAGAACCGGCATCAGGTCCCACTTCGAATGCGCAAAAATCTTCATAGCCCAGTCACTCCAACGCAAATCACGCCGGCGGTCACAAGAGCGAGCCCAACCGCGCGATGACTATTGATCGGTTCCTTGAAGATGAGCGCCCCCGCCAAGGCAATCGATGCGTAGCTGGACGCCATCAGGGGGAACGCAGTGGACAACGACACATGTCCAAGCACGATCGTCCACATGCCGAGCTCAACGGACCACAACACGAGGCCAAGCCATATGACCGGCTTCTTCAAGGCAGTCGTCAGTTCAGCTGCCGCACCGCATTTGAAGCAGATTTCCCTGCCCGTCTCCGCCACGACGCAGAATGCGATGGCACCGGCCATTGGTAGGCTTAGATCGCCCTTCATTGCATTCCCTCCTCTAGGACTTCCATCAGAGCAAGGTTAGCCGAGCTGTTGATATTCCTGCTTGACTGAAGGTTAGAACGCTGGAGGGGTTGATCAATCAGCGCTTCGGCGCGTTTGATCGCTCTTGCCCACAGGCCACCCCCGTATTTGGGCGCCGAGTAGTCCCCGGTAACGTCCGCGCCAATGATGCGATGGCGCTCAGCAATGTTGCTTATCAACCAGAGGACATACGGCAGCCGCATGGAGCCCTGGTCCCAATTTGTCACCGCGTCGGCCGCGGAAAGAACGTCCTTGTCGATCGTCACATACACGGCCTCGGTCTTGATACGGGCGAGCAACCGATCAAGGAAGTTGGCCTCGCCAAACTCGACGATCGACTTCCAGTGCAGTGAACCACATAGCTGTTCGAAGCTTGGTCCCGATCCATATACGGCTCTCACGCGGCTTGGCGGGTGCGCAAATGGGTAGAGCTCGAGACGCCCATTTGCCAACGGCAAGAGGTTGGCTCCCTTTCGCTCCGGTGAGCGAAGATCGCTGCTGCAGACACCGACCGTTATGACCTTGGCGACCAACGGGTTAGCCAGAGCGCTGTTGACCCACGAACCACAATGGATGCCGCCTTCGAAACGAACCCAATCCGGATGGTTGTCGAGATGAATGACCGTAACCGGCTTTGATTGCTGCTCAAGCGCAAGCCCGAGCAACAATGCCGACACATGATGGAAATCACCCGACCCCATCAAACACAGCCGCGGTTTTCTGCGGCTGTGCGGGTGCGCTATGGCGATGTCACGCCACAGCGCGTCAAGCGATGACTGGCGCCCCCAAAGCCGGACTTCACGCCCGATGGCCTTGTCGTTGAATTCGCGCGCTCCCGCACTCACGCAGCAATCGACAAAATCCGGTTGCAACTCCAGGGCATCGTCGAGATGAAGGAGGAGGAGTTGCAAGACGCTATCTCCGCTCCGCACGTGAGAGGAGCTGTCCCAGCAATTCGATTGCCAGTTCAATTTCCTCATGTGAGATCAGCAAGCTCGGTGCGAGCGTGATGACGTTCTTGTGGTAACCACCGACATCAAGAACGAGCCCGTATTTCCTTCCGTTGGTGATGAGGTCTCCCTTCATGCCCTCGTCGCACATCCAGTCGAGGGTGGCCTTGTCGGGAGTGAACCCATCGGGTCTGCAGATCTCCAAACGCAACGCAAGGCCAAGTCCGTCGACTTCACCGACGATCGAGTGCTGCGACTGGAGATCCTTCAGCCCCTCCAGGAAATGAGCGCCCTTTTGCATCACACTCGTACCGAAATCGGTCTCTTCGACCATCTTCAGTGTTTCCAATGCGACGGACGTTCCCATAGGATTGCTTGCAAAGGTCGAATGAGTGGATCCCGGCGGGAAGATTGTGGGATTGATCAACGCCTCCTTTGCCCAGATTCCAGACAATGGGTTCAGACCATTCGTAATGGCCTTGCCAAAAACCAGAACATCTGGCGCGACGTCAAAATGCTCGATCGACCAGAGCTTACCGGTTCGGTAAACGCCCATCTGAATTTCATCGACCACCAGCAGAATGCCATGTTCGTCCAGAACCTTCTTCAATTCGCTAAAAAAGTTCATCGGTGGAATGACGTAACCGCCAGTGCCCTGAATCGGCTCTATGTAGAACGCCGCATACTCGGACTTACCCGCCTTCGGATCCCACACACCATTGTATTCGCTCTCAAAAAGGCGTGCGAACTTGCGCACGCAATAATGTCCGTACTCCTCCTTCGACATCCCCTTCGGGCCCCGAAAGTGATATGGAAACTCGATGAACTGCGCACGTTCGCCAAAGTGGCCATACCGGCGGCGATAGCGGTAGCTTGATGTGATCGAAGTCGCCCCCAACGTCCGACCGTGATATCCGCCTTCGAAAGCGAACATAAGGCTCTTGCCGCCCGTGAAATTGCGAACGATCTTCAGCGAATCCTCTACCGCTTGCGAGCCACCAACGTTGAAATGGACGCGGCCCTTGTGCCCGAATTTTCGTTCGGCATCCTGAGCAATGAGTGTCGCCAGTTCGACCTTTTCGCGATGCAGATATTGAGAGGCGACCTGCGGCAGGCGATCAAGCTGCCGATGTGCCACTGTATTGAGGCGTTCGTTGCGGTATCCAAAATTGACCGCCGAATACCACATTTGAAGATCAAGAAACGGCGTTTCAGCCGCGTCGAAGACAAACGACCCCTCACAGGATTCGAAGAACTTGGGCTTGTCCGTGTAATGTACGGTATCGCCGTGGGAGCAATATGTTGCCTCCAGTTCCCTTAGCTGTTCCTCTGATGAAACGGCATCGGAATTGGCGGCGAGCTTCAGAGATGAGCGCATAGGTATCCTCTTGTCATGCAGATTGCGTCATCGGCATCCAGAATGGCTGCCTTGACGGGTTTTTGACGATGGCTTCGACAGCGGTGAGAATGTCAGCGAAGTTGTCGTAGGAGGTAAAGGGAATGCGGTTCTGTTCGCAGTAGGTGGCAAGTTTCGCCTTGGCGAAGACGAGGGGCGTTTCTTGCACCGCACAGAAATCGCTGCGGCCATCGCCCACGTAAAAACAGCTGTCGGCCCCATCCAGAACGGCGCATTTGCATACGCCCGCACCGGCTTCACAGCGCGGGCTTGCAAACGGTGTGGCAAGGGAAAAGGACGCCGGTCCCGCTTCGGCGTGGATGACCAGTCGGTTTGCCACAACCTTGACGTCGGACAGACCGTTGTTGGCCAAGACACGCTTGATGAAGTAATCGACGCCGTCGCTCACGATCGTGAGGCGAATGCCGTTAGCGTCGCAGAAGTGTTTGAATGAAGCAAAGTCCGGGTCGACTTCCACGTCGTCGAGTAGCCTGTTGAGACCACTGATTGTCGTACGGACCAGCGCGATCTGGCGGCGCATGCACTCGGCGGAGCTTATGTGCCCCTCTACCCACTCCTTCTCGATGTCCCGCCACTGGGGAGGCGCAAAGCGCTCAAGTACTAAGTCTGTTACGTCTTCACTCGAAATGGTCCCGTCGAAATCGCAGAATGCCTGCATCAGGCTCTCCTTCTATCGTGTGAAGGAGCGTGTAGCGTCGCAAGCTGAAGGCAGGATTAGACCAAGATGAAGCCAAACTGAAATCTGCAGAATTTGCGATTCCCGTAAGATTTTTACGCTTATACTGTGTGCCTAGGGCTTTGGGATCGCCATCTCGAATCGTAATCCGGCACCCCAGGTGGGGACCAGCAGGCTGATCTCAATTTCCAGCCTGCGTGCGATATCGGCGACAATAGGTAGTCCGAGTCCCGTGCCATCTCGATCGCTGGCATGCAGGCGGTTGAAGCGCTGGAATGCCGCCTGGCGTTGCTCGGGGGCAATCCCCGGGCCCTGGTCGCTTACGGAAAGAAGCCAGCGCTTTGGTCGGTCCTCGATCCTTATGTCGATCTTGCTGCCCGTGGGCGAATACTTGATGGCATTGTCGAGCACGTTGTCGATCATCACGCGAAGCAGCGACGCATCGGTGTGAACGAGGGCATGATCGTTGCCGTCCAACTCGAGCGCGAAGCCGCGACTGTCGAGGACACCTCCGAAGTCCGCGACTGAGGAGGCGGTGACGTTTTGAAGGTTGACCGTTTCCAATTGGACCGGCTGATGGCTTACACGCGCGAGCCCCAGCAGTTGCTCGGTCATATGCATGGCGCGCTCATTGCTGGACGTCAGGTCCTTCAGCAGCGCTTGCCGCTCTTCGCTCGAGTCGGCACGCGCAAGCAGCTGAAGCAGCAGCTTGATGCCTGCCTGCGGGGTTCGGAGCTGGTGAGCGGCAAGGTCAGAGAACCTACGTTCCATGGTGAGCGACCGACCGAGCTTCTCCAGGAGGTTGTTCAAGGCCGTTGCCAGTGGCACAAGGTCCTTTGGAAGACGCTGCGTCGAAATGGTGGAAAGATCGTCCGGCGTGCGAGATCTGATCTGACGGACAAGACCGCGAATATTGCTCAGTCCGCTGGCAATACCCAACCAAATCAGAACCGCGATGACGGGGATCAGAACCAGCAGCGGAAACGAGAGGTTCAACAGGATTTTTTCGACGAGCCCTTGCCTGAGACCAATCTTCTCCGCGACCTCGATCGTGATTTTCGCGTCTGGAATTGGCAATGAATAGACGCGCCACAGCTCATTATCGTACTGGTAGTCTGAGAACCCCTCCTCGAACCGCTTGACGGTCTTGGGGAAGGCATTGCTGCTGACAATAGCCAGATCATCCCCCCTCCATGAGCGAAAGGAATGAGCATCGGCGTAATCGTCCGCATCCTCATTCAGCGCGAGCTGATTATCCATGTTGAAATCAAGATCAGGGATCTGGAACGTCGGCTTCTGAGCCGATCGCGTTAACGGACGATTGAGCAGCGACCAGATGACATTGGCGTCATTGATCAGTTGTGCGTCATAGATGTTGCTGATTTCGCGTGTGGCGCTTCTGTATGCAAATACCCCGACAATAGCGATCGTTATGATCACGGTGGGTAGAATTCTCAGGAAAAGTCTTAGGCTTAGCGTCACGGCGTCGTCCGCTCGATCATATAACCCACGCCGCGGATCGATTTGATAAAATCTGTGCCGAGTTTCTTTCGAAGACTGTAGATAGTCACCTCGATCGTGTTGCTCTCCACCGCCGATTCGGCGTCATAGAGCGCGTATTCGATATCGGCCTTCGTGACATATCGACCGCTGCGCTCCATAAGAAGGCGAAGCAGATGAAATTCCTTCGCCGGCATGTGCAAATGCGTTCCGTTCCGTCGGGCAACCATGGCCGCGGGATCGAGCTCAACGTCCGCACATCGGATCGTCGGCTCCACCCGGCCGTCTCGCCGTCGAATGAGCGCGCGCAGCCGCGCGAGCAATTCGTCAAGGTCGAAAGGCTTTATGAGATAGTCGTCGGCCCCCTCGTCCAAACCTTCGACACGATGCTTGACGCCGTCCAGAGCGGTCAGCAGCAGAATGGGAATTCCGTCGCCTCGCGCACGAAGTGAACGCACGACGTCAAAGCCGCTCATCGCCGGAAGATTCACATCCAGCACCATGGCGGCGTACTCGTTGTCGCGCCGCGATAAAAGGCCGGCTTCGCCGTCGCGAAACCAATCGACACCGTAGGCGTGCTTTTCAAACGCACGTGTCAATGACGAGCCGAGAATCTGGTCGTCTTCCACCAGCAATATGCGCAATGTCGTGTTCTCGTGTTGATCTCTGGTCTACTTGTTCGCCCAGATCTGGGCCGAAATCGGACGAAGCACCCAATCCGGGAGCGGCAGACTGGGCGGCTGGCTCAAACCTCCACATCGCCGAACAATGAACGCTCGTCTCGAAGAGCGACGGCCGAACTTGATGCCATGCGCAGCTCGATCCCACGGTTTGCACCTGATGCTCTTGCCGCCAATCAAAGGCTCGTCGACCTGATCAGGGCGATCGGCGAACGACACAACGCGACGCCGGCGCAGGTGGCCCTCGCCTGGCTATTGGCGCAGAAGCCCTGGATCGCACCCCTGTTCGGCACCCGCAAGCTCGAGCGTTTCGACGAGATTATCGGTTCGCTGGATGTTCGGCTGACGCCCGAAGACCTCCACGACATCGAAGCGGCAAAGGTGAAGATCGAGGGTGCACGCTATCCTGACGAACACATGAAGCTCGTGGGGCTTTGAGAGGCCGACGACGAGTGCCGCTGGTGGGACTCAAAGCAAACGAAGGTTCGGATGCCTCCGTTCTCCAGACGCTGTATCAGGAAATCGCGTGAGTGGTCGGGATCGAGCGCTGGCCCCTACCGCAAACCGTTTCCGGCTAATTATCATCTCTTGAAATTAACCTGAGTATGCTTGACATGTTTTGCGGTTTGCCGTCCTTGGTCCAAGGGAAGCAATTGATTTCCAGCACCAACGACATAGGAGTTTGAGATGAACAAATTTGCACGCAACAGCCTAACCGCGGCCGCCTTTTTCGCGGCAACCAGCCTTTCAATCGGAAACGCACTCGCACAGGGCGCTGAAGGTATTGTTGTTTACAACGCCCAGCACGAGAGCCTCGGTAACGCCTGGGTCGAAGGCTTCACCAAGGAAACCGGCATCAAGGTCACAGTCCGCAAGGGCGGCGACATGCAGTTTGCAAACCAGTTGATCCAGGAAGGCAACGCTTCCCCGGCCGACGTGTTTCTAACAGAGAATTCACCCGCGATGGCACTCGTGGATGCGGCTGGTCTTTTCGCCCCAGTCGACAAAGAAACACTCGGGCAGGTCCCGGCGGAGTATCGTCCTGCAAGCGGCACGTGGACGGGCATCGCGGCCCGTTCGACGGTCTTTGCCTATGACAAAACGAAGCTCACCGAGGACAAGCTACCGAAATCCCTCGAGGAGTTGGCTCAACCATCTTGGAAAGGTCGTTGGGGCGGTTCTCCCGCAGGGGCAGACTTCCAGGCGATCGTGGGCGCGCTCCTTCAATTGAAGGGTGAAGCTTCCACCTCTATCTGGTTGAAAGGAATGAAAGAAAACGCAACGCCTTACAAAGGAAACAGCGTTGCGATGAAGGCCGTCAATGCCGGTGAAATCGAAGGCGCGGTAATCTATCACTACTACTGGTTTGGCGATCAGGCAAAGACCGGCGAGAACAGCAAGAACGTCGCTCTCCACTACTTCAAGAACCAAGACCCAGGCGCGTTTGTAAGCGTTTCCGGTGGCGGCGTTTTGAAGTCCAGCAAGCATCAGAAGGAGGCGCAGGCATTCCTGAAGTGGGTTACCGGAAAGGGCGGGCAAACCGTCTTGAAGGACGGCGACTCCTTCGAATACGCGATCAGCGGCGACGCGAACGCCAGGCTCGTCCCCCTCGCAGACCTCAACGCTCCGAAGGTCGAGGCGTCCAAACTCGACAGCAAAAAGGTGGTCGAGTTGATGACGGCCGCCGGCCTGCTCTAAAAATCAACGCGGCCGCCTACTCGGGCGGCCGCCCATTCGCTTAAAAATGCTACTATTCGCAGACGCGAACGCTTTCAGCGTGCCAGCCCCCGTCATAGGCATTCTCGACGCGGCGGTCCTCATACCAACAGCGCGGCTGCGGGGGACCACGATCGACATAACGTGGCTCATTGTTGTTCAGGATCGCACCTCCCACCAAACCACCGATAACTCCGGCGGCGATGCCACCTGCCACTGCGGCTCCAGTGTTATGGTGGTGATGTGATCGAGCGGACGCCGTGTCCACGACACCGATTCCAGTGCTCGCGGCAACTACCGCTACAACCGCTGACAAAACTAGCTTCTTCATTTTCCATCTCCAGAATAGATAAGGTCGGTCCGGCACTTGTTGCGACTCCTTGAACGCCAACTGCCGGTTATTCTGAAGAAGGAACGCACAAAGCCCCCTAAATTGTTCCATGCGATTTTCAGGGAATCGTTAGTTAGGCGTGCAAATTCAATATCATACGAGCGTAACCGAATAGAAATGAGTCGATCGTGAAGAACTCGCTTTCAGGCAGGTTGTTGCGGCATCGGTCGGCTCTGGAACGTGAGGAGGAGTGCGGCGAACAGACACAAAAGTTGCCTGAACCATCGCAGCAGGAGGGAGAAGTTGTATCCGGCGGCGGCCAGAACGGCATTGACGGCATCCCCCTGTTCGCCAGCGAGATAATTCCGGTCCATTCTGTGTTCGCTCTTGAGGTGTCCAATGACGGGTTCGACCGCCGATCGTCGTCGCATCTGGCGCTTGATGGCGGGTGTGAGACGGCGCTTCTGGCCACTGGTGAAGACTCTCAGCTTGTGACTTTCGGGAGCATTATGGCCGCGGTATCCAGCATCGGCCAGAATGCGGGAGAGCTCGTTGCCAATCATCTTTTCCATATCCGGAATGACGGTCGCGAGCGTGTGGCCGTCGTACGGATTACCGGGCAGCGCCGCTGCGTGCAGGGCGAACTGCCCGCCCTTTGAACGGTTCAGTGTTGTGGCCACGGACACCTTCACTCCGAACTCATAGGGCTTGTGCGCCTTGCCTTTACCAATGCACTCGACCTCGTCGGCATGCAGGCTGTAGATCTTGCGGCCACGCTGACGTTGCCGCTGCGCGATGACCGTTTTTGCCTGATAGAGCGACCATTTGAAGATCGCGTCGAGTTGTTCGTCGCCGGCGATCTGACGTTCGACGTCGCGAACGGTCCGGCCGAGATAGGTCTTCAACTTGCGCAGCGCCTTGCCGGCCCGTTTGAATTGCTTCGCATGAGCGTAGCGCTGGTGCTGGATCAGGGCGAATTTACCGACCCGAATATAGGTCTGGCGCAGATCAAGCCCCATTTTCTTCGCCAGCCGCACCAGCCGTTCGCGCGCCCGGTGAATAAGCTTGGCATCCGTCGGGAACATGACGTTCTTCGGTTGAACGGTCGTGTCCACGATCACCTGCCGCGTATCCTGCGGCTTCATCGCGCCTGTCTTGACGGCCACGGCCAGGCTCTCCTGCAAGAGCGCGCCGATCCGTTCCTCGCCCATGCGCTGCCGCCAGCGCGTCATCGAGGAGCGGTCGAACGATAGTTCGTGACGAAAGAACTCCTCGCCGCAGAGGTACTGAAAGTAGGGGTTCTCCACCCAGCGCTCGCACAGCGCCTCGTCCGACAGGTTGAACGTGTGCTTCAGAATGGCCAGCCCCGCCATCAGCCGCGTCGGCAATGGCGGCATGCCAGCTCCGTCCGAATAGACCGTCCCAAAGCGGGCTTCCAACACAGGCCAGTCAATAGCCTGCGCCAGACGCACAAGTTCGTGCTTCATGTTGATGATCTGGTCGAGCCGGGATCGGAATAAATCCTGTTCACCCGTTTGGCGCCGTTCGCGTGGTTTACCCATTCCTGGCTCTCCGATTCACCGCGATAAACCCAGTGAATCACGCTTCGCCAACCAGGGAAACCTCAAACTGATTTGCAAGGAAACAGCCCGTTCGGTGGCTGTTTCCGGCAATTAGAAGATCTGCAGATCCTTCGATTCCTATGTCTAATCAGCAGCTTCCGAGTTCTTCACGGCCGACAAATGACGGTTGGCGCAGAAGGACCGCCCGGTCGTATCGGGCAGGCCCCGCGCCGTTGTCCGATTTCGTTAGCCTTTGAGCTTTCGGCGCGCCGCCCTGGCGACGCTTTCGGCGAGGATGAGTAGGCATCCAACGAAAAGGATGCCCGCGCCGAGTAGTCCGTCGATGCCCGCGTATTTAACGAGCGCCGCGACAAACGCGATCAACAAGATGGCGAGCAGTGCGAGTGCCCCGTCATCAATGAACAGACCAACGGTTTCCGAGAGGATCAATTTCAGGACGTTCATCGTGCAACCTGCTTCGTATGAGTGTTAAAGTACTGCTGGAGCATGCGGACAAGGCCGAACGATACGACGATCAGGACGGCAAGTATGGGTATCAACGACAGGTCAGCTCCCGGCCATTCAGCACCTATGCCCTCGCCCACCCAGAAGATGCCGAACGCGCTGAGGAGCAGGCCCACGACGAACTTGAGGCTGTTCTCGGGAACAGCCGAAAGTGGCTTGTGTACAAAAAGGCCGATGATGAGAACCAGCAGGCAGGCAGCTAATGCTCCGATGCTCGCATACCCGATCATTCCATGCCCAGCACCAGTCGCAATGACGATGAAGACCACCTCCACCCCTTCGAGCAGGACGGCTTTGAAGGCTGCGATCGCGGCGAGGACATTGGCGCGCCTGTCCGACGCCTGACGTCGAAGGTTATCGGTCTCCTCGGCGAAGGCTTTCTCCTCGTCATGGAGGGCTATGAATCCCGACGATCTGAGGATCGCCTTTCGCAACCACCGCAACCCGAAAAGTATCAGCAGGGTCCCGATCACAAACTGCATAAGTTCGATGGGGATCATCCCGAGCAACGGCCCTAGCGCCAGTACCAGGATCGCCAGGACCACGAGCGCGAGGCCCGTCCCGATAAACGCCGGCCGCCAGCTCTGCGTCACCCCGACAGCCAATATGATGGTGAATGCTTCCACGACCTCCACGAGAGAGCCAAGAAATGACGCCGTCATCGTCGAGGTTATGCTTGTTATTGTTGTCATCTTGCTTTTTCCATTCGGATTTTGAATTTCATGCGGGCAAAACGGTGCATCGCTCCGGAGGGAGCGAGAATGCGAGAGGAACACCCGGCTGCTCCCGACGCGGCCAATCGATCCGCACCAAATCAGCTCCGATTTTAACCTGAAGCCGCCAACAGCGACCGTGGAAGGCGCTGTCCACGACCTCCCCGGTTAGGTTGTTTTCCGGGTAATCGGCCGCAGGTCGACCGTCTTCCGGCCGGACCACAAGCATGGCAGAACCGTTGTGTCCGGGCGAACTGTGCTTGAGGACTGTGCCATTGCCGACGGCGAACCTAAGTTCTCGAGCCGTGCCGTGGATCAGGGAAAAGCCGCCGAGGAAGCGCGCGACAAAAGCATTCGCGGGAGCTGCATAGATGTCCTGCGGCGCAGCGAACTGCACGATTGAGCCGCTATCCATAACCGCCAAACGGTCGGATACGGCCATTGCCTCGACCTGGTCATGCGTGACGTAGACGGCGGTGATGCCCTCGATTCGAATGAGGCGCATCATTTCCGTGCGGAGGTCATCTCGAAGCGCGGCGTCAAGATTGCTGAGCGGCTCGTCCAGCAGCAGCAGGCGCGGCCGCATCGCGAGGCAGCGGGCAATCGCCACACGCTGTTGCTGGCCGCCTGAGAGTTCACTGGGGCGTCGCTCGGCCAATGGACCGAGTTGCGTGATGTCAAGGGCGCGTTCCACTCGCTCAGCAATCGCGGAGCGCCGCAGCCCCCTAACCTCCAGTCCGAAGCTCAGATTCTTCCGGACGGTCATGTGTGGCCACAGGGCGTAGTCCTGGAAGACAAGCCCAACGTTGCGGTCTTCGGGTGGCACCGCAGCATCTCGCGACCATACCGTTTCGCCTTGTATCCGGATGGCACCGCCATCCGGGGTGACGAGCCCGGCAATCGACCTAAGCAATGTCGATTTTCCCGAGCCGCTTGCCCCGACAAGCGCCACGACCTCGCCCTGTCGCACGCTCAGATCGAGCGACTTCAGGACGGGTTTGCCGCCAAGGGATTTTGAAAGCGAGAAACATTCAAGAGCGGGCTGGTTCATCATCAAGCCTCCGATCCGTTTGCAGGTTGTCGATTATTGACCAGATCGCTGCAACCGCCGAGACAGCGACGAGTGTGACCAATGCCAGCGCGCATGCGACAGCGTCACGATCCTGTGTGAAATCATTGACGATCAGGGCGGCAAGCGACGGCCCGGCGCTCGGCATCAGGAACTGCGCCATCGGAAGTTCGAAGACCGACCTGATCAAGGTCACGCCGAACGCCACAGCAACGGCCCGGCGGATGAGCGGAACCACAACGCGTCGAAGATGCTGCATCGGCGTCGCGCCTGACAGCCTGGAGGCTTCGCCCAGCGACGGTCCCAGTCGGTCCAGCGCGGCCAATAGGAAGATCAGGCAGTAAGGGAGAGCCGCGGCGGCATAGCCGACAACAAGGAGCGCTCGTGAACCGTACAGCCCTGTATCCCTGAACCCAATCAGTCGGTTATAGAGAAGGATGTAACCGAACGCCAAAATGATACCGGGGATCGCGACCGTTACCATCGCCATTCCTGCGGAAATCAACCTGGTCGCCCGCGATGACAGAGAGATCCGGTAGGCAAATATCGTAGCAAAGGCGACTGCGAGGCACGCAGCCAAGAAGGCGTACGCAAAGCTCCAAACCAGGGCTTGCCCGGAGGCAGTACCGGTGTCGAACACCGTCCGTAGTGCGTCTAACGAGAAGTTGCCAGGATTCAGGGCCGCAGCGAGCGATACCGTGAAGGCCCTTAGTGTAATAGCAATGAGTGGCAGGGCTGCTGCTGCGATCGTCAGGCTGGCGAGCAGAAAGACGACCAGTGGCTGCCATTGGCCAAGGCTGTATCTCGATAGGTCCCTATTGCGGCCGGTCAGAAACCTCGTGTCCCGGGCACCACCGCTAAATGCCGTGGCTACGATGGAACCAGACACGAGAAACACGAGAAGCAACGCTTGCGCACCCGCTGCGGCGAAGTCCACCGGAAAGCTCGCCGTGGCCGCGTAGATATTGTATGTCAGGAGGCCGAAGTTCATGGACCGGGCGATCGTGTTGGCAATACCGAAATCACCTACAATCTCGGCGAATGTCGTTAGCAGTGCCAAAGCAATGGTGGGCAACAACATCGGGATCACCACTCTTCTGATTGCCTGAAGCGGACGAGCGGATGCCATACGTGCTGCATCGAGAAACTCGCCTCCCATCCCCTGCAGGCGCGAGCGTGCGATGAAATAGGGAACCGGAAACAGAGAAAAAGCCAACACCATCAGCAGGCCGACCGGACTGAAAAACGCGGACGCCTGCTCGGACGTAAGTACGCCAAGATAAACTACGTATCCACCGGGTGACATCAACAGCACCCAAGCGAGACCCTTGAGATAACCCGGCGTAGCGAAAACCACCCAAGGTACGAGCTGCCAGAACTTGCGCCCCTTGACGTTCGTTAGCGTCAAGACGACGGCTAATGCGACTCCGAGAGCAGTGGAAACAATTGCGCCTATAAAGCCAAGCACAACGGTATTGATGATGCCTCTAAGAAGCCGGGGCGAGGAAACTAGCCGGGTCAACGCGGCGATCGAGGGCTCCAATGTCGGCGATACCGGATCGAACATTCGGGGAGTGACGGCCTGTACCAGGACAAGAAGCAGCGGCAGTCCCACCAGCAAGAATGCAATCGTCCAAAGTATCGGCGCTCGCCCTCCCCAATGAGGCTTGTGCAGGCGGAGTTGCACGTTCATGTCATCATTCTCGTCTTTGCGCACGGGAGAGAGGCGCGGCTGCCGTCGCGCCCCTCGATGTCGTCAGGGAACGAATTGATCCCGGAACCATTGCTTCCACTCAACCTCGTTAGCGGATGCAGCCTTGTCGTCGAGAACACTCCAGGTGGACGTATTGTCGACCCGGGCCCCACGACCCGTGACGTCCTTGATGACCGGGGCAAAGTAGCCGTCACCGCCTTCGGTCTTCAACATGGCGGTCTCGCCTTCCTTCGTAAGCAGGAACTGGATGAAGGTCTTCGCCTGATCTTCGTGCTTTGAAACGGCAGCAATGCCAGCACTTGCCGGAATCGCCACAACGCCGTCAGAAGGATAAACGACCGAAACGGGTTCCTTCTTGTCGATCAGCGCGTAAATCGAATTGTCCTGCTGGATTGCAAGTGCCGCCTCGCCGGTAATCAACGACTTGTTCACGGCACCACCACTTGGGATACCGCTGAGCGACTTGTTTGTCAGGATGTTCTGGAGTTCAGACTTTCCGGCGTCCACTCCCTTGGCTTCGAAGTAGCCCGCGAGCCATTGGAAGGCCGGGCCAGAAAGGTTGGGGTCCTTAGCCGCCACCTTGCCCGCGAAGGTGGTCAAATCGGTCCATGATTTCGGGGCCGACGCACCGTTCAGCTTGGCATTGTTAACTGCGATCGCCGTCGTGGAGACACTCACCGGGAAGTATGCCTGGCTTTCCGGTACGAGCTTGCGGCCGAGTTCGGTGTATTCCGCGTTGTCGGCCAAACCGGGCTCTGGCTTGAGGATGCCCTGCTCCGCCAGGCGGTTCATCACAGCAGACCCTTCGACCCAGAGAACGTCGAACTTGGGGTTGTTGCCTTCCGCTGCTACCTTGCCCAGCAATTCACCGGTCGAAAGGCGGACGAGGTCTACCTCGATCCCTGTCTTCTGAGTGAATGCCTTGCTCGCGCTGTCGACGGTATCAAGCGCCGAATAGACCACTAGCTTCTCGGCGGCGGTGGCTTCATCAGCGGCTGCCAGCGCGCCGACAGAAAGACACAATGCGACTATATTTTTGATCATCTGATGGTTTCCCACGAATAGTTTATGATTTGCGCAGAGCGCTCTCGAATTCTATCATTTTTATATTTCGGTATTATTTCAGGATTGACTTTTTACTTGCTGTCGGAGGGGTTGTTTACGCCCCTCTTCTGCCAGAGCTTGTCAATTGATCCTCGGAGCTCGGCGAAGTTGGCGAGTGATTGAAGCGCGGCAGATCGATCATGCGCTGCCATAGCGACGATCATCGCTTCCACGAGGACCAATGTCGCGCCATGCATTGAAAGGTGATCCGCTCGCCCACGGGGCGTGGGGAGGACTTCGGCTGTTCGCTTCCTGATATAAGGCCCGAGCGTATCTCCGACCAATACAACTGGAACTTCGCGCTCTTCCGCGTAGTCGAGAATGACGGAAACTTCACGGTAGATCGGGGCATTGGCGATCATCATCACCGCGTCGCCGGACTGCAACCCCAAAAGGTGGTCAGCAAGGCCAATCCCGCTTTCCGTCAACGCGACTGTCGACAGCCCCAACCGATTGAACTGTAGCGCGGTATAGCTCGCCAGGTGGCCCGAGGGACCGATACCAAATACAAAACGACGCTTAGCGGCGGATAGAATGCCAATTACCCGATCGAAACCCGCAGCGAAATCCGGCTGCGTCATCGCCTCGATGCTTTCCTGATGGACCTTGAGGACGTGGCCAAGTGCCCCGCCCGCCGTGCTGGCCACATCTGCAAGCGTCCGGCTCAGGCGTCCTTCCGGACTGGTGGCCGTCAGATCGGCTAGGATCGCCTCACGTAATGAGAAAAGGCCGTCAAAACCGAGCGATTTGGCGGCGCGGACGACAGTTGCGTCACTGGTGCCAGCCTTCTCGGCGATCTCGGCCGCCGAGTTCAACAGAACGGCTTCCTTCTGGGTACGGAAGAAGGACGCCATCTTCTGCTCTGCCGGAGAAAGGCCGGCAAAGTTGGCTTCAATCCGCTCGTCCAGGGAGATATCGGCTGGCGCTGCTACTTCAGTCATCGGTCATCCTGTCGTAAACACTACAAGCGCATCTTATGCGTAGTGTTTGTTTCAGGAAAATGACAAAGCTGCGATCACCGTCACATCGTGTGGCCGGGAATGCCGATCGTTTGCGGAACGCGAAATCAGCACGTTGGTGGCGCAGCAGATCTGAAAGTACCTATTTCAACCTCGAAGTGTCGTCCAAGGAAGCCGCCTCTGACGTTGAACACGGATTCGATCAGTCCGCATTGAGCAAGTTCGGCGGGTTCGCCTTGGAACCTCATAGCACCAGCTTCCATAAGCAGTATCTTGTCGGCTATGGCGATGGCCTGGTTTATATCATGCATGGCAATGACCACAGCCACGTGACGCTGGCGCGCGAGCCTGCACAGCAATTCGAGAACCTCGACCTGATGCCCGATGTCCAGAAACGACGTTGGTTCGTCTAGCAATAAGATTGACGCTTCCTGGGCAAGCGCTGCCGCGATCCACGCTCGTTGCCTTTCGCCACCCGACAATTCCGAGAGATTCCGGTCAGCATGTCCGACGAGACCCGTCTGCTGCAGCGCCCAGGCGACGGCACTGCTGTCTGATGCCGAGTAGCGGCTAAGCAACCCGATGTGTGCGAACCGCCCTTGCTTCGCCAACTGCTCGACGGTCATTCCTTCCGGTGAGATCGGAGCCTGGGGCAGGAATGAAAGGCGCTTTGCGAGTTCCCTGCGGGACCACCTGGCGATGGGGCGCCCTTCGATAGTTACCTCACCACCGTAGGGTTTGTTGAGGCCTGCCAGCGCGTGCAGCGCCGTGCTCTTTCCGGAACCGTTGGGGCCGATGAGGGCTACGACCTCCCCCGGGTTAACGTCGGACTCGAAACCGTGGACCGCGACCCGCTTGCCGTACTGCACCGATATATTTTTAGCTGACAACAACATTGTGCTCACTGATACCGTCTGAGAAGGGCAACGAAGAAAGGCGCTCCGGCGAAAGCCGTCACAACCCCGATTGGGATTTCCTCTGGGCCGCCGATCAGTCGTCCAACAAGGTCGCCGCCTGTGACTACGGCAGCCCCGAGCAAGGCGGAAAGTGGAAGCACGAGATGTCGGTGTTTGCCCGCGACAAAGCGGCTGATGTGCGGCACGACGAGCCCGACGAACGCAAGCGGACCGACGACCCCGACTGCGCTCGCGGCGAGCAGGCAGGCGACGGCGAGTACGATGCTGAACCAGAATCCGTGTGCGAGCCCGAAGGAACGCGAGGCGTCCTCCTGGACGCTAAGCAGCGCAACAGGGCGATGGATGAACGGGAGTATCGCCAGTCCGACTGCCGTGAAGGGCACAAGGAACCGGACATGCTCCCAGCCACGCGCATAAAGGCTGCCCGAGAACCACTGCATGACGATCTCGATGCGAGCACTGCCCCATCCGACAATGATGCCCATGGACAACGCATGCAGGAATGCACCGATGGCGATTCCGCTGATCGTGAGCTGTAATGCACTCAACTGCCTGCGGAGCGTTAGCGCGTACACCGCCAGCCCACTGACCAGTCCGCCGACGCAGCCGATCAGCGGTAGCCACCGGATCGGGAGGGCGTACAGGGTATTGGAATCCGAATTAAAGCGGTAGACCGCGAAAAAGAGGAAGACGGTGATGGCGAGCGTCGCCCCTTGGGAGATACCGAGTATCGTCGGATCGGCCAACGGGTTTCGCGTGATCGTCTGGAGCAGCGCTCCGGCAACCGCAAAATGCACGCCAACGAGAACCCCCGTGACGATCCTGGGGAGGCGAATGGTCGCGATGATCAGGTTGCCCTCGTCCGATCCCCTGCCCGTCAATACCGCGAAGATTTCCGAGCGAGGCAGGTCGACGACGCCAAGAAAAATCGACAGCACAAACAGGCCGACCGCCGCGCAGGCTAACGCCGCGATTTTGCTGCCGCCAATTTCCTTCCTCTCGGTAGCCGTCTCGTAGGTCATGTCGCCGGTCCCTCGATCGAGATTTTCCGGCGTTGTGTCATGTAAACGAGGACCGGCCCGCCGATGAGAGCGGTGAAAAGGCTGACCGGGATTTCCCTGGGTGGAGCGACGGATCGCGCCAGAACGTCGGCTGTAATGAGCAGGAGACCACCGAGGGCAATGTTGAGCAGGAGGGACCAGAACGCGCCGTCGGGACGAAGCAGCCGGACCAGGTGCGGTGCCGCCAGCCCGACGAAAGCGATTGGTCCGGCCACCGGCGTGACGCCCGCCACCAACGCTATCGCCGCCACGAGGACCACAGGCTTCCACACAGCAAGGTTTACGCCCATGCCCGCGGCTGCATCGTCTCCAAGCGCTAGTAACCCGATCGCCCGGTTGCTGACGAGGGCTATTGCGAGACCCGCAAAAAGCCAGGGAAGCATATAGCCAACCTGGGGCCAAGACCGACCCTGGAAGCCGCCAGATAGCCAGAAAAGAACGGAGGGAGACTGCGGTCCACCCCTGAGCAAGACATAGGTCGTTACCGCATTGAGGAATAACGCAATCGTAATGCCGCCAAGTGCCATTTGAAGCGGCGATCCTCGACCGCCGCGGTTGATCCAGATCGTCATGCCTGCGGCGACCAGTCCGCCAACCATCCCGATGGGCGGATAATAGAAAGACGAAACTGCAGGGAAGAAGATGAAGGTGGCTACTATCGCCGTCACGGCCCCAGCAGAGACCCCCGTTAGGTCCGGCGCTGCGAGTGGGTTTCGCGTGATCGACTGCAGGAGATACCCGGAAACGGCTAGCGCGCCGCCGGCAACAAAGGCCGCAATGCTTCTTGGCATTCGCAGTGTCCAGACGATGATGCCATCGGTGCCAACATTTGGGGACATGAGGGCCCGAATGGCCTGATAATACGTCATCGGCTTGGCACCGACCAAAAGGCCGGTCACCATCACGATAACTCCTGCCAACGCGAACGTAACAACGAGGCCAGCCGAGCGTATCATGGCAGCGCCTCTCGCGTTGGAGCAGTGCCGCCGGCGCTCTCGAAGAGAGCCACCAATCCCGCGGCGGCAGCAATCAAGCCCGCTCCCATTCCGATCCAGACGCCAAGCACGCCGGGAAGCAAGTGGAACCCGACCAACCAGGCCGTCGGAGCCCCCACCAGCCAATAGCTGCCAATGGTTATCCAGAACCCGACCCCAGCACGACCGACCGCCCGCACTGCACCGATGGCAATGTTCTGGGCGAAGTCGAAGACCTGGATCGCCGCTGCGAGGAGGAGGAGACCCCTTGCGGCCTGGTATGCGGCTTTGTCGTGGTCCGGTGTCACCGAAAAGAAGGCAAGCACTCGGTCGGGAACGGTTAGGAAAATGGCCGAAAAGGCGAGCACGACAACCAGTCCGAGGAAAAGTCCGGCCCGGCCCGCCTTAACGGCAAGCGATGCTTCGCGCGCTCCAACAGCCTCGCTCACACTTATCGAGGTCGCATGCGACAACCCGATCGAAATCATGAAGACGATGTAGACCAGCTGGTTCACAGTGGCATGGGCAGCCAGTGCCGATGTACCGTACACTCCGGCCATCAAAGCTATTAGCGTCGTGAAGCCTGCTTCCGATCCATACGAGCCAGCGGTCGGGAGTCCAATCCTCATTATGCGGTCAATCGTGCCGGGTAGCGTAATGCCAGCCTGATCCGAATTGAAATGAGATGTGCGGTGGGTAATCGCCGCGATAGCCAGGAATTGCAGGAGGTACGAGATCGAACTGGATGCAGCCACCCCCGGAACTCCGAGAAGTGGCAAACCCAACCTCCCGAACAGGAATCCGTAGTCCAGCACCGCGTTCACGACGACTGTACCGAGGGTGATGAAAAGCAATAGCTTGGCCCGTCGCGTTCCTACGACCACCCCGCGATAGGCGTAGAACCAAAAGAGCGGGAACATCCCTGGCGCGATATAGGCGAGATACTCGGTCGTCCCCTCGACGATGAACTCATCTTGACCGAACCATGGCAACGTATAGCCGGCGGCGAGAAGCGCTGCCGCCGCGACAGCCGCGGCACCCGTTGCCACCAGGAAAGCCGCGTGAAGATGTACACGGAACAGGCCGAAGCTTGCGCGCTCCGCAACGATGTTGGATGTGCCGACGAGCAATCCAAATCCCATGGTTCGCAGGAGATTGAAAATGGTGAATCCGAGAGCGCCGACGGCAAGCGCCGTTCCCCCCGACCAGCCCAGCATGACCATGTCAGTCGTGGAAATAGCGACCTGCGCGAGTTGTACTGCGGAAAGCGGCGCGGCGAGCGCGGCGATCCGCCGGGCTTGAGTGAGGCCAGGATAGATATGCGACACAGAGTTGATCCTGAGATTTCAGGCCGAGCCGGGACGATATCCGGCCCGTCTCGACAAGATTCAATTGACGCTTGCGGGTATCATCCTCCGGGACTCCGCTTTCACGTCGACAGCGGGAAATGCGTCCGGGTAGAGATGGTGGGCGGCTTCGCGCAGGACCATCTGGCGGCCGATCGGCCCATGGGCTTCCACCCAGTGGTCGCCGACGTAGTAGACCCGGCCGTTCTTGACCGCCGAAAGCTGCGCCCAGATCGGATTGTTCTCGTGAGGGCGATCCGGACCGTAGTCATAGACGAATATCACCTCCGGGTCCTTCTCGAGCATCGTCTCGAGGCTCAGTTCCACGCCCCAATTGTCCGGAACCGAAGGCGTCGGGTTTTGCCCGGCGATGTTTTCGCCTCCCAGTGCGACGAGGATCGCGGCTGTCATGTTTTCCGAACGGAAGACCCATGGGGTCTCTCCACCCCACATCACGGCGAAGCGCGGGTGTTTATCCTTGGGAGCCTTCTCACTAAATGCGTCCAGGTCAGCCTTGAACTCTGCGTTGAGTTCCTGTCCCCGCTTTGGTTCCCCGAGGATGGTAGAAAGCTGGGCGATCGTCCGGTCGCTGTCGGCAAAGAGTTCGAGGCTGTAGGCCAGGTACGGAGCGACTTTTTGATACTGTTCCGCGTTCCCCTCCGTGTAGCGGCGGATGGCCACGATCACGTCGGGTTTCGACTGCGCCAACAGTTCGAGATTCGGGGTGGCGCGCTGACCGATTTGCTTTACGTCAGAAAGATACCCACCCAGAAAATCCGGCGTTCTACCCTCAACCATATAGGTTGTCGCGACAGGCTTGATCCCGAGCGCAAGTGCAACGTCGGCTCCAAAGTACGAAACGGACGCAATACGCTTGGCCTTTTGGGGTACAGCTACTGCTGTGCCACGGTCATCGATAACCGTGAAGGTACCTTCCTCGGCAAAGGCCGGCGCGGCCACCGAGGTCGCCATGGTGATACCCGCGGAGAGCACGGTTTTCAGGACCGTTCTTCGTGAAGCCTTCGGAAGTTCGAACATTGTCAATTTCCCCTCTCATGGTCTCAGGCAATTCGTCGGTCAGCTTAGGTTGCACGCAACTCAAGCTAGCCGTCGGAATGGACGGCACGCGCCGCGCTGGTTGGTCCGCCATGGAAACCAGCGCGGCGAACCCTTCCCCGGTATTGCCGCCCCGAGGGAAATGTGGATAGATATACTCCACTTAAATGCAAGCGAAAGATTTTCACGCCCGCATGAGAAACGCTCAAGCCAAGCAGTTCAGGTTCCCGCCTTTGGCGACCCTTCCCGCATTCTCGGTGGTCGCGCGAACGGGGAGTCTCACGATGACCGCCGAGGAGTTGCACCTGACGCCCGGCGCGATCAGCCGACAAATGAAGTCGCTGGAGGACGCTCTTGAAATCCAACTATTCCGGAGAACTCATAACTCGATTGCACTCACCGACGCCGGGCGGCAGTACCTTGCCCACGTCAACGCCGCACTGGCGACCATCGAAAACGGAACGCGCGCTTTGCAACCGGATCGTGCTGAGATCGTCATCCAAGCTCCCATAACCTTGGCGCGGCGATGGCTCATTCCCCGCCTTGGCTCTTTTCGGCATGAGCATCCAACCATCGATCTGAACATCCAATCACTCGCGCTGGGAGCGAGCCAGGCGCCGAATATTGTCATGACCTATAGGCGGGGTTTGACGGAAGGCGAATTCGAACACGCGTTCCTCCTCGATAGGACAATCGCCGTTTGCTCACCTCTTCTCGTAAACGCCGCCTCACAGGGTTCACCGCAATCCGTTCTCGACCTGCCGATCTTGCTGGACACAGCTGATGCTTGGTCCTGGCGAACCTGGAGCGCGGCTGCGGGTCTGGAGTTCAGGGCGCGAGGCGGCACCATAGCCTTCGATACGGACGAGGCGTCCATTGATGCCTGCATATCTGGACTGGGCATCGGCCAGGCGAGCCCGTCCCTTGTCGAGAAGGAACTCAGGGAAGGCCAACTTCTTGCTCTTTTTTCAAGTATCCAGCCGATAGTTGGTGCCTACGAGATCGTCAGCTCGGACGTCACAGAGGCGGCGGATGCATTCAATCGTTGGCTTATATCCTGGCGTGATGCCGGCAATCCATAGGATCCCGCCGGACCATTTGATGCCGCACAAAGGCGAGTCTGGGCCACCGCCTAACGGCCGGCCGCATTCGTATACTGCCATTTCGACACCTAGATCGCCTAGTCGAGAAAGCGTCGGAGCAGTGCCCTGCCCCTTGCGTCCCCCCGCTCAATTCGACCGCCAGGTCGTCGGGCTCGTATGCTGGAAGGCTATCAAGCGGAATGCCCCGAACAAATACTAGAGCTTGGCCCGTCTACCGCCGATACCCTTTCAAAATCGAGTCCGATATGGCTGAGAAGAAATGCCATGCGTTTTCCTCGATCCGTTGACCGAGGTTGATCAGAAAGGTTCGGGGCTGGCCGGCACATGCCGGGCTTGCAATGTTTTCTGGGCGGGAACGAAATTCATCGAGGCCTCGGGGGTCGTGGGGATCCCAAAGAACGTCGGCCCTTAAAATCTCCGCACTCTGTCCACGATTGTATGCTTTCGTAAGATTTTGCTTTTCTACGAAGGCCCTATCGCGCTAGCCGAACCACTGAAAGCTAGTTGAAAGCTTCGAGCGGCTACCAACGAGCTGCATCGTGGAGGAAGCACTTGTATCGTGATGACAGGCGATGCGTAACTCATACTGGAGGAGACCTTAATGCGTTCGTCACGCAGTCTTTTTAATACCATCGCTGTTTCCGCGATGATCGCCGCCGCGTCGTTTGGTGCATCCACGGCCCGCGCCGCTGACAAGATCACCATCATGGTTGGCGGTTACGAAAAGCAAATCTACCTGCCCGCAAAGCTCGCCGAGTCCCTCGGATACTTCAAGGATGAAGGCCTGGACGTCGAGCTTCTGAATGAAGCCGCAGGCGTCGACGCCGAGAACCAATTGCTAGCCGGTGCCGTCCAGGGCGTTGTTGGTTTCTACGACCATTGTGTCGACCTTCAGGCCAAGGGCAAGTTCGTCGAGTCCATCGTCCAGTTCAGCCAGGCACCAGGCGAAGTTGAACTCGTCTCCACGAAGCAACCGGACATCAAGTCGCCGGCAGACTTCAAAGGCAAGAGCCTTGGCGTAACGGGCCTTGGCTCGTCTACCAATTTCTTGACCCTCTACATGGCCTCGAAGGCTGGGTTGCAGCCCGGCGACGTCGTCACCATCCCCGTAGGCGCAGGCGCGACGTTCATCGCCGCCATGCAGCAGGATCAGATCCAGGGTGGGATGACGACCGAGCCGACGATCTCGCGCATGTTGAAGACAGGAGAAGCAACTGTCCTCGTCGACATGCGAACCGTCGAGGCGACGCGACAGGCGCTTGGCGGCACCTATCCTGCGGCATCGTTCTACGTCGAAACCGCCTGGGCGGATGCTCACAAGGACGACGCCCAGAAGCTGGCCAATGCGTTCGTGAAGACACTCCGCTACATCAACACGCACTCGGCGGCCGAGATCGCTGACAAGATGCCGAAGGACTTCTACGTCGGCGACAAGGACGGGTACGTCAAGGCACTCGACCAGGGCAAGGGCATGTTTACACCAGACGGCGTGATGCCGGAAGACGGTCCCAAGACAGTCCTGGCGGTCCTTTCGGAATTCTCGAAGAACGTCAAAGGCAAGCAGATCGACTTGTCAAAGACTTACACGACTGAGTTCGTAAAGAACGTAAAGTAAGTCACGTTGCGCCACTTCCGTCCAGTCGGAAGTGGCTCCCACCCTGGGCATCGCGTGTGCGCCCTCAAAACCACGCACAGGTATCACCATGAATCAGGACAACAAGCAGATCCCCGCGATCGAGCTGATCAATGTTAGCCGTCGCTTTGTTTCCCCGACCGGAAAGTCATTGACGGCACTGCGCGATTTCAACATGACGGTTGGCCGTGGAGAGTTCGTTGCAGTCGTCGGCCCAACGGGTTGCGGCAAGTCGACCACTCTCAATCTGGTCACAGGTCTTGCAAAGCCCAGTGCAGGTGAAGTTCGCTTGATGGGCGGCCCAATCAACGGCATAGACCCTCGTGTTGGCTTCGTGTTCCAGACCGACGCTCTCTTCCCCTGGAAGAACGTCCTCGACAACGTCATGTCCGGCCCGCTCTTCCGTGGCAAGTCGCGGGCTGAAGCCGAGAAAGGCGCAAGGGATTGGCTCGCACGCGTCGGGCTATCCAAGTTCATCCATCACTATCCCCATCAGTTGTCCGGTGGAATGCGAAAGCGCGTTTCGCTCGCGCAGACGTTCATCAACGAACCTGAAATCCTGCTAATGGACGAGCCGTTCTCGGCCTTGGACGTCCAGACCCGCACTGTAATGCACGAAGAACTCCTGAAGCTTTGGGCGGATCGGAAAGCGTCGGTCATTTTCGTCACCCACGACCTCGAGGAGGCCGTCGCGCTCGCCGACAAGGTCTACGTGCTGACCGCAGGTCCGGCGACCGTGAAGTCGGTCTACACGATCGACCTGCCCCGCCCGCGCGTTGTCTCCGAAATCCGTTATGACCAGACCTTCATCGACTACTGCAAGACGATCTGGGACGACCTGCGGCAAGAGGTCGAGACCAGCTATCGGCGCGCAAGCGAAGCAGCGTAAGGGAGGAAATCAGACATGGCACACACGACTTTCGGGGCCGCAACCGCGCCAATCTTCTCCGCCGGCACCTCCGATGCCGAAATTGAAGCTACTGCGCTGAAAGCCATAAAACGCCGGAAGAACCTCGTTCTCTTCTGGCAGGTATTTATCCTGGTAGCTGTCGTCGGCATGTGGGAGCTCTCCTCCAACATGCAGTGGATCGATCCGTTCTTCTATTCAAGTCCCAGCGAGGTGATGGCGAGGCTCTACGAATGGGCGACGCAGGGGACCACTGAAGGCTCGCTCTGGTACAATCTCTGGGTCACAATGGAAGAAGCCCTGATCGGATTCTTCGCGGGATCGATCACCGGCGTGTTCGTAGGCATCGGCCTTGGCCGCAACAAGTTCCTGTCGGACATTTTCTCGGTCTACATCAAGGCGATCAACTCGATCCCGCGTGTGGTCCTCGCGCCAATCTTCATCATGATCATGGGCCTTGGGCTGCCGTCCAAGGTCGCTCTCGCCTTCATCATGGTGTTCTTCGTGGTGTTCGCCAACGCCTTCCAGGGCGTCCGCGAAGCAGACCGGAACATGATTGCAAACGCTCGCATCCTCGGCGCGTCCGACTGGCAGGTAACGCGAACCGTCGTCATCCCGTCTGCCATGAGCTGGATCTTCGCCAGCCTGCACGTATCCTTCGGCTTCGCGATCATTGGTGCAATCGTCGGCGAGTTCGTCGGTGCGCGGTTCGGCATCGGCCAGCTGATTTCAATCGCAAAAGGAACATTCGATGCTGCTGGAATGTATGCCGCGATCCTGCTTGTGATGGTCGTTACGCTTTTTGCCGAATTCATCATGACGCTGATCGAAAACAGGCTTGCCAAATGGCGTCCGCAACAGCACATCGACACGCAATAAGCAGCTAGTCCTCCCAAGGACCACGGGGCTGGGTTCGTACGGACCCGGCCTCATCTATTTCTTGCGTCAACCGAAGTAACATATTGATTTAAAGCAATAGATGGCCACCATCAGGCACCTGTAAACGCCCAGCAATTAGAATCAAAGCTACGGGGGCCCCGCCCACTGATCCAGCGTCGCTTATCGTCAACGCAGCGCCACCATTGAAAAACAGGATGGAGCGATGCTTACCTATGCGTGTTAGTCGGCTGCGCAGAGTTGCCCAAAGATGGATCCGGTCCATTGCTTTGTCGACAAAATGCCCGTATATGTTGTGCAGTCGGTGGTTAACGTGGGTAACACCTCCCATCCCATGCACCGACCGTTCCCCTCTGGAGGTTTTCAAACCTCCACACCTTGGGCCTCGACAATCGATGGCCCTATTTTTTTGGTGCTAGCATCTGTTGCGACAGTCCAGCCTCCAGGGTTCATGGAAGGCCTTTCAGCTTGAAGACCTTGCCCTGTCAGCCTGGTTTCTTGCGAGGCTGAGCATCTTGGGGCCCGCTAACGCGCTCAGTGTTTGGCTCTTGCAGGCAGCCGAACGGTTACCACCAGTCCGCCACCCTTGGCGTCATCCAACCAAAGGGTTCCACCGGCACCCGTCGCAACCTCAAGAACGATGGCTAGCCCCAAGCCGCTTCCCTCCTCTTCGGTGCCCATAATGCGATAGAAGCGCTCGAGGACGTGCTCGCGCTCCATTGGGTGAATTCCCGGCCCGTTGTCCTCGACACGAAGCACGGCTGTCCCATTTTGTCGCGTTACGGCCACAGTGACCCGGCCAGGCGCAGGCGTGTAGCGGATGGCGTTGTCAACGAGGTTTACCAGCATCTCCCGCAGCATGGTGCCGTCGCCCTCAACGTCGACGGAACCATTTTCCTCCAGCCCGATGTCGATGCCACGGCGCAGCGCTTCCTCGGCTTGCGTGCCGAGTACCTCCCTTGCAACGGTGACGAGATCGACAACGTCTGTCCGTGGCCGTCTGCTTCCAGGCTCTGCGCGGGACAGGGTCAGGAGCTGACTGGCAAGCCGCGATATCTGCTGCGTGCTGTTGCGAAGCGCCTGTAGGGCCTCATCGCGGCGCTCTGTATTTTTCTCCCTTGCCGCAACGCTGGCCTGCGTTGAAATGAGCGCAAGGGGCGTGCGGAGTTGATGTGCTGCGTTCGAGACAAATCGCCGTTGAGCGGCCATTTGGTTTTGGACCCGCTCCATATGGTCGTTGAGCGCGAGAACCAGTGGGCGCAGCTCGGATTGCACCATCGACGGTGACAAAGGGTCGAGCCGATCTCGACCTCTCTCACGAACCGCATCGCGCAATCTAAGCACGGGAGCGAGCCCCCGCTGGAGACCAATAATCGTGACAACACCCGCGAGGAGCACGAGGACAACCTGCTTCGTGAAATCCGAGAACCACAGACGGCGCCGCAACGCATTCTGAGCGTTGTGGGTGACCGCAACCGTCACGGCGATTTCGCCGTCTTTGGGGAGCCCAACAACCGGGTGGTTCAGCGTCAGCGCTCGTACCCCGGCGTTACGAAAGGCACGATCCTGCCCTACCCGCTCGACCGTCGGCAATGGCAGTTCGGGATATCCCGCGACTAGATTTCCCCAAGCCGTAATGACTTGGTAGAAGACTTGATCCCCGTATCCAGTATCGAACATTTCGATTGCCGCAGGCGGGACATCAACCTCAACGGTACCTCCTGCGTCAACGCGAACCGCTTCCGCGATGACGCGGGCCGAGGCAAGCAGCGTATGGTCTGTAACAAGCTTCGACGCGGCGTCTGCGGTTCGGAAGCTGTCGTAAATATTGAAACAGATCGCGCCGAAGAGCGTCAGGATCACCCACGCAAGCAGTTGCGCTCGCAGGCTTTCGCGAAGCCGCCCGAAAACCGACCGCGGATAGTTGTACCACGCCAGCCGCATATCACTGTGCATCTCGGAGCAGATAGCCTAGACCACGCAACGTCGCGATCTGCGCTGAGCTTCTCTCAAGCTTCTTGCGCAGACGGTGAACATAAATCTCGATTGCAGTCGGGTCGGCCTCGTCATCGAAACCGAATACGCTCTCGGACAGCGTGGCCTTTGACACCGTGGTCCCCACCTTCATAACCAAGTATTCCAGCACCGCGTGTTCGCGCGGAGTAAGGGCTAGCGGTTCACCGCCGATGAAGAACTGACGCGTTGAGCCAGCAAATCTCAGATCGCCCACCATGATTTCGGGCGCGGCCCTGTCTTGCCCGCGTCGTACGACCGCTCTGATCCTGGCTTCCAGTTCCGCGATTTCGAAGGGCTTCGCGAGGTAGTCGTCCGCGCCGCCATCAAGCCCGGCTACCCGACCGTCAAGGCTGGCATTGGCCGTCAAAATAATCACGGGCACCTTCTCGCCGCTTTGACGGATGCGTTTCAACAACGTCATGCCATCGATCTTGGGAAGGGAGAGGTCAAGAATGACCACCGAATAGCTCGCGACTTTGAGCATCAACTCGGCATCTTCGCCGTCGAAGGCGATGTCCACTGCATACTGGGCTTGCCGAAGCGCCTTGCCGAGCCAATCGGCAAGTTCTTTGTTGTCTTCAACGATAAGGATTTTCATAGTCTGTCCCTAGCACATGCGAGCCGTTTGTTGAATGCGAGAGAGCTTCAATAAAAACCCCATGTGTGCGAGATAGCTCGATATGACCATCGATTGTCGGCAGCGGTTAAGACGGGCTTTCGTGCGAACCCGCCAGAACTCCTGGATTAACACGCCGCGCCGTATAGGCTGGGCGATCACCGCGGCCAGCCGACTTTCAGCTTGTCGGCAATCCGGGCTTCGACAATCAGAAATGCCATGAAGAGAATGATCGCCAATAGCCAGCCAAGCAACGCATCAGACGCGTAGTGTGCACCCACTGCGACACGCAAACCTG
Organism: Rhizobium sp. 01T417; assembly: GCF_056398905.1. Lineage (NCBI taxonomy): Bacteria > Pseudomonadati > Pseudomonadota > Alphaproteobacteria > Hyphomicrobiales > Rhizobiaceae > Rhizobium > Rhizobium sp. 01T417. The sequence continues at coordinate 78,532 of NZ_JBFTQH010000039.1, read as the reverse complement.
CCATTATCAACGAGCCTGCGACCAATGGCGGTCCAACCCACAGGCGAATACGGGACGGCAGCAGGAAGAGAAGACAGAGCAGCCACCCTGCCCCGGAGGCTTCGCCAGAGACAAAGGAACAGTTCTTGGCACACTCGCCAACGAACGTCCCGGCTGCTGCAAAATCGAAGGGGCCGCCGAAGAGGCTCGTCTGTACAGGCCGAGGTCTGCCCGAATAGGATTTCAGAAACCCGTTTACAATTAGTCCCGGCCCCAAGCAAAGGCTTACGATCGCAACCACCAGCCTGCCCATCGGAATGCGATTGCGAATTTCCCTTGAAAAAAAGCCACTCGCACCGACCACGACAATCAGCGCTGCTGCTGCGTATGGAAGCACGTACAGGATCTGCCTCACGTGTTCGACGACCTGCAGTCGACGAAGTGGGAAGTACCCGCAGACAAAATCTGGAAGAGCTGCCTCACAGAGTGGGCCGGTGAAGAAGAACGAGGACACCTCGACGTCAAGGGAAGGATGGAGATAGAACGCGGCCAGCAACGCGAACCATGCGACGATCAGTGCGAGTACCGCCGTAGCCGGAGGGGCTGGCGTATAAGAGGACTGGCCCACGTGCGCCATATTCAAATCTCAACGAATGAAGCCTGAGATTGTCACGTATCCCTCATCAGCCTGACAAACACCTGAACCGGCAAATCATACCGACGATTACCTTTTGCGACAGTTAACGGGTTGCTTCTGTCGGCTCGCTCGAGCTTTGGGACAGCGTCATATAGATCACGATAGCGACGACCAGCCCGAGGAAGAGCAGGCTCGTGTAGGTCGTCCCGAAGCCCAACCCGCCGCCTGCTGCAGGGCAGTCAGGGGTAAGGTTCGCGCGCTGGAATCGATGCTGCATATGCTGATCACCAGTGAATGAGCCGAAGCCTCACCGGCAACAGCAGCAATTCTGAGTCGGCGCGAGCAAATCAACATCCTACGACGCCCCCTTCAGGCTCGGGTCAGCAATTTACGCAATTTTTGAAGTACCGGTTTGGGGAAAGAGGCAGCGGAGGGGCATTCCATGAAGGGGACCTTTATTGACTACGAACTGCTGCGGCGGTTCGACCTTGACGCGTTCAGGAAAAGGTCCCCCTTTCCTTGGGAGAACATTGGAGGCTTTTTGACCCAGGAGGGATTTCAGTCCCTCTATACCAACTTCCCATCGCTTGAGCTGTTCGAATACCACAACAATATACGTCGATCTCATGGTCAGCGCCCGCACAACCGCCACTATCTGGCCTACGAGAACTCGATCTATCATAGAGACAGGCCAGCGGAAGCCGGTGGCGTTGTCGGTCGCGAACAACTGCCCACGGCCTGGCAGGGTTTCTTGGACGAACTAGAGACGAGCGAAGAATACCAACGTTTCATTCGCCGTGCGCTCGGAGTTTCCACATTCATCCCGCGCTATGCCTGGCACATTGGCTCGCGGGGATCCGAGGTCTCGCCGCATCTCGACACCCCAACAAAGATCGGGACGCATATTCTCTATTTCAATACGAGCGATGATTGGAACCCCGAGTGGGGTGGCGCCACGCTGGTACTCGGCGGCAAGAAGATCGAAGCTATGAATCCCGATTTCGCGGATTTCGAGACCAGCGCTGCAGCTTGCATCACCGACAACCACAGCTTTCTCTTCAAGAACACGTCGTCGGCCTGGCACGGCGCTACAGCACTTACCTCTCCCGACGACAGCTACCGCCGCCTCTTCAACATCATTTTTGAAATCCCGAGACGCTCCGCCGGGCGCAAGCTGGTCGATCGTGCACGCGCGCTGTTCAAGCTACCAGGTTAGTAGCACCACACTGGGCACTTATACGTTCCTTCGCATTTCGGCTGCCCCGAACCGCACAGTTACCGTCACCCAGGGGGTTACCATATGTGAAGCCGTTCACGACAGAACACCTGGCAGGCAGAGAGCTCCTGATCCGATATCGAATCGGCCGCCACCCGGTAGAACTCGGTGGCCAACAGCGCGATCAGCGTCGACGACATCGTCGAGTAGTCCTTGGCAATAACGCGCCTCATATTGAATGCCATTCCTTCCGTGGATGCCGAAAATGCACTCAGCTTCAGCCCCCACCTGGGGACGTCCCGGCAGTACGCACTGTAGGCCTCCCCGAACTTGTCAGCCAGGAACGCCTCTTCGGCGTAAATGATGCACTGGTAGATAAACCCGAACAACAAGCATCCGACGGCAACGACCACTGGATTACCGTGGAACAGGAAGAGCCCGGAGTAGATGAGCATGTTCCCAACGTACAGCGGGTTGCGGCAAACACCGAACATGCCTTCCGTGACCAGGTCCTTGGCATAGACCCGCTTATTCAGGCCGCCACGCTTGATRTAGGCATAACCGATCACGGTTGCGCGCAGTATCAARCCCGCCGATACGATGAGCAGTGCGGCGGCGTCTTTCCACCGTTCGAGCGTCGCACTGCCCAGAACCGTCGYGGCCGGCGGTGTAGCAACAAACAATGCGACGATGATGAGCGGAAACGCCTGGTTTCGATATTTGAAAAAGAAATTCCCGATCGACAGCATGAGATTCTTCATGGAATTTTGTCTCACTTAACCGCGACGATGCCGCAGAAATTATACCAACGGAAGAACACTTCCGTGCTCTTGAAGCCCACCTCCTTGAGCAATTGGGTGTTCTCCTCGAGGCGGTAAGGGATGAGAACGTTTTCCAACGCCTCCCGCTTCTTTGATATCTCGATCGAGGAATASCCGTTACGCCGCTTGAAGTCGTAATAGTGGTCGATGAAAAGCCTGTTGAAGGTCGTGTCCTCGCTGGTCAACTTCTCGATCAGCAACAGGCATCCGTGTTCGTTGAGACCGTCGTAGATCGTTTTCATCACCCGCTCGCGGAAGAGCGGACGTACAAATTGCAAAGTTAACAACATCGTCACGACGCTGGCGTTTTCCACGGAGAAGCCGGGTTGGACTGAGGCTGGGCAAAGTCCCGGGCCAACTCGCAAACCATCCGCTGCATCTCTCCGTAGAACGGGACAGAGCGGCTCACCATGTCATCGAAGACATTCGCGACGGTGGAGTTGAACGAGAAATCCTCAACAGCATTGCGTTCGTCGGCAAACACCTCGTCACGCGAACTTGTATGCAGCACAAGACGGCTAGACTTATCGGTCATATCCGCTCCAAATGTATAGCAATGTCAAATGGGCGTGCGTTTCCCCTGCACACCCGGCGCGCCGCGATGTTGTCACAGTATTCTGACGGCTACCTGAAGGCAACGCCATTGACACCGCTGGCGAAATGCAACGCCTGAAGGCGATCCAGCACGCGAACGCCCAAAGAGCCGCGCGCACCACACGTACTAAGCTGGCACATTGCGTGATACGCCCGCCTCATCGCCCGATCTTCTTCAATCGTGCGGAGAGTTCGGCCAGGTCGAAAGGTTTCACGAGGAAATCGGTTGCCCCACCCTCAATTCCCGCCAGTCGATCGCTGTATTGGTCCTGCGCCGTCATAATGATAACCGGGGTTTTGTCACCTTCCCTTCGGATAGCTCGCAGGAGGGATAGGCCATTGCCGTCCGGCAGCCACAGGTGCAGAAGCACCAGATCATACTTCTTCGATCGCAGTCGACAGGCAGCGTCCTTCAGGTTCACACACCAGTCAACGCAATGCCCATCAGCCACGACATGAGACGAGCGTCCCCGATGTCGACGTTGTCCTCGACGACAAGCACATTCACCCGATCGCGCCTCCTATCTGTTGGTTGCTGTCGCGTGGAAACGATGTTCACGAATTTCGACTCCTACACTTTGCGAATACGTCGAGCCGCTTGTCGTAAACCGACGTCTCCACGTTCATCATACCGAGCACGCTGTGGAACAGGTTGTCGTGAGACGTCGCGCCAAGTACCTCTCTTCGGAGGCAAGCCGTGTCCAGATCCATCGAACTTACCGAAGTCGTTGTCAAACCACGTCAGGAACGGCACGTTTGGCTGCTGCGAGGGAGCAAACATGTACGGTGTTCCATGAAGGTAGAGGCCCGTCTCCATCTTGCCCGAACGGGACTTGAGGCGGTCGATGATGGTCGCGATGAAGTCGTCCGTATAGAGGATCGAATTGTCATAGGCATTGACGATCTCCCCGGTCGAACACTTGCCAAGCTCCGGGGTACGGCAGTCGGGAACGAACCTACCTTGATGTTCGGGATATCGTAGATAGTAAGCGGGTCCGTGGCTGCCCAGCTGATGGAGTACCAGAACGCTATCGCCTTTGACATGGTCCAACCAGCCATCAAGCTTGTCCAGGAAGATGCCGTCCAGGCACTCGCCTCCCTGGCAAAATCGCGGATCTTTCGAATTCGCCAAGTCGAGGTATTGGACACGATCAGCAACGCCCTTACTGCCCGTATTGTTGTCGAACCAGGCAACGTCAATTCCTGCATGAACCAGCACGTCTGGAAGTGATTCATTCGCCATAGCCTTTGCGTGGGTGAAAACCGCACGAGTGAACCGCGAAAACATGCAGGGAACAGAGGTCGCGGTAGCCGTGCCGCAGCTGGTTGTATTTGGAAAATAGATGACATTTGCGGCCTTGAGGCGCGGATTGGTTTCGCGCGAATATCCACCAAGCGAAAAATTCTCCGCGCGTGCAGTCTCGCCGGCGACAATTATCGTAACCCGCGGCTTGTTGATGGGCGGTTCTGACGGTTTGACCGTGGCGTCGGCACCGACGGGCTGAACAACAAGCGATGCCTCTTTCCCTGCGTTCAAGACGTAACGAACCGTGCTGACAATCGGCGCGACGGGATTGACGCTCTTTGCGATGTCCCGCCGTTGCCTGGCGGCAGCGGTATACTCCCGCGAGTAGGTCACGCCACAGATTCCGAAGATCGCGAGTGAGGCGAGGATTGCAGTCAGAGAGATGGCATGATCCCGAAGATGGCAACGTGAACAATGAATTCGGACGTGATCAGGTGCCGCGCTTCTGCAGGCGTTGTCTCCATCGCGTTGCGGATCATGTCACTGTCGAAAAGCGCCCCAAACGTGTCTGTGAAATGGGACGCCACGGCGGCGACGAGGATCAGGAAGATCAAAAACGGCTTGACGAGGTACTTGGTCGAAAATGGAGTAATTACAGCGACGAACAGGGCCCGCATCGCGAGGTACAGTGCCCATAGCGAACCGCTTCCGCTTCCGAGATAGTCGGTTGCCTTCCGCCAGAACGCATTGTTGCAGAATAGGAGGATGTAGCAGCTTGTCAGTATGCAGAGCGCGATGCTTCCGATCCTCGGCCGCAGCGAGCTCATATGTCCGGGGATTTTCGTCAATTTCACCACTCCACTGCAAACGCGCGTTTTGGAGAGGGTTGCTGACAGTAACCTGAAGCGGAAAAGACGACGGTGATCCGATTGTCGCGGCGACCATCACGGGAGCCCTTTGCGTCGCTCAACGGCAATGTCGCCAAGGGGATGAAACGGACACAGATGGTCTGTATCAGAAATTGGCTGACGGCGACGCCTGCCCCCATATGGACGCCGTCATAAATGCCTTGCGATACGTTCGATAAGGCGAGGAGCCGCGATCGCCAAAATGCTGCCTGAGTTGAGCGTGGAGGCAAAGTCAAGGCCGGCAAAGTCAAGGCCGCCAAAATGGAGCCCGGCAGGAAGCCCAGCTAACGGATGGTCCCAATCTATGGCTGGTGCGATGCAGGAAATCCGTAAGGTCTCTCCCTAAGCCGTTATCAACGAATTGGGGCGTCTCTCTCGAGCTTTCGCGCGTACTCAGTCAACGGATAGCACAGGGCAAAGAAGATTGCAGCAACGAGGCCGTAAACCTTGAAGGGCTCGAATGTCGCATTGTTGATGGCATTTGCTGTCCTCATCAGCTCCTCGAAGCCGAGAATGGACGTCAAGGCGGTGCTCTTGATCAGCTGCACCAGAAACCCGACGGTCGGCGCGCGAGTTATCCGGAAAGCCTGTGGTAGGATGATAAGCCGAAGTTCCTGCAAGCGGTGCAGACCAAGGCTTGCGCCCGCGTCCCACTGGCCACGTGGAAGTGCCTCGACACCGCTGCGCCATATCTCGGCCAGATAGGCACTGGCATAAAGCGTCAGCCCGCACACGGCAGCCGTCCAAGGCTCAATCCGGAATCCCAACATGGGCAATCCAAAGAACATCAGGAAAAGCTGCATGAGCAGAGGTGTACCCTGGAATAGCGCTATGTAGCCCGACGCGAGCCGCCGTGGCCAAAAGGACTGCGATATCCGAGCAAAGAGGATTGCCATGCCCACCGTTGCCCCGCCGACAAAGGCGGCGATCGACAAGAGAACTGTCCAACGCGTCGCGAAGGCAAGATTGCGCAAAATATCCCAGAACGTGAACTCGATCATGATATTCCCGCTCCAAGAAACCGACGACCACCAGCGATCAGCAACCGCCTGAGGCTTGCCGACATGGCAAGATAGATCATGGTGACGACCAGATAAGTCTCAAATGAACGAAACGTGCGGGCCTGCAAAAGATCGGCCTCCTGCGCCAGTTCCCGAACGGAAATCTGCGAAACCACGGCTGATTCCAGCATCATGATGACGATCTGGCTTGTCAGGGCCGGGAAGATAACCTTTAGCGCTTGAGGCAAGACGACTTTAAAAAACACGTGTCTCGGTTTCAGCCCCAGCGCCAGTGCCGCTTCGCTTTGCCCTTTCGGGATCGCATCCAGGCCGGCGCCTATGACCTCGGTCGTATAGGCCGCCATGTTGAGGGTCATGGCGAGTATTGCCGCTGTTACAGGATTGAGATGGATTCCAATGCTTGGAAGGCCAAAGAAGATGAAGAACAGCTGGACGAGAAACGGAGTGTTTCGGATCACTTCAACATAGATGCCAACTGCCCGTCGCAACCAGCCGAACCGACCTCTTCGCGCAGCAGCACCAAAGACACTGAGCCCCGTCCCTAAGACGGTGGTGCAGGCAATCAGGAAAAGCGTCATGCCCGCACCATATGCGAGCGCTCCCGCACCGCCCCAGAGCCAGTCGAAGCCAAGGCTATAGGACATCGCCAATCCTTTCACGGCGGGGAGCACTCATTTCGATCAATCCTTGAGATTTTCAGGGTTGAGGGGCGTCTTCAACCAGGCCTTCGAGCTTGCGTCGAGTTTCCCCTCGGAGATCATCTTGGCAACTACGTCATTGACGGTGCTCTTGAGACCCTCCTCGCCCTTGCGGAGGGCGATGTGCGAAGGCGACGTCAAGAGCTGGAACTTTTGCTCGGGTTTCAACGCGTCCTGGCGTGCGAGGACCTGCGCTCCAACATCGTTTCCGACCACCATCAACTCGGTTTGACCAGAAATGAAGGCCTGTATGACGGAATTGTAGTTTTCGAAGCGCTGGATCGTTGCCGATGCCGGTGCTGCAGCCGTCAACGAGGTGTCTTCGAGCGTGCCACGGTTAACCGCAATTGTCTTGTCGGCGAGGTCATCCTTGCCTTTGATCGAGACAGCTGCCGGGCCTATGACCGCGATGTAGTACGGGGCGTATGCAGCAGCAAAATCGATGACCTCGGCACGCTCCTTGGAAAAGCCGACGCTCATCAGAATATCGACGCGCTTGTCGTTCAGATAGGCAATTCGGTTTTGTCCGGTGACGCTTACGAGGTTGAGCTTCACACCAAGACTGTCGGCAATGCTCTGGGCGACATCGACATCATATCCCTTGAGGCTCATGTCGGCGCTGGCCGACGAGAATGGAGGGAAATCAGAGAAAATGCCGACACTGATTTGGCCGGCGGCCTTGATGTCGGCGAGGTCGTCGGCATGTGCCGACAGTCCGACCAGAGTGAATGCGGCAGCAGCGGCGATGGTTCTTCCTAGTTTGCTCATATTCATTTTATGTTCCCTTTTTCTTGGTTCTGGATTTTTGACGACATGTCCGACTGTTTCAGGCGGCCAGCTTGCGTGCGGACGGACTGAACGTGGCAAGGCAAAGCAGTTCGAACAGCACCTGTGCTGCTATCTGGGCAGTATTGGTAGTCGCGTCATACTGCGGTGCGACCTCCACCACGTCGCCGCCGACGAGATTAACGCCTCGGAAACCGCGCAGCATGGCGAGAACTTCTCTCGGAAGCAATCCACCAACCTCCGGTGTTCCAGTTCCCGGCGCAAAGGCGGGATCCAGGCTGTCGACATCAAAACTGATATATGTCGGGCCGGAACCGACAACCTCGAGGGCGCGCGCGATGACGGCCTTGATGCCCATCTCAGCGACTTCCTCGGCGTGTATAACCGTCATGCCCGAAGCGAAAGAGAATTCCCAGAGGTATTCGGCTCCGCCTCGAATGCCGATCTGGATAGTTCTCTTGGGGTCGAGGACACCGGCGAGGACAGCTTCCCGGAACGGTGCGCCGTGATGGAACTTGGATCCTTCATATGGCCCGGCCGTATCACAATGGGCATCGATGTGGATCATTCCAACGGGAGTACGGCTTGCAAATCCCTTGAGGATCGCGCCGGAAATGGAATGGTCACCCCCCACGGACAAGGGGATCACTCCGGTACTGGCAACCATGCGGTAGCAGGCCTCGATGTCGGCGTGGCAACCGGCGAGATCAAAGCGGCTTCTCATCGCAACGTCACCGACATCAGCGACCTTGAGCTTGCCCATCGGCGCGACCCGAAGAACATGCTCGTAGGGTCCGACACGTTCGATCGCCCGGACAGCCCTCGGGCCCAACCGTGATCCGGCTCGATTGGTTACGCCAAGGTCCATTGGCACGCCGATAAGAGCTACATCAAGGGCCCCCAAAACCTCCGGCCTGATGCCGTTCTCGATGAAGGACGCGCCAAGGAAGGTCGCCGGATCGGCAAACGGCCATTTGCGGCTGTCGCCATCCTTGAAGACGCTTGCCGCAACTTCGCGAAAATGTGGATCCTGCATTTCACCGCCGGCGGCATTGCCGAAGCGACGGCGCAGGCCCTCCAGAAAATCCTGGTCAATCGTCAAGATAAGCTCCCCCGTTTGATCCGAGATGCCATCATTCGCCGAGCCAAAAGGCTTTACAACCTTGATATTTCGTGAGGGCCTATAACGATTTCTGATACTCAAGTCGCTCCCATTGCAGCATTCAGCAGCGAGTCCGTTCAGAAAACCTTATAGGGCTGGGCGTGGGGGGCGATTATGACATTACCGACGACGGCAACGCTTCTGGCCGTTGCGCATGAACTTCAGATCGTACAATGTCCAGCTTAGCCGAAGACGGAGACCGTCGCACGGCTGGTTTAACGCAGACGAAGAACCCGCCTAATGCTTGATCTAGATTCATATTTGTTGCGGGCGTTCCTGACGGTCGCCGAAATCGGCACGGTCAATGGCGCTGCTGCCAAATTGCACCGAACGCAAGCGGCAGTGAGCATGCAGATCCGCAAGCTCGAGGAGCTCGTCGGAGTAACGCTCTTTTCCCGGTCGTCCAAGGGACTTGAGCTCACCGCTCACGGCCAGATCATGGTGGCCTACGCCCGAGAGATCGTGGTCCTTTCCGACGAGGTCGGCCGCAGGCTCACCGGAAAGATACTTCTAGGGCGCATCCGTCTCGGAGTCGTCGAGGACTTCGCCGCCAGTCGACTGATAAATATCCTTCGTGACTTCAGGGCTCAGAACCCCAAGGTCGACATCGACATAATCGTCGAGCCCAACCGGCGTCTGGCAGAGATGTTTGATGAAGGGAAACTCGATATCGTTGTTTGCGATATCACCGTCCTCAATCGGAAACCCATCCTGATCTGGACCGAGTATCTCACCTGGGTTGTCAGATCGGATTTCGTGGTCGACGCAAGCAGGCCGCTCCCCGTGATCATGTTTGATGAGAGCTGCCCTTGGAATGTCCGCACCATCGCGACGTTGTCGCAGCGGAACATAAAATGGAAGACGGCATGCGTTGCTTCCACGTTGGTCGCGATGGCAACGGCGGTAAGGGTCGGCATTGGCGTCGGTCCTATGCTTGAAGCCACTATCCCCGAGGGGTGTCGTGCGCTGGACAAGGCCGCCGACCTACCTGGCGCAGTGCGGATCGAGATTGGATTCTATGCCCAGTCCGAGGCATCCGAGGGCGTCCGTTATCTCGTCGAGTTCGTGTCACGACACACCGCCATGGCGGACCGCCCATAACGACCCGTTATAGCCGCGAAAAATAAAACAGCCTGTTCAACTGGCGCGATGGCTGCAATCTGACCTTCGGCAGCAACCGGCATGCCAAGTGAAACAAGGATACCGGCCGATGGCTATCGCGCACTCGTCCGTGGACGAGGAAACGCCACTCCAAACAGTCCATATAGTCGGCCAGATCGCCAGCTCCGCCGCGGGAGACAGCGTAAGTGCGCAGATGACCGAAATTCTTTATCGAATTGATGCCCTTCTCAAAGAGGCGGGCACCGATAGGGACGAACTGATTCAAGCAAACATCTGGCTTCGGGATCTCATGGGTTTTGACGAAATGAATGCCGTTTGGGAAGGATGGGTAGCTGCCGGCACGACACCTCGGAGAACCACTTTTGAAGATCGGACTCTGCCACCCTTGTGCGATATCCGCATAGACGTGATCGCTTGGCGGAAAACCGGAGAGTTTGTCTCGCCATGAAGCCGTTGACGGTATGCTTATTGCAGTGACAGTCGTCGCGACTTGCGCCAACGTGACAATGCTGGTCGAGGAAGCGCCTGAGAAGCGGCCAACCCTTGCGTCCCGCTCATTCAACTCAGCAACCAGGCTGTCCATGGTGGGTACCGGCAGGCCATCGAGCGCAACAACCCGAACCGGGCCGGTCACCTGAAAAGGTGCCAATCATTGCCCCACCGCCGTTTGGTGAACGTGTTCTCGAGCCATGTTGCTTTTTATCCATCGGTCGGCATGGGCAAAACGTAGATTAAAAAAAGCATCGGGACACAGTCGATACATGGGCTCAGCTGCGGACTAAATTTGCTGACTGTTCTTAATCAGTAGTGACACGCGTGATCGTGCGTGCCTGTAGGAACAAACGACGTGTAACGCCATTTACCTTCTATCAATGGAGAAAATGCAATGCCCTATGATCCTAATTCTGAGAAAGGCCTCGATCTTCGCACGACGCCACTTGAACGTCGTGGTGGAGCCTGGGGTCCCTGGATTGCTCTCGCCGCCATCATTTTGGTGGCTGCATTTGCATGGATCCAGTGGGGTGGCACCGCAACCGACCCAACTTCAACTGCATCCACAACGCCCCCGATTTCTCGATCTATTCCGAAGCCAGCGGTTCCCGCAAGCCCGCCGGCCGCCGCTCCGGCAAATCCGTCAACCGGTACTCAGCCGTAAGGGCGCGACGATGGAATGGCAGCTTGGAACCATCGTGGCAGTTTGCTCGACCTTCCACTTCAATTAAACCGTCGTCATTCGTCTGCCAGGAGTGGCCTTGATGGCGGTGACTTTGCCATCAGGCGATTAAAGTGAAAGCTCAAGAAAACAATTCAACCCGATATGACAATGGGCAAAGGAATACGCGGTTAAAGAGAGCTTGACGTGATGGGGCATCACGTCGGCATGTCTTTTACTCTCGGGGGGAGCGGAGACCAAAATCATCGACAACATGCGGCCTTGGCAACCTCTCAAGGAGAGCATGGTGGGTATCGGCACCCGTTACCCGCCCACGGTGTCGCCGATCTCGAAGCGCGGAGGCCAAATTATCCGCCAGGATCATCAGCAGCACCTTGGAAATCCCTTCGATTCAAGGCAAATTCAAGCCGCTCTAGTGTTTGGGGAGGATTCGATGGAAAGCCACGATCCATTTTTGCACGAGGCAATTGCACTTTCGAAATCCGCGGTAGAACACGGCGACGAACCGTTTGGGTCGCTGCTGGTCAAGGACGGCGACATAATCCTGCGCGCTGAAAACAGTGTCTATAGCGGCCACGACATGACCAACCACGCCGAGATGAATCTGGTTAAGCTGGCGGCGAAGCACTACGATACTGCTTTTCTCGATCACTGCACGATTTACACCAGCACGGAGCCTTGCGCGATGTGCTCGGGGGCAATTTACTGGTCGGGTATCGGGCGCATGGTGTTTGCGTGCTCGGAAACGCGGCTTGGCGAGATCGCTGGGATCGGGTTGAACGTGCCGAGCCGGTCGATTTTGCAAACCGGCGCGCGCGTCGTCACCGTGGTTGGTCCGACGAACCTTCAAGACGAAGCCGCAAAAATACATCAGGAATTCTGGCCGAAGCATCTTGGCAGGGCATAGCTTCGTTAGGTGGTCATGATCCAATGTCGCAGACGGGCCGCTTGCGGTCGATGACCCTGCGGATGACGCCAATAGTTGCGACAGTGGAAAAGTTCGCGCAGCTTCAAACGGCCAATTGAGAACGCGATGCGCAGCAAGGATGATGCGGCAAGCTAACAGCGGAAAGCAGGCACCCATCATCGAAGCGACACGGAAATACACCGTCAAGCTGCAAATTGATGGCAACGTCCTATGTGCATTTTTCAGGTTTGGGAGGCGCACTGGGAGGTTGTCACTATCATCGGTGTTTTCGGCACCTTCTATCTCAGGCACCAGTTTAGAATGGTGCTGGCTCGCGGGTGCGGTTGGATCGATTTTTCAGGTAATCCGTCGCACGCAGGACGCCCATGCTTTCGACTGTGCACGGCCGCAATGATTGGGAAAAAGCTGGGCGTGCAAAGCCAATGGATTGTGTTAGGACGACGTCTTCAAACGATACAGGTTCCCTAAACATGATTGAGCTTACCCCATCGCAGATTGCCGCATTGAAACTCGCCAAGGACGGAGATCTATATCCGCAACCGTCGAGTAAATGGACGCACCAGAATGCAACGGTGACTTACGCGAAGTCTGACCGCTGGAAGGAACGGCCCCAGAAAGTGAAGTCCGTAACAGCTAAAACTTTGGATGAGCTAAATGGACATGGCTTCCTAGAGCGGCGGCATCTCGACGATGACAACTCGAAAGACGTCTACGGGATCACGATGGCCGGGAAGGTCTGGCTACTTAAGAACAAGTAAGGCGCAGAGCGCCAGGCGACGACCGGTGTACCCGAGCGAGCAAGCATCACCTGGTAGGGACACCTTACGAATGCGTCCCGTCCCGAGAGGCTGCGATTGAATTACCTCCGGCCCTGCGCACTCTCGGCCTCTGGAACCAATAACCGCGTGATTCGTTTCGGCGGATGGAACGGCAAGATATTCCGGTCTCCGCTGTTCCATTTTTCAAAACTGTAAACTGCCTAGGTGCCCCGCTTGTCAGCACTCCTGCGGGGCACTTATTTTTGTCCCGCGCGACTGGAACATTCCCCAATTCCAGTGTTATGGCGGGTTCCTTCCCGCTGTTTCCTAGCGTCGAAACGTCCGATCTCCTCAACGACCCCGCTCTCCCCAAGGATACCGCGATTGGAATCTGATCATGGTGGCCCGTGAAGCCGGAAAGAATAACGACATCCTCGCAGTCGTTGGCACCGTCATCGCCGTGAAGGCTTTCCGCGACGGCACCCTCCCATTTCCGGACGAAACGATGATTGCGCGTCTGACATATGTCTATAAGTCATCTCCTGAGATCGACGCCGTATTTCCGACCGATCAAGGGACTTCGTGTTCAGCCACTACTCGCTATTCCGACAGTATCGACCAGATCATTCAATGGAGGCAGCAATGATAGCTCGCTACAATACAAGCGCGGATTGAATCCCTCGGAAAACCCTTTTGTGGAGGAGCTCCTTTTGGCTCCGTCAGGGCTTCAGATCCAGCAGAGCGCGACCGCTGCCATCCATGGCGAACGGAACAGACTCATGCTGGTGGGCAACCAACCAACGGCCATTGCGCTTCACGAGCCCGAGCGTCTGCCGGAACCAGAGATCAACGTTTGTCCCCTCCGTCTTCGTACCCGTCATATGGACCAGCCCGCTCCAAAAGGCTACGTCTACGCCGATTGTCAGCTTTGCATCCTCGACCTCGCCGCCGATCGGACCATCCCAGGTGTCGAACCACGCTTGGAGACCAGCCTTATCCTTTCCGTGATGAACGAGGGGCGGCGCCAGCGAGAACTCGACAGAATCCTCAGCGTCATAGGACAATGCATCCTTGGCGTTTCTTTCCCTGATCGCGGTCGCGCGCATCATCAGCATCGCGGCAATTGCTTCTTCGTCGCTGGTGGGGGCTTTTTCATCGTTCATTCTGGATCCTCCTCTTTCTCACCAAGGACGAACAAGAGTCGAGCTATCCGACACCGGCATTAAAGATTTATGGGATCGTGTGTGCGCGTCCTAGGCATGAGCGATCGAAAAGTGCAACTACAGCTACTCGTCACTCATAGCGCGGGCAGATGCGTCGGTGCACCAGTGGCGGAAGATGGCGCGTTGACGCACGTCGCAGCCAGCCCGACATAGGTATCGATCAACGTCGTCCCCGTGTCGTAGTATGTCAGAAATCGGAAGGTTGAGCGCGAGGTTGATTGTCGTTGAGGTCAAGCGCAAATCAATCATGCCCCACGAGTGCCGCCCTTGCTCCGAACAACGCCCGCTTTAGCCGCAGATCAAGCGGGCGTTACAACGAGCCAGGATCGAGCCACGAAAGCGGAATCAAACACGGCAGCTATCGAGTTAATGCGCTTCAGCCGTCAGAAATCCCACCACACCGGAACCCAGCGAAATAGATCGTTAGCCGCCGCCACCCGGCCAACAGACGGGAATGGCAAATGCGTGGAGACAAGCCACGAGCCGTTCGTCGCAAGCTCGCGCATAAGGCGAAGCCGAACGCGGGTTGCTTCCTCTGGATCGTGTTCGAAGCCGTTATGCCATTCCGGGTGTTCGAACGAAACCGGGAATATGGCGTCGCCCGCGAACATCAGTCGTTCGCCACCTGACGTCAGGCGGACAACGCTGTGTCCTGGAGTATGGCCACCCGTGCGAGTGACGACGACGCCCGGTGCTACCTCGGCCTCGTGGATAAATGTTCGAAGGTGACTGCTGTATTCACCCAAGAATTCGAGAGACGCACGCCGTGCGAGTTCCACAAGTGGCGGCGGCATCGCCGTACGAGAGAAGTCGGGTGACTTCCAGAATTCGGCTTCTGCGGACGACACGTGAACCCTCAGGTCCGTGCGCAGCCGTTCCTTCACGCCTTCAGCGAGCAATCCGCCAACGTGGTCGAAGTGCATGTGGGTGAGGACGACGTCGGTCACGGCCGCAAGATCGATTCCAGCCGCCTCCAGCCGCTGGACGAACAAGCCCGCCCGCGGGAAGTCCGGATATTCCTCCCCCAGACCGGTGTCTATCAGTATCGTCTGGCTGCCACTGCGCACGACAACAGCATTCAAAGCCCAGTCGAAAGCCTCTTTCGACAAGAACATGTCGCCCAGCCAAGCCGAACGGGTCGCTGGGTCGGCGTTGGTGGCCATTGACTCGGCCGGCGGCGTCAGCACGCCGTCGCTGATCACAAGTACGTCGATGTCGCCGACGCGCACTGCATAGCGCGAGGGGACCAGCTCGTCCTGCGGGTTACCTAGCATTGCACCGGGGATCGACGTGGTAGTTTGTCTTGCTTCTACCGTTGACATGATAGGCTCCTGATTGGGTTGTTGAGAGCTGTCGGTCATAGGTCGCGATCGGAACCCTAGATCGGGGACGAGATGTGGTCGAGGTATGCTTAGGTTTGGGGGCTCATTTGGGCGACCGAGCGCAACGGCCTCAGAGACCATGCTTTCCTACAGAACCCACTGGCTGCCAAAGCCTTCGTCCCGCGTGACCAAAGGCAGGCGTTATCGACTGTCCTTTTCCCGACCGCTGTTACTAACCTTGGTATATCTATTTTTCCTCCTCGTAGGTCGCATACGATCCCTGCCGGTCATAGGCAGGATCAAAAGCGAAGGAGAAGCATGATGCGAAAGCTTGCGACCTTTTTGTTTTGCTCAGCGCTGATTGCAGTACCGGCCGTCGCGGCGGACAAACCTCACAACGCCAAAGTCTCCGTGGTCTTCGACCACTCCCTCCCCAACGTGCCCGGTAAGAGCATGCGCGGCGTGCTCGTCGAATATGGGCCGGGTGGGCATAACCCGTCACATACCCATGCCAAGAGCGCATTCATTTACGCCACCGTCATCGAGGGCGAGATCAAGAGCCAGCTCAACGACGGTAAAGTGACAATCTACAAGACCGGCGAAAATTGGATCGAAGTCCCCGGCGACCACCACCAGGTCAGCGCCAATGCCAGCGATACGAAGCCTGCCAAAATTCTCGCTGTCTTCGTTGTCGACACTAGCGAGACGAAACTTACAATACCCGACGGCGCTACCGATTAGGGTTACGAGCGTTACGGCTCAAACCGACTCTTCTCTGATCGTGGGCGGCCACATCCGAACTTTGATGTGCCGCCCCCAAACAAGGTATGGCCCCATGAAAATCGTCATCATCGGAGGCTCCGGCCTGATCGGGACGAAAGTTGCCGAGCGCGTGCGAAAGCGCGGGCACGAGGTAGTTCAGTCCTCTCCGTCTACTGGTGTCAACACTCCACGGGCGAAGGTCTCGACGGCGCGCGCGCTGGCGCAAACGTCGTAATAGACGTCACAAACTCCCCCTTTTGGGAACCGAGCGCCGTGCTTTCGTTCTTCGAGACATCAACGACCAATCTGCTCAAGGCGGAGCGTGCCGCCGGAGTTCGCCACCATGTCGCGCTCTCCATCGTCGGGATCGAGCGATCTCCGGAGAACGGCTACTTCAGGGCGAAACTCGCACAGGAAGCGCTTATAAAGAAGGATGGCGCTCCCTATACGATCGTGCGGTCGACGCAGTTTCTCGAATTTCTGGGAGGCATCGCTGATAGCGCTACGGTCGACGGAACCGGCGACCGCTACCGCCGAGAACCGAACGATAGAAATCGCCGGACCTGAGAAAAAACCGATGAGTGACTTCGTGCTCGAATATCTCGCTTCCATCGGCGATAGTCGGAAGGTTCTTGTCGATCCTCAGGCGCGGTACTTCAGCACACTGGTCGATGACCGGGCACTGGTGCCGTTAGACATCGCCAAGCCCGGAACGCTCGACTTCAGGACGTGGCACGCGCAACGCTCACAAGCCGCGGCCTGACTCAGATAAATCCTGCCGCCGGGCGCGTAAGACCGTGACCGACGGCGGCTCCAACATCCTGACGAACTCCATCAGCGCTTTCGCCGAGACATTCCGTAGCCGTATTGCCAAGCTGGCGGCCCACTACATGAACCACGGGTCAGCGACCAAGCCGCTGCGACGCACAAGGCTATCGTGACCATCGCCCTCAAGGTCCGGCAGCAGGCAACCAACATGACGTTCAGCGATACGTTTTTTCTGTGGGAGCGGCGCTCGTCGCTGCATTGCTAGCGTCGCTCCTGCTGAAGAAGCCAGGCCAGCTTTCCGCGGGTGGTGGAGCACACTGACGCGCCTCGGCCGAAATAAGTCAGCCAGAGGCCAAAACTGCACGAAACGTGATTTCGATGAGCTGCTCGGGGAAGGCGAGCCGTGAAATTCCGATCAGGTTGCTGGCGCACTGCGGCTGCTCTGTCGCGTACACTTCTTTCCGGACGTTTCCGGCAACCGCGAAGGCAGCATCGACGTCCAGAACGAACAGGGTTTCCTCGACCACATCGGCAAGCGTAGCTCCGAATTTTTCGAGGAGTACAGCGGCGTTGGCGTAGGTTTGCCGCATCTGAGATTCCATATTCGAAAAATTCAAAGGACGACCGGATGCATCGAGTTTGGCAGGAGCGACGAGGTTGCCGTCGCTGTCGTGGCTGAGCTGCCCGGAAAGATAAACGATATCCTTGACTTGGATCGCTTGGCAGTAGCCATAGGCCGATTCCCACGGAACTCCGAAGTTGACGGTCTTCTTAGACGGTTTCATGACATCTCTTTCTCATTTCCGGGAATTGGGCCATCGCTTAGAACACTATCTCGCTGGCCCGCCCGACAGAGGCAGGAACAGTGTTGCGCGCGTACCGATGCCCAGCTCGCTGTGAAGATGAAACCGTCCTCCGATTTCATCAGCAAAATGACCGACGATCGTCAGGCCGAGGCCCCCAAGTCCAGTAGCTTTCGTAGTGAAAAACGGCTCGACAGCACGCCGGAGGGTCTCGCGTTCCATGCCAATGCCGTTGTCGACAATTCGAAGTTCCACGACTCTTGCGTCGGAACGATGGTTATTCGAAGCTTCGATTGAAATCGTTCCGCCCGCTGGCAATGCTTCGCGGGCGTTCGCTAGTAGTTGGATAACGGCGTCGCGAAGTCGGTCGCGCGAGCAACCCACGCGGGGAATGGCTGAGCGTGCAACGATATCCAGCATGATATCTGGACCCATCATCGTTTCGACCTCCAGCGCGACTTCCGTGAGAAGTTCGGCGACCTCCCACTCCCCCGGTTCGATGCCGGGTAAAGAAGAGATCAGGGAAGCCGAGTTGGCGGGATTGTTGTCCATCTCCATAACCTCTTTCAGGAACCTCCATATCGCGCCGCTTCGAGCGACTGTGATATCCTTCGTACGGCGGGGGCGCGGCCTCAACAAGTAAACTGAAGTTGGGGTATTCTCCTTCCGAGGTTTGGAAGCGGCACACCATAAGGACGCTTTTTCATGCGGCACGGCTGGCGGATTGAAGAAGCGTTCCTTCAGCGTATAATACGCCATCCCTTCAACAAGTCGCCTGATCGCCAAACCGAGCGAAAGGTGGGCTTTAGTGTTTTTTTGACCGGAGGAGCCAATGTCTGAAGGCAAGGCGCTGTCGAGGGTTGATTTATCCGGAAGCGAGCGCGATTTTGCGGAGCTGCGCGACCTTGTGGAAGCGTTGCCCGGCCATGTGTGGTCAACGGATTCGGCTGGCCAGTTCACTTATAGCAACCCCAGTATGCAAGAGTACTTCTCGGTCGGGTCTTCGAACGAAGAGTTTGACTGGCTGTCTCGGGTCCATCCGGACGACCGCGAGGCCGCGGCCGCCAAGTGGCGACATTCGCTGCATACCGGTGACATTTTCGAGAGCGAGCATCGTTTGCGGGGCGCAGACGGTGAATATCGATGGTTTCGTACCGAGGGACGGCCATCGAGGGACACATACCACCGGGTAACGGCATGGCACGGTCAGAACGTCGACATCGAGGATCAAAAGGCTGAGCTGAAGGCGCGTACGCTCGAGCTATCCTTACTCGTCGATATGGTTCCAAGCCATTTGTGGCGGTTGACGCCTGACGGAACGACGACCCTGGTCAACAAGCGCATGGCCGATTTTCTTGGCCTTGATTTGTCCAACGTAAGTTCTCTCGAGTCCGTTATGGACACAATTTTCCATCCGGATGACGTCGAGGCCGTTGGTACCGAGCTTACCCGCTGCCTGGCATCCGGGGACAGATTCTCAATGAGGTATCGTCTTCTTCGCGCGGACGGCGCTTATCGATGGATGTCGGGTCGAGCGGAACCCTTGCGGGATCAGGACGGCAATATAGTCCAATGGTTCGGCCTATGCCACGACATCGAGGACCAGGTACAGGCGACGGCGGCGCTGCGCCGATCAGCGGAAAAGCTGGCGCAGGCAACGCAAGCTGCCAACCTGTCACAGCTTTCGGCGTCTATCGCCCACGAAATCAATCAGCCGCTTGCAGCGATCGCCGCTGATTCCGAGGCCTGCTGGCAATGGCTGTCGATCGACCCACCGAACGGAGAGAGGGGCAGGCGTGCTGCGGAACGTATCACCGCGGACGTTGGCGCGGTCACGGATGTCGTCGGTCGAATCCGCGCCCTGTTCGAGCACAGGCCCCAAACGCGAACAGTCGAGGACTTGAACCATCTGATCGACGAGGTTTTGAGTCTCATGTCGGACGAAATTGCCGCCACAACAACCCGTATCGATACTGAACTCGATCCGACGCTTCTGCAGGTTTTAGTCGATCGCGTCCAGGTGCAACAGATTTTGGTGAACCTGATCCGGAACGGAATTCAGGCGATGGACAGCACGAACCCCTTGAGGACGTTGAGGATAAAAACAGATCGAGATGGTCCCAAGGCCGTTGTCATCTCCGTTGAGGATTCCGGGAGCGGATTCAGCGATCCTGATCGCGTTTTCGAACCGTTCTTCACGACGAAGAGCACGGGGATGGGGATGGGACTCCCGATTTGCCGCTCAATGGTGGAATCCCACGGGGGCCGTCTTTGGGTAAAAAACAACGAGACGGTGGGCGCGACTGTCGCGTTCACTTTGCCGATCGAGGTGTTCGACTAGACAGGTCTAATGCCACCGAACTTGGCAGGTGCTCGGGAAGATTCCGACCGTTGTACCCGCGTCCTATTGTGTACATGGCCAGCACCCAGGCGGCAGCGATCATCGCGCCGGAAACCGCCGCCAAGCTCGCATAGCCGGAAGCCCCGATCACGACACCCGCAACAACAGGACCTGCTGCAAATCCGAGGAGATTTGCAGAACCTGCCGCTGCCGCCCACCGTCCGCTGGGATCGAGCGCGGCAGCCAGGCCGAATAGATACGGCAGCGAGAAGTAGTAAAGGACGGCCGATACAATGACCGCGGCACTGTAGGCCACCGGGTCAGGCCAGAGGCAGAGTGCCAAAACTACGAGGATGTAACCAACGCAGAACCCCGTGATGGGAATTGCCCTGCCCCAGCGGACGTGAAGCACCGTGGCCGCACCTGCTCCCACCAGCCCAACGAGTGTGGACGCAGTCAGTATGTATCCGACCGCGCTGGTATCAAGGCCGACCCGTTCGCCCAGTGGTCCGCTAAAAGCGAACAGCCCGGCGGAAACGGCCACGTACAGAACGATTGCGGCAAAAAGCAAAACTCCGAGCAGAGGCTTGGTTGCGGCAACACTGGTACTGCCGTCCTTCACTGCGCGGACACCGGGGACGAGCAAAAGTGGCGGTGCGAATGCAAGGGAAGTTGCCGCAAGGAGAGTGAAAATGCCACGGTGTGCGAACGCGGCGGTGACTTCACCTCCGACGCTGAAGAGCGCAGCGCTTCCTATCGCCCAGACAAGTTGGAAGTAGCCGAAAATCTTTTCGGGGTTCCGGGAGTGAGAAGCTACGATACTGAGCGAAATCGCGTAGAGAACCCCCTCCCCGATGCCCGCCAATCCACGCAAAAGCAAGAGCCAGCTCCATCCGGCGGCGAAGATCGATGCGCCTTGCGCAGACAGCGTTAAAACAACCGCGAATAGGCTGGTCCGTCTATAGGAAAACCGCGACAAGAACGGTGCGATCAAGATCGCGGCAGTCGCGAGAGACAGCAATTCGACGGACGCAACGAAACCCGCATCGCGCTCCGACAGCGAGAGACCGTCGATCAATCCAGCGACAACAAATGGCGACATTTGAGGGACGAGTCCGCCGATGATCTGGGCGGCTGTCGCGCCGATCACCAGAGAGGCAGAATCGCGAGATGTGGCGGCATCGCCTGAAACATCGCCCATATTCGGCGGTTCCCCGACCGCGTCTGTTGTCGGCCGGCACCCTACCCCGTCATTGGGCAGGTGTAAATTAGACGACCACACCGTTGTCAGCTCGTCGGCGTTTTCCCGATCTGCACATCCATATCACTGGTCTCTGTCGCCGCCCCGAATGCCCTTTCTAAATGCGCATGCACTGGTTTCATGAATTGACCGGAGGCCTCCGATCGACTATCTCGCTGCCGCCGTGCTCATATGCCCCGAGGCGGCAATTGGAGGGTCCGGCCACCTGTGAAGGTCGGACCCTTGCTACTTGCGCCATTTCACCATGATCCGGTCACCAGCCGATGAAGAGTGAACCGACGATGCCCCATCCAGCCATCGAGTGGAGGTGGGAGCGCCCCTACGGCCACGTCTGGGGTAGAGGCAGCCTCGACCAGCAGGAACCTGGAACAGCAGCGGAAACCACCAGCCACGACCAGTTAGGACTTGCGCCTGCGCGTTGACGTAGATCTGCATGGCCTCGGTCTTGATCCGCGTGCGCGCTCAGGCGCCTGCCGTGATGCCGGCTACCTGCGCCTGACTGAACGACGGGCAGAAAACGCCAGACGTGCGAGGGCGCAGCGCGGCGAAGAACTTCGCGCGATCCATTGACTTCTCCGACTTTCAATCAGCGATGGCAGCACGTACCGCTATTGGCGTACGTGTCATCTATGGCCGGTTGTGCTCTTATGAGCACGGCCCAAATGCGGCCGACGAGAGCATTGTGCCGACTATAGCCAGGTCGCTGCAACGCGACTGCCTCGGCTCTCTCGAAATGGCTTGGCCGTGAGCAGATACCGGCCCGCAATCAACTCGAGCAACATCAAACTGGAGGGTTATTTGTATGCGTACGTACGAACCATCTGAGTTTATTTCGCAGTTGGCTGCCAACGAGCTCGTTGAGCCATTTGACTTAACGCTTTATGGGCTCGTCAAAGTCGATGAAAAGGACAGCTCTGTTTTGTATTTTTCACCTGCGCGCTCGTGCGAGCAATGGATATCAATTCCCGTTTCCTTGATCTCGTCCGTATCACATATCCGCAATGTGAAATGCAAAGATCACCAGCATCCACTTGCAAAGATTACGCTCGCTGAACCCGACAAAGATAATGCCCAGGCGGTTCTTTTCATGCAGCTATTCGCTCAGGCCAAAGCGTCCGCGCCCACAAGACGAATGGCAAAGTCGAGTGCAATGACTCGCCAGGGGTGCGAAATCCTCGAATTCGACGACGTGCCGTATCTTTGCTGTGACGGAGAATGTTGGATCCTGCTGTAGAACGAGTTGACTGGGGCGCCTCGCGAGGCACGACCATAGATTACATCGGCTAATGGCCTCCGGCGATGCCGGCCTGACACCCCCGGCAACTCGAGCAGGAAATCGGCCACGTTCGGCTGTTCGCGCACGCCTGGACCTTCGCCAACTCAGAATACGCGTACGGCCAAACTCCGTCCCGCCAACGAAGGCTCGCGCCTGCGCTACCCACGCCGAGACCGTTGAGGTGGCGTATGATGCCAATGTTACGTCGACGTTTCGGGACATGGCGCCTTTGAAAGACTGAACAGCAGCGAGGCAATTGGTGACGTAAAAATCGGGTTGGGCGGCAACGGACTGACTGCAAAGGTCGATGCTGTTCTTGACAGGCTAAAGGTCGTCGCCGCGCCGTGAGCCCTCTCACGCCCGCGCCTGTTGCTATGACGGCGGCCCCGCACTCCAACAATTCATTCGCCAACATGCCGTTTGTCATTTTCGTCCGTCAGCAAGAGGATGCGAAACCCCAGATCACTATGATCGAGCCGCAGCCCGTCCTCCGGGCACGGTGCGTGAAGGGCCTCTCGACGCAATAAGAGACCCTGAGCCTAATTTGCGCAGCTGATCTTCAAGCATGACATGAGATTTTCACCGGGCGTCACGATCCTGCTGCGGCTGGCGGCACGAACACTCGCGCCGACATTGTGTGCTGCTCCGTCATCACGAGACCTCCGACGATTGCGGCCATCGCGATGAGTATGATGATCAAGGGAAATGCAATTCCGGAAGGTTTGTCTTCGTTGTAAATCATTCATAATCCTCCAGTGGCCCGACGACGCGAAAAAACGCCGCCGGGAACTGCCTGCTAGACCTCGATGACGTAGACGATCGTGAGCGCGTCTGGATCGACGATGACGATCCGGCCATCCGCAAGGATGAAGAAGCGATAGCCTTGGTACGCCGGTACGATCTTCACAATTCGCGGCGGCAGCCGTTGGAGATGGACCTTCCTGGGAATTCTGGTTCCGACCGACACCATGAAGTCGACCTCCGTCACCGGCGCGACATGAACTTCCTTGATCACCTGGCGGATCTCGGTCTTCTGCTCGACCGTGACGTTCACGTTGGTCTTGGTGCTGGTCGTGTCGCTGTTCGTCGTCGTATTGTTGTTGACGTTGGTCTCGGTCGATTTCTTGTTGGTCGTCGGTCTGTTCTGATCGGTGGACTGCTTGGCGGCATCGCCACTCGTGCCGGACGTCTTGGAATTCTGCGTTGCGTTCCCAGTGCCTGCCGCAGCGTCGCTGCTACCAGGCTTGGCCTTTTCGCCGCTCTTTTGCTGCGAAGACTGGCCCTTACCTTGTGGACATGGGCCCGAAGCATCGGGGATGCAGTCGCCGGTGGCACTGGTGCCGGACTGCGACTGGTCGACCTGGGCGCCTGATTTGGTGTCGGTCGAGCTGGTGCCCGTCTGTGTCTCGGATTGCGATCCCCCTTGGGTTTTAGTGCTGTTCTGGGCCGCCGCAGGTA
The DNA here is from genome assembly GCF_056398905.1 of Rhizobium sp. 01T417. Lineage (NCBI taxonomy): Bacteria > Pseudomonadati > Pseudomonadota > Alphaproteobacteria > Hyphomicrobiales > Rhizobiaceae > Rhizobium > Rhizobium sp. 01T417. The sequence goes on along the minus strand of NZ_JBFTQH010000039.1, from coordinate 54,267 downwards.
TGGTAGCAAGCGGCGAGACACTGAGGGAAAGGGCCGCCAGGAGCACGGCAAGATGATTGTGTTTCATGGTGTTTTCCACCTCTTGGGCACTACATGGCATCCCGCGTCTTCGACGCGGCGCATGTGTGCCCTTTGTTTGAGGAATGACGACGGTCGCCGTCTGCTGTTCAGACGATGAGGCCGTTACTGAATGAGCTGGATGACTTTTCGCGACGAAGGTTCAACGATCACGCGCTCGTCGTTGACAATCGCATAGGCGTAATCCGGGTCGTCCGGAATCGGCGTTACCACGACGGTTTCCGGAAGGGGTTGGCCAACCACGATCTCTTCTTTGACGACGACCCGCGTTGTCGGCGCCGGAGCCTTCTCTACGAAGGTGATCACCTTCCCCGGTGCCACTGCCGACTGCGCAAAAGCTCCGCTCGAGGCCATGACCACAGCGGATGCAATTCCTACCATTTTGCGATTCATGAGGTTTTCCTCCTTTGACAGCGGACAATCACGCTGGGGGGATCAACCGCCAACAAAGGCCCCTGTTCCAGCTCCCGGACTTCAGTCCTAGACACCGCAGGACCAAGGTCCGAGATGCGGCAAATCCCGATTACTGAGATGAAAAACGGCTCAGCATCAGATCGTGCCAGCAGCCTGGAGCAGATTTCCGCAACGCGCCGAACCCACGTTGCGACTGATTTCCATTTGCAATGGAGTATTTGCAAGTCATTCTTATTACTACATAAAATCAATCTCCAGCTGATTGACATTACGCCGGCCCCTTTCTAAATCCGTCCAATGGACGTCAGTCACCGCCTCGTTCGCGGCCTGGCGTCGGCGCATTTCAAATGCATGACTTGATATGAAGCTTCTGTGGCTTGGATCATTGCATGGTGCGCCGAAATCCAAACAGGGAAAAAACCATGGATCGCTCGCTCAAAATCGCGTTGGGAAGTCTCGCTGTCAGCCTGTCTGTGCTTGCGATCAAATATGCTGCGTATTGGATGACGGGCAGCGTTGCGCTGTTTTCGGACGCACTTGAAAGTATAATCAACGTGGTGACGGCGCTGGCCGTCATCGTTGCCGTAAAGATCGCATCGCGGCCCCCGGATGAGCAGCATCCCTACGGCCACCACAAGGCGGAGTACCTTTCAGCGGTTGTTGTCGGCGCGATGATCGTCGGCGCGGCAGTCGCGATACTTCATGAAGCCTACAACGGGTTCCTCGTACCCAAAGTTATCGAAGCGCCGATGACCGGTATTGCCGTGAGCGGCGTCGCGACGCTAATGAACATCGGTTGGAGCTATGTTCTTATTCGTCAAGGCAGGCTCTATCGGTCAGCATCGCTGGTTGCCGACGGCAAGCATCTCCTTGCCGATGTCGTGACCTCCGTCGGCGTCCTGGTCGGAGTCGTCCTCGTGGTTTTCACGGGTATTGTCGTGTTGGACGCTGGGATCGCCGCCTTGGTTGCCCTGCATGTGTTGTGGAGCGGCTGGGGCGTAATCCGGGAGAGCGCGAGTGGACTGCTCGATGAGGCCGCCCCGGCCGAAGAAATCGCTCTGATAAAATCGACCATCTCTCAAAACGCGACGGATGCCATTGAGGCGCACGCTCTCAGAACGCGGCATGCTGGCGTGGCAACGTTCATCGATTTCCATTTGGTTGTCTCCGCTGAGATGACGGTCGGCATCGCCCACGGCATCTGCGACCGCGTTGAGGCGGCACTCAAGAAAGCAATCGAAGGCGCGATCGTAAACATACATGTCGAGCCGGAGAACAAGGCGAAGCACACGGGTATCGTAGTCATCTGACACTCGACGGGAGGGGCTGTTTCGTAGCGGCACCCTGCCCGGTTGCTTGCGGACACCCTGTCAGGGCCATGGCGGAGGCGCTGGACACGCACCGAACGCCAATTGTCTCACAGCATATGCTGCCGTTCGAAATCTTCACCGCAGCCAATATCTGATCGCTAAACAATCTGCGATCAATACGTTTGGGAGTCCACCGGGCCCGAAGATCGATCACCCGAGGAACGACACACCTTAAGATCGACCCAGATCCCGGGCCAACCTCTGTCTAAGTGATCGCCGGCCGATTTCGGTAACAGCCCATGGTCCGAGCTCCCCGCCGTCATTGCACTCAGCGGTGGGTCCGCTCAACTGCCAGTGACGCTCCCACCACCAGGGCACGCAGACCCAAGTAGTCAGGCACGGCCGGCCGGTTCTGGAGGGTCGCACTGTTGGTGTGGGTAATAACAACAACAGAGGCACCAGCAGCCTCCGCGGCATGTATCCCCGCGTCAGCATCCTCGAAGACCAGGCATCGCGTGGGAGAAACGGAAAGAAGTTCGGCGCCGGCAAGAAACGGGTCGGGCTTCGGTTTTCCTCGACTTACATTCTCAGCGGCAATGATGGCCTTCGGTTGCGGCAAGCCGGCGGCTGCAATACGCCTCAATGCGAGCTCCTTCGGAGCAGAGGTCACCACCGCCCATTTCCCACCTGGAAGCGATGTCAGGAACTCGAGCGCTCCGGGGATTGGAACAACGCCGTCGAGATCCGCGAGCTCGCGTTCTGTGATTTCAGCGGCGGCCCTTTCCGGATCAATTCCCAAAGCCCTCAGGTCAGCCATCGTGTCTTCCACCCGCCGACCATGATAGGGCGGCGTCGGAATTCCGTTGTCCCTTGCCCAGCCTCCCCAGACGCGCTCCGACGCAGCGCTGGAATCGAGGATCGTTCCGTCCATGTCGAACAGGAACGCGTCAAAGGATTGGGTTTCGAGCGGATTATACGATAACATTCTTTCCTCTTCTGCCTGATGAACGAGTAATTGAAAGGAATGTGCCGTTGAGGCGCGGTTCCCATTGACGTGCGCGGACTGGAGTGTTGGGCGTTGCCGTTGCCGTTGCCGTTGCCGTTGCCGGCGCCGCGCTATTCACCGGACGGTGACGCCTGGACCGCATAGTGCTGATCGTCCAAACCGTCAATGACCAAGGCGCTTTAAAGGCCCTAAAACTCAGCGGCAGAACTCGGCAGATCACGCTTGGCGAGACACTTGTTGCGACGCCATTTCGACGATGAACGTATCGGTACGGCGCATATCCGCAGGTAACAGTTGACACTGAATTTACATCCGTTATTCTGGATATATGGAATCAAAAGTGGCAATTGCGGCGCTTGCCGCCCTGGCGCAGACGACAAGGCTAGAAACCTTCCGCTTGCTTGTGAAGTCCGAGCCGGATGGCATTCCGGCCGGGGAACTGGCGCGAATGGTGGATGTCCCCCAGAACACCATGTCCGCCCATCTTGCGACCCTTTCGAGGGCAGGCATCGTCAAGAGCGAGCGACGCAGCAGGTCCATCATCTACCGGGCGGATCTGGAAGGTTTCCGCGAACTCACGCTCTTTCTGCTCAAGGACTGCTGCGGCGGAAACGCCGAGCTGTGCGCTCCGCTGATCGCCGATCTCACACCCTGCTGTTCGCCGGAGACCGGGCCGTGCGTGAACTGAAACTCGATCCGATCAGTGTTTCTGACGAGCTGACGACCGGTCTTGCGGCAGCTGGGCTACCGATCGACGACATCGGCGAACCGGGGCGATCATACTTCCGGCTCGCTGACACCGAGAACCAGATCATTGGCTACTCCGGGATCGAAGCGGCCTCGCACGATGCTGTTCTCCTGCGGTCTATGGTGATCCTACCGGCATTCAGGTCACAGGGATATGGCCGCCGCCTCACGGTAATGACGATCGCGCGAACGCCAAACGGTTCCGCCGTCTATCTCGCGACCACCAACGCTGCACGGTTTTTCGAGCACCTCGGCTTCGCGCCTGTTGGCCGCGATCAACTTCCCCACGCGATCCTTTCCACCCGCCAGCTCTCGGGGCTCTGTCCAGCTTCGGCGACGATCATGAAACTGACCAGGCGGCCTGCGACCTAACCACGGAACACGACCATGACCGACAAGACTTACAACGTGCTCTTCCTGTGCACGGGCAATTCCGCACGCTCAATCCTCGCTGAGTCCATCCTCAACAAGGAAGGCGCTGGACGCTTCAGGGCATTCTCCGCCGGCAGCCAACCCAAGGGAGAGGTGAACCCGCACGCGCTCAAGGAACTGCACGCCCTCGGCTATCCGTCGACGGGCTTTTCGTCAAAAAGCTGGGATGTCTTCGCTAAACCCAGAGCGCCCGAAATGGACTTCATCTTCACCGTCTGCGACAGCGCCGCTGGTGAAGCCTGCCCGGTCTGGATCGGCCACCCGATGACGGCGCACTGGGGCGTCGAAGACCCTGCCGCTGTGGGGGGAAGTGAGGTCGACATCCAGCGCGCCTTCGCGCAGGCTGCGCGCTTCCTCAAGAACCGCATTACCGCCTTCATCAACCTGCCTTTGGCTTCCATCGACCGCATGGCGCTCGAACAGCATGTCCGGCAGATTGGCTCGCTTGAGGGCGCGTCCGTCAAATCCGCAAAGGCCGAATGATATGTCCAAGTTCGAACGATATCTGACCGTCTGGGTCTTCCTCTGCATCGTGGTTGGAATCGCGCTCGGCCATGTCATGCCTGGCGTGTTCCATGGCATCGGCGCGGCCGAAGTCGCTAAGGTGAACATCCCGGTCGCCGTGCTGATCTGGCTGATGGTCATCCCGATGCTGCTGAAGATCGATTTCGGTTCTCTGGCGAAGGTCGGCAGCCATTGGCGCGGGATCGGCGTCACCCTCTTCGTCAACTGGGCCGTCAAGCCATTCTCGATGGCACTTCTCGGCTGGCTGTTCGTCGGATGGCTTTTCCGCCCACTGCTCCCGGCCGACCAGATTGACTCATACATTGCTGGTCTGATCATTCTGGCGGCCGCGCCGTGCACCGCCATGGTGTTCGTGTGGTCGAACCTCACGAAGGGCGAGCCCCACTTTACCCTGTCACAGGTCGCCCTCAATGACGCCATCATGATCGTCGCTTTCGCACCGATCGTCGGACTGCTATTGGGCCTCTCGGCGATCACGGTCCCCTGGGATACTCTGGCGATATCGGTGGTCCTCTATATCCTCATCCCGGTGGCCATCTCCCAGATCGTTCGTAAGCGCCTGACTGCCGATGGCACGACGCGATCCCTGGACAGTTTGCTGGCATGGCTGCAACCCCTTTCGCTTCTCTCCCTCCTTGCCACCTTGGTCCTGCTCTTCGGGTTACAGGGCGAGCAAATCATCGCGCAGCCCGCCGTCATCGGCTTGCTCGCGGTGCCGATTCTGATCCAGGTCTACTTCAACTCCGGACTGGCCTACCTGCTGAACCGGATATCGGGCGAACAGCATTGCGTCGCCGGTCCGTCTGCGCTCATCGGAGCCAGCAATTTCTTCGAGCTTGCGGTCGCGGCCGCCATCAGCCTGTTCGGCTTCCAGTCCGGAGCCGCGCTCGCGACTGTTGTCGGGGTCCTCATCGAGGTCCCCGTGATGTTGTCGGTGGTCTGGATCGTGAACCGCACCAAGGGCTGGTACGAGGCCGCACCCGCCGTATCCCGAAACACCATCACAGAAAGGACATGACCATGGACGTCACGATCTACCACAACCCCGCATGCGGGACGTCGCGGAACACTCTTGAGATGATCCGCAATGCGGGCATCGAGCCGACTGTAATCGAATACCTCAAGACGCCGCCGTCACGAGCCGAACTGGTGAAAATGATCGCAGACGCGGGCCTCACCGTGCGTCAGGCGATCCGTGAGAAGGGAACGCCCTACGAAGAACTTGGTCTCGACAATCCTTCGTTGACCGACGACCAATTGCTCGACGCCATGCTCAAGGACCCGATCCTGATCAACCGTCCGTTCGTGGTCGCGCCGCTCGGCACGAGGTTGAGCCGGCCGTCCGAATCTGTGCTCGATATCCTGCCGGACACCCACAAAGGTGCCTTCACCAAGGAAGACGGCGAGAAGGTTCTCGACAAGAAGGGAAAGCGCGTTGTCTGAGGAATTCCCCGCTCTCGAGGAGCGGCATCTGCGCCAACCTGACCTCGAAGCGCTTCGCCCGCGGTTCTCGACACACAAGCCGCGCATCCTGATCCTCTATGGCTCGCTTAGGGAGGTTTCCTACAGCAGGTTTCTCGCTCACGAGGCGCGCCGTCTGCTGGAGCGACTGGGATGCGAGGTTCGGGTGTTCGATCCCAAGGGCCTCCCCCTGCCAGATGAAGCTCCCGTCAGCCATCCCAAGGTCCAGGAGCTCAGGGAGCTTTCCGAATGGTCCGAAGGCCAGGTATGGGTCAGCCCCGAGCGCCATGGCGCGATGACTGGCGTCATGAAGTCCCAGATCGACTGGATTCCCCTTGCCGTCGGGTCGGTGCGGCCAACGCAGGGAAAGACACTCGCGGTAATGCAGGTATCGGGCGGCTCGCAGTCATTCAATGCCGTCGGCCAGCTTCGCATCCTCGGCCGCTGGATGCGGATGATCACGATCCCCAATCAGTCTTCTGTCGCCAAGGCATATCAGGAGTTTGAAGCCGACGGACGGATGAAGCCGTCGTCCTACTACGACCGTGTTGTCGACGTCTGCGAGGAACTGGTAAAGTTCACCTTGCTTACCCGCGACGCCTCGTCCTACCTCACGGACCGCTACAGCGAGCGGAAGGAAGACGCGGCCAAGCTCGAACTGAGAGTGCAGTTGAAGTCGATCTGACGGCTACCTGTGCCGCCAGACCTTCACGGCGGAGAGAAGCAGGATCACAGCGAGCGCGGGCAAAAGAACCGCGTTCGGAACGATCCCCAGCAGCAAGCCGCCGATGAACGTGCCGACGATCGATCCCGCCGTCATGACCATCACGAACATTTTGTTGCGTCCAAGTACCGAAAAGCTCTGATCACGGCTGTATCGCGTGAAGCCAACGAGCATTGTCGGCAGGCTGACCGAGAGCGACAGCGATCCGGCCAGCTTGATGTCCGCACCGAACAAAAGCACGAGCGTCGGGATCAGCAGTTCGCCGCCCGCTACTCCGAGAAGGGACGCCACGAGACCAATCACGAAGCCTGCAACGACGCCCGCGACTAGCTGGGCACGACCCGTTAGAAGCGGCTCGCCTGCAGCGGCATTGTGACCGACGATCAGGACCAAAGCGATGGCGACCAGAAGCGCGGCGATGATCTTGTAGAGGGTCTCGGACTTGAGGCGCGTCGCCCATCCGGCCCCGAACCATGCGCCCGCCAAGCTTCCGGCCAGCAGATTTACCACGATTGGCCAGTGGGAGCCGATTTCGCTGAACGGTACCGTCGCCGCGCGGAACGGAAGCGCCGACGCCACGACAACTAGGCTCATCGTCTTGTTGAGGATGACCGCCTCAAGGGCCGCGACGTTGAAAACTCCGATCAGAAGAGGAAGCCTGAACTCCGCCCCTCCGAGTCCAATAAGACCGCCAAGTGCGCCGATTACCGCCCCACCAGTGAAGGCAGCAGGTTTGCTGCGGGATGATGGCACATCGGCAGGAGCGACCATTTTCGTTGTATCTCGAGAACAATTACGATGAAAACTCTTATGCTTACAAGCAAGATACCCGCAAGTGGCGTTCGATGAAGCAGGTACCATTGGCCGAGGGCGCAGGCCTCCGGGTGTGGCTACCATGGTGTGATCCTCCTGTTTCCGTCACAAAGAAGCTCATGAGGATTCAATCAGTTCCGGGAGCTGCGCTACCCATTCATGTCGCGAAATGAGGAGACTTAGGACAGTCGCCAGACTCCCTTGTTTTCGGGAGCCCGGCGCGCGCGCCCGAAAAAGACAGGGAGCGAAGGTCAGGCTTGCTACTGCTTCGCCAGCTTTACCTTCAAGGCCTCAATCTTCGGGGTTATCGTGTCGCCGCTGGACAGCTTCGGCGTGAACTTCGTCCAGCTCCCGCCCTTGCTCGGCTCCGCGCGGTAAAGAACCTTCGGCTTCGCGGAATCGCGCGCCCAGAGTTGACATTCGTCGGAATGGTTCGTTCCCCATGCTCCGGCCCACTGATCGGAGACACAAAGCTTCCCGTCCGCTGTCGACCAAGTGCCTGCGGCATGGGATGGTCCGTTTCCCGTATAACCCAGCATCTTGCCGTCGGCGCCAAGGTACCAGGAGATCGGTTCTTTCTCGCCCTTGTGGCCTTTCTCGGTGAAATTATATGTCTTCCCGGAGAACATTTCCTTGATCTCGGCCGCCGGAATTGGCGCGGCGCCTTTGGGCGCGGCCTGAGCGAGGACCATGGTGGGGACGGCAGCAAGCACTGCCAAGGCAATGATCGGTCTCATGATAACCTCCAGTTGTCAGCAGAATCAAAACCGCGATCGACCTGGACCGACAAACGGCGCCATAGGGCGCGCGCAACGGCCAGAGCTCGAACGGGCCAGCTGGGGCATTCCTGTCCAAATCGGTGGCCGGACACCTTCCGGCGAAATCCCTCGTCAACGCCGCAAGGGCACCCCTCCGGCCACCACAGTGCAGGCTATCAAAAGGTGGGTTGGCGCGCATATATCATTTGATAGACGAACGCTTCAGTCGCCGCACTTGGCGAGACCGAAAATCAGCCGAGCGAGCTCAGCCTGCCGCTTCGAACCCGTCTTGTCGAAGACCGCGTGTAGCTGGGTTCGTATCGTCCCCACGGAGACTTCGCGGGTCTTCGCCACTTCGTCGACGCTCTTGCCGAGGCCGATCTCGCGGGCGACGGACGCTTCCGCAGGGGTGAGGTCGTAGAGGCCAGCAAGAATGCCTTCGTCGACCGTTGCCTCCTTCGACAGGGGCGTGATGGCCAGCAGCAGATCGGCTGCATTGAAGATGTCGTTTGCGGCTCCCGCTATTGGAAGCGCGTGGACGACCATTGCAAGCTGATCCTCCTGTGCGGCGATCGGGAAGGAGCCGCCGTATTTGGTGACGCCCGCTTCGAGCAGCGACTCCCGGCGGAAGTCGGCTGTCTTCTGGTCGATGACCAGCCGATGTCGACAGTCGCGTATGGTATTCGGGATCAGGCGTTGGAAACTCTGATTGGCTACGACCAGCCGACCGTTCTTGAGGGCGCCAGCCCAAATGCCGAGCGCTTCCATTGCGTCGATCGTCGACTTGATCTGCTCGAACTTCAGCCGCGACGCCAGGAGAGCGGCGCGAGCGAGGTGTGGCCTTATCTCCGTCAGCGATGCGGTGACCGTGCTCGGGAGCGGGCCTTCCTCGAAACTGCGATGGATCGAGAGCTTGATGATATCTCCGGAAGGTGAAGTTATGCCCGTTCCGGCATGCCAGAAGCATCCATGCGGTCGCATGAAGCCCTGATAGTACTCGCTCGCCATCATTTCCTCGTAGGTCATGATGTCCGTATCCATCAGGAATCGCGGTTCAGAGAATCTGCGGGTTCGCTCCTTGCTCAGGAGATATGGATTCTTTGAGCCCCAGTTCTCTGCGATGTAGACCTTCATCTTCGGAACGGCGGAGTCGTTCCCGATCCAACGAAAATCACCGTCCGGCGAGACGCCCATCAGAACACCGTCGTGGGCATGGCTGCGACGTGCCAGTTGATCGAGCAGTCCGCCACCCTTCCACAGTTCGGGAATGACTGCTGCTTCGTAGATCGATGCGATGAAATCCTGGTCCATCGGCGCCTCCGGTGCGACATTATCACAACGGTCAGCGCCCGGAAGCAACATGGTCGACGAGCAGCTACCTTCGATGGAGGTAGCCTCCCGGCGTGTGTGGGTTCAACGCGCTTGATACGGCCATCAGCTCGCCGAAAAGCGGTCGTTGTCTGTCGTCATGGCCCTCGACCTACAGGCCATCGCCGCCATGCGTCGCCGGATGCGGCGGACGGCACGTAAAGACACCCCTTTGAACGCATTGTACGATCTCGCCTGGACAAGGACGGTCTTCGCCACTGCATCCACTGTCTGCTTCCAGAAATGAAGTGGACGACGTCCAATACGCCTTTCCGGGTTGATGATCGCCTGTTCCTTGACGGCTACTATTTCGGGCTCTACACCCGCTTCAACATTCCAAAGTCTGGGACCAAGGTGGTCAACCAGCGCTATCCTCGAATCAATCGTCAATGAAATTTCGTCAACTTGGCGCCTCGCCGCTCAGACTGTCAGAAATCGGGTATGGCGCCAGCCGCGTTGGCGACCTCGGCAGTGTTCTGGATTGCGAGGCTGTTCTGGAAGCGGTCTGGGATTGCGGGATCCGCTATTTTGACACAGCTCCCGGATACGGGCTGGGGCTTTCCGAACGGCGGCTCGGCGACTTCCTCAGAACGCAGGAACGGTCGTCCTACGTCCTGTCCACCAAGGTCGGCAAGATCCTGACGCCGGTCGGTGGGCGTCCCTCGAATGTGATGCCTTTCGACATCGCGTACGACTACTCCTATGAAGGCGTGATGCGCTCCTTCGAGTTCAGCATGGCCAGGTTGGGATTGTCATCAATCGACATTCTACTGGCTGATGATCTCGAGGCCCCTACCCTTGGTCGCGCGGACTATCGACGGCACCTTGCCAAGTTCCTTGAAAGTGGTGTCAAGGCGCTGGACGAACTAAAGGCGAATGGAGACATTGCCGCCTTCGGCATCGGCGTGAACGATGTCGGCGTATGCCTTGACGTAATGCAGCGGGCCAAGCTCGACTGCATCATGCTCACGGGCCGCTACACGTTGATCGATCGGACCGCCGGAACTCGTCTCTTGGGACTGTGCCAGCGAACACAAACGCCCCTGATCGTTGCAGGGATTCTGAACGGGGGAACGCTTCTTGAGGACAATGAAGAGCGTGACGTCTCGGATCCTCTAGCGCCTTTTGCGAAGACAGCGCAGGAAATTGCCCGGGAGTCAGGCGTCAACTTGGCAAGCGCTGCCTTGCAATTTCCTCTTGCGAATTCATCAGTCGCTTCCGCTTTGCTTGGAACCACCGATGCCCAACGTATCAAGGGCTTGGTGGCGGGGATCAAGGAGCCGATCCCTGATCACGTCTGGTCAAGATTCAATTCTGTGGCCCTCAACTAGGGTGGCCGGCGTCCAACACTCTGGATGCCTGTGGCGATGGCCGCACTCGCGGCCCTCATATATCCGCGACATCCAATTGATTTAATTGCGTTCTTTTACGTTCGTCGCTTGAGATTATCGAATTATCATGACGCTCACCGAGGCTTTTCGCAGCTGGCTGGAACCTTTCTCGCCGCCATCAGTTCTCCAACCGTAGCGATCCCAACACGCTGCAAGGACCAATGCATCGCCCAAATGCTGGTCCACAGTAGGCCCGGCGGGACCCCCTCCCTGCCGGGCTTTCGCTTTCTCATCGCAGGGAACCTAAAGCACGCTCAGCAGTTCTGGGAATGCGATGACCATTCAGCCGGTCAGCGCAAGCTGGAATCCAGTCCCAACTGATGACCAGCCCAATGAAAGGCTCGGCGCGTGATGTGCCGGGCCTTTTCCATTTCAGATGTGTCCCGGGGCGCCGGGATCTTACGCTTTGAGCTCTTCACATCGCGCTTGTATCCTGAAGTCTTCAGCAATTTGGGGCGACACCGATGAAGCGCATGTTTCTTCTGGCCGCTGCGCTGGCTTCAGTTACTGCCCTTCCCGTCAGTCACAGTGCAGTGCCCCAAAAAGAGTTTGCAGGCTATGGTGCCGTGCGATGAGTTCTAGCTGCGGATTGCGTGCCCATCGAAATAGAGATCGTAGGCAAGCATGAAGACATTGCCGACATGCAGCTTTCCCTCCGCGACCACATAGTGGGTGCTGAAGTTTACCGAAGTGGTGGCATTTCCTCGTCGGAGTTCAGCGCTTCACCGTTCAGAATGGTGGCGGGTCGCCGAGTAGGCTAGAGGCCTGGCCAGGTTACTGGCCCCATGCGCTGAAAATATTGGCACAAGGTGCCCGGTTGGCGGTGAGGCATCTCTCGTGGTGAGCGTCCTTTGCATGGTTCACGGCCGCGGGCACTTGCAAATGAGGGTCGAACCGCGTACCGAACATGACGGGTCTTTCACAGGTGTCCACTGCGATAGTTCTGTAGAAAAGGTGGCTTTCAGGAAGTCCTGAATGTCATCCTGAACAGGACTGACGTCGCGTGGAATGCTGAAGCAATTCCTCCCAATTTGACCGGATGTGAAGCCCAGATGGTCAAACGTGGTCCAGCCTCCGGCCTTTTGGAGAAGGGTGTCTCCCTTAAACGCTGGCGAAAGGACGGCGGTTTCAATCTTCCTCAACCTGGCGGGATCCTCGTTGCAAAACCAGTTTGGATTGTCTTCTTGCCAACTCTCCACCGTGCAATTGGCCCCGGCGTATACGCTCGCAACGGTATTGCCTGATGCATCGGCCTCATTCACATCAACTATCTTGAGAAGATCCGGCCAGGTGGCCTCCAAGCCCGTATCGAAAACTCGAACCATCTTGAGCGTCCCGTTGCGAAACTCTCCCTTAAGGTCAATTCCATCGGCAGCCAACTCGTCAACGATGGACAGAAAATCTGGGCGTGAAAGCCCGTTGACTGAAAGGAGGCTTATGTTCTCTTTCACCCCACGGATATGTTCGAACTTTTTGCTCCTGAGCGCCCTTATGATCCGAAGCGTAGATTCTGCACCGCGTCTTTTGACGCCACCGACGGCGACAGCATAGGCACCCGAGGAACGACCGGCGAAATAGTCCCATCCCTCTTGGTTCGCGCCATTCTCCATCAGCAGGTCAATCAAACGATCATCAGCCTGCGTCAGCAAAGCTTCCTTTAAAAAGCTCCGCTTGAACCGCCCGTCAGCATATCCATTTCCGTCAACGTTTCCGCGACGTAAGATCGTGCGAGCGACAAGAAAATCATTCTTCCCGATGGCCGCCATCAAAGCGCGACCATCGTCAGTAACAGGATCTGCGACCGCAACCTTTGGCAATCCGCAATCAAGAAAGAACGCCAAAGCGACTGCGATCAAATGCGGCCATCGTCGCGTGATAGGTCGACGAGCGACAATCATGTCCCACCTTGAACTAGGCTCTTTCCCCGCTGTCGCCTGCTCGCCTGTAGATTGCCTCTATGGAAACTGTCGCGGGATTTGTCGAGGTTCTGGATTGTGCGGACAAATCTACATCAAGGCTACGCCCTAGGAAATGCTACAAAACTTCGTGTTCGTCGGCTTGGCTGTCGCCGGGAGCCTCGCAACCAGTTTCATCCGGGCATCGAGCACTGCGTTCGGCGGCATACTTTTCATGTGTCGAATTCACACGGATGCTCAGCGCGCGGCCTCGCAGCCTAACAGTGGCCGCCTATAAGCGTCGAATATTTCGCACGAACTGAACGAAGCTATCGATTTCTTCTTCCGTATTGTAGTAGTGAGGCGAGGCCCGAACCACAGCAGGCAGACCTCGTACCGTAGCGTCGAGTAATGTACTAGACGGAGCGGAGGCGCTAACGTTGAAGCGGTAATGGGCTGCCAAGGCCATGATGTCCGCCGCAGTGTGGCCAGCAACGGAAAATGTCACGATTGAAGCCGGATTCGGCCCAAGATCATGGACAAGAACCTCTTCGATGTCCCGAAGGCCGTTGCGAAGTTGCTCCGGACGACGCGAAAGACGCCCTTGAAATTCATGGTGGATGCCGTTTTGCCATTACTGACTGCCTCGGGCATCCGCGCTCCGTAAGCTCGCCTAAGCCGCGCCGTCAATTGCCACCGGATGCGACCAGAACCGGATCGCGCCGGAAGTCCTGAGGAAATAGCCGCTTGAGATTCTCGATCTTTGGAAGATCGTTGATCACGATATACGGGTAGGTCGGATTGTTCGTCAGAAAATTCTGATGATAGGCCTCTGCCGGATAGAAGCTCTTGCCTGGCTCGATCTTGGTGACGATCGCAGCATCATAGACGCGGGCATGATTCAACTGGCCGATGTAGGCCTTGGCGACCTTGGACTGCGCGTCGGTCTGCGGGAAGATCGCCGAGCGATACTGGATGCCCGTATCCAGCCCCTGGCGATTGAGTTGCGTTGGGTCGTGCGCTACCGAAAAGTAGATCTGGAGCAGATGGCCGTAGCTGACCTTACTTGGATCAAAGACGATCTCCACGGACTCAGCGTGCCCCGTCGAGCCAGTACTGACCGTCTCGTATTGTGCCGAGGACTGCGGGCCGCCGGCATAGCCCGACGTCGCGCTCGCGACCCCTTTGACATGCTGGAACACGCCCTGGACACCCCAGAAGCAGCCGCCGGCGAAAACCGCGGTTTCGGAGGCGCCGCCGGTCCGCTCGTCTTGGACCGGCGCCGGGATCACCGTTGCTTCCTCAGCGGCCGACACCGTCAACACGAGACCCACGCCGACGCTTGCCAGCGCCACCGCGCCGAAAATGGCGGGACCCAGAGAGCTTCCTACCTTCTTGCCGGAACTGCGCATCTAACGATCTCCTCTAGCCAAAAGTAAACGCGAAAGCTTGGACACCTGGATCCAGGAACCGGATCTCGTTAGCACACCGCCGAGATAGGCAAGGATAAAAAGCAGCATAGGTTTATCTCGTAAGCGTCAGGACGAGGCCGGATGGAAAGTCATGGCGACCCCATTCATGCAGTATCGTAGCCCGGTCGGTTTTGGGCCGTCGTCGAAGACGTGACCGAGATGGCCGCCACAACGGCTGCAGTGAACCTCGGTACGTACCATACCTCCTGAACTGTCCTGGCTAGTCGATACCGCGCCCTCGAGCGGTGCCCAGAAGCTTGGCCAGCCAGTGCCGCTTTCGAACTTCGTGGTCGAGGAGAAGGCGTCCTGATCGCAGCCCGCACAGGCGAAATTGCCCTTGCGGTGTTCGTTCAACAGTGGGCTGGTGAAGGGATACTCGGTCCCCTCCTGCCTCAGCACCGAGTACTGGTCGGCTGTGAGAATCTTTCTCCACTCTGTATCGGAATGTGAGACGGGGAAGGATTGCGCTGCGACTGCCTCTCCGTCATCCCAGCCAAAGCGCGAGGCCACGACACTGAGCCCCGCACTAAGAAACAACAGACGTCTGGTAAACATATTCGCTTCTCCTCACCTAACGTGACACACCAGGTCCGCTTGCTTGGAGCAATATATTCCATTGAATATACTGCTTACCGGAACTACGTGAGAAAGCCCGATTTTGTTACACACATGATGGTGAAAACACCGAAACGTGAAGGATCGCTTAGTCCTTGGCTGCGGATTAGGCAATCGCCGCCAGGAAGCTCGCGAGACTGGAAGTACACAAGGCAGATAGCGTTTGTCGCTTTCACGGCAGAGACGTTTCACGAGACCGGCTGCAGAATGGCTGATGCAATCGACAGGGAAGACGATCGAGCCTGCCTGACCGACCAGGGCCGGGAGAAGCGATAGATTGTCTTCTATTCCGCCGTCATGGAAAAGCACGGAGATGCCCTTGCTTTATCCAATCGCCCGCATTTTGCCCAACATGTTGCGACGCCCGCCAACGTAGAGGACCGCACCTCTCCCCTCCGGAGAGGAGGCGTTAGCTGGTTGGTTCTCCAGAGGTTCGGAGGCGTCTGCGACCAGATCGACCAACCCCAGACACGTGCGGTATCGCAAAACCGCCTATCGTGCGGTAGTTGCAAAAGCCAGGAAAACAAGTATCGCTTTAATCGGGAGTGAAGCGATAAGAGGGAGAGCCGGTGCTGCATCACATTTCATTTGGCGTCGCCGACATCGAAAGATCAGCCGTTTTTTATGACGCCACTTTGAACCCCTTGGCTATGTCCGGGTCTGGGAAGACCTTGCTCCCGGCGATCCAGGCCAGGCAGTAGGCTACGGTCTGCCCGGTGGTGGCGATAAATTTGCGATCAAGCTCCGAGGTGGAGAAGCTCATTGTCCGGGGGCCGGTTTCCACCTTACGTTTGCAGCTCCAAGTCGAAGCGCGGTCACCTTGTTCCATAAGGCCGCTATCGACCACGGCGGCCTCGACAATTGAGCGCCGGGTTTGCGAATGCACTATGGACCCACCTACTTTGCCGCCTTCATTATTGATCCTGATGGGCACCGACTGGAAGCAGTCTGCAAAGAGCCGGAAGTTGGGAATGAATGAAGCTTGAACGGTTTTTCATACCATCCAACCAGGCAGACGCCCGACTGGAAATTGTTGCAGCCAAGCCTCAACATCAGGGACCGAATCCGACGATAGTCTTCAACCATGGCTCAACCGGACGGGGAAACAACAAGGCCCTCTATTCAAGATCGGTTTCTCCGCGTGTCGTGGCAGACTACTTCACTGCGCGGGGGTGGATGGTTCTTTTCCCACAGCGTAGAGGGAGGGGCAAATCAAGTGGAGACTATGGGGAGGGACTGGCTTCAGACGGCTCCGGCTATTCTTGCGATGTCGAAATTGCGATTGCGGGTTTCGAGCGGGCCGTCGATGATGTGGACGCTGTTGTCCGCCATCTGCGCGAACGATCCGATGTGGATCAAGACCAGCTCGTCATCGGGGGCGTCTCCCGTGGTGGCATCCTGTCGATAGCATATGCCGGTATGCGACCGGATACATTTCGCGGCGCTATTAATTTCAACGGTGGCTGGCTTGGCAGAGGTTGCCCGAACCATGAAATCGTCAATCCAAGTCTCTTCGAACTTGGCTCACCTGCCGGAATTCCGACGCTTTGGCTGCACGGCATCCATGATCAATACTATCGGATCGAGCATTGTAGAGGAAATTTCGAACGGTTTCTGTCAGCCGGGGGGCAAGGAAAGTTTGTTGCTGCATCCATGGGTCATGCACTGATGTTCAAGCCAGCCTTATGGAAGGATTATCTCGACGATTACATGGACGGCATTGCTGTGTCGCAATAATCTGATTTTCGCGACACTCCGGTCTTCCATGGAAGCATCCGAGGATTTTCGTCACAAATATTGATTTTGGTGGGGGATTTGTCCGATGTGGTTAGGGCGAATAGCCGACATCGACAGTCGACGGCGTTGCACCAAAGTGGACAATGCTGTCGTCCCGCGAACCGAATTGTCAGCCGTGGAGCATGAGGGCTAGGAGGTCGCTTAGATGCCACAATACGTTTCTTCCCAGGAAGCATCAAACCTTCTCGTCGAGGCCAAGCGCGTATTGGTGATCGGGTGTTCAGGTGGCGGCAAAACGACGTTCTCTGCAAAGATCGCAGCGTGCAGAAACCTCGAATTTCAGTCCCTGGACCGAGACGTGCGATGGCTTCCGGGATGGGTAGAACGTGATCGAGCTGGACAACGAGAAATAATTGATCAGTTGGCTCGGCGCGAACGATGGGTCATGGACGGCAGTGGAGCATCTTCGTTCGATCTCAGACTTCCGCGAACCGAATTGGTCTTATGGGTTCGAGTGCCCAAATACATCGCTCTTTTTGGACTATTCAAGCGTGTCTTTCGATATTACGGGGCAGTTCGCCCGGCAATGGCTGAAGGTTGTCCAGAGCCTTTGCCTGATAGGGATTTTCTCTCTTACATCTGGAATTTCGAAAGGCAATACGCTCCTTTTTTTATCAAACAGATTGACCAACACGGGCCTACAGTTCCTGTGGCCGTGCTCCGCTCTCATCGTGAGATGGACGCAATACTCCAGCCTTTCACTCAGCGGCAATGACGTTTCGGGCCGATTGCTGTCACGGCGTGATACGCCACAAGCGGTCACGCCGAGGCCATTTTGATGCTACGCTGCGCTTTCATAACAGGGGACGCCCTATGCGGACACGACCCTCTGCCCGACTACTGGTTATCGACCAATTCGAATACCAACCGCCTTCCGCGTGTCAGCCCGCGTTCGATGGTGATAATTGACCCGATCCCGCAAGCAGTGATCCGTGCCCGGCAAGCTTGCGAGATACGAACTCGGTGAAGAGCCGCACACGCTTCGTCTTGCGTGTCTCACCTTGCGTGAGAAGCCAGACCGTGCCGTACATGTGCAGGTCAGTCCCTGGCACCCTCGCCAGCGATGGATCGGCATCTCCGACGAAGCAAGGCAGCGTCGTCATCCCCAGACCTTGCCGTACCGCGACGATCTGCGCCTCGGCATCTGTGACCCTAAACGGCACGCCTCCGGTATGTATTCCGACATGGCGAACCCAGTCCGGGATTCCATGAGCACTGATGACGATCCAGCGGATTGGATCCGGCGCGCCAGTTCTCCATGCGGGTAGCAGATCGCGAGAAATGTAGATTCCGCCGAACACATCTGGCCCTTTTAGGCCGTGAAGGTTGGGCGGCAGGGTCTTGCGGTCATAGACGACGCGGATCGCGACGTCGGCGTCTCGGTTTGTCAGGTTCGCCAGGTCGCCGGATGACACTATGTCCATCTCAATGTCAGGATGCAATCGCGCGAAATCGGCGAAGTCCGGCATGAGCAGATGTGTTGCGAGGGTCGGAGCCAATGTCACCCGCAGAAGCCCACGCACGCTTTGGTCGCGGCCGAGGACGCGTGTCTCCAACTGATGCGACGACGCTTCCATCTGCTCCGCGAGTTCGCGCACCTCCTCCCCTGCAGCCGTCACGTGATAGCCGGACGGCAGCTTCTCGAACATCTGCGCACCTAGTTGCTCCTCTAGCTGGGCAATGCGGCGCAGGACGGTCGAATGGTTCACTCCGAGAACCAGGGCGGCCGCCCGGACCGATCCAGAGCGCGCGACGGCGAGAAAATAGCGAACGTCATCCCAGTGGATCATGGTGCAATCCGGCACCGCAGTGGTGCGCCTTCGAGGCCAATCAATGAAGCATACTAGCGTCGCGTTAACGAACTTCAAATCAGCGCGACAAGTTGAGCGGTTCGTTTTCGCACCACCCTTGTGCGCGCTTCCGCACTGAACGCCGGGGGCCGACAACCCCATGTCTGTGTTCTCAGGGATTGGAGGAAAGCACTTCCTTATGCCCGCGGAGCACAACGAAGGATGTATGCCATGAACAGACTAGACGGAAAGACTGCCGTGATCACCGGTGGTGCCACGGGCATTGGCCTCGCGGCCGCGAAACGCTTTGTCGAGGAAGGAGCCTTCGTCTTCATCTTCGGTCGCAGACAGGAAGCACTTGATGAGGCGGTGGCCGACCTAGGAGCCAATGCCCGGGCTGTGAAGGGTTCGGTCTCCGACGAGGCTGACCTCGATCGACTGTACGCGGCAGTGAAGGCCGAGCGCGGGAACCTCGACATCGTGTTTGCCAACGCCGGAACCGGAAGTCCGCTTCCTCTCGGCGAAATCACCGCAAAGCATATCGACGAGACCTTTGAAACCAACGTGAAAGGCACGATCTTCACGGTCCAGAAGGCGCTGCCGCTCATGGGCAAAGGCGGATCAATCGTTCTGACCGGATCAAGCGCAGGCACCACGGGCGCCCCGGCATTCACTGCCTATAGCGCGAGCAAGGCAGCAGTCCGCAATCTTGCGAAAACATGGGCCGAGGATCTGAAGGGCACTGGTATCCGAGTGAACGTGCTCTCTCCCGGGGCGACAGCTACCGAACTCGCTAGGGAAGCTCTGGGAGAGGAAGGCCAGAAGGCATACGGAGCAATGACCCCACTGCAGCGCATGGCCGATCCGGAAGAGATCGCGGCCGCGGCGGCATTCCTCGCATCGTCAGACAGCAGCTTCATGACCGCCAGCGAAGTGGCCGTCGACGGCGGCCTCGCCCAGCTCTGACGCGCGGCCTGCGGCGCCCTCGAAAACGATGGGAGCGCCGCAGGAATATCTTGAACCATGGAGAAGATTATGACCTACGCAATCGTTGGCTTCGGCAAGTTCGGCCAGGCTCTCGCCAGGACGTTCGCTCGACGCGGCATTGAAGTATCAGTTGCGACCACTCGCGATCCGGACAGCTTCGCATCTAAGGCCGCCGCTATAGGGCCCGCGATCAGGCCAGCTACCCTTGCAGACGCCATCAAGGCGGATGTCATCTTTCTGGCAGTCCGTTTCGAGGCCCACTCCGATGTCGCGAAAGCTCTGCCCGACTGGCAGGGGAAGATCATCGTCGACGTTACCAACGCCTATGGCGTCCCGCTCGAGAAGCTGGGAGACCAGGCATCCGCACAGGTCGTCGCAAACGCGTTCGCAGGCGGCAGGGTAGTCAAGGGCTTCAACCATCTGGTCGCGGGTGTTCTTGAGCAAGACCCGGACGTGCACGGCGGCAGGCGGGTCGTTTTCCTGGCGAGCGAGGACGAGGCTGCGGCGACGGAGATTGGCAAGCTTGCCGAAAATCTAGGCTTTGCACCGATCAACCTGGGCGGCCTTTCCGCAGGCGGACTGCTTGTGCAGGCCCGCGGGAATAAGTGGGGTCACCTCATCTTCAAGGACTTGGTCAAGTTCGACTGACCGAGGTTTCGCAAACCCACCAAAAGGAAGGGAGAAATCCAATGAGCATCGAAGAGAACGTTCAGACTCTGAAAGACATCTTTGAGCGATAGGTAGCGGCGACAAGGAGAGATTGCTGGCGCGATCGGCCGAACACATCGAGTGGATCGTTCCCGGGACAGACTGGTCCCTGGCGGGCACCCATCGCGGACACTGGATTGGACGACCTTCTCCAGAAGGCCTCCGAAATCCAGAGCTCGTCTAAGTCGCCTCCGGAGTACGTCGCACAGAAAACCCGGGTTCTCGTGATCGGTGTCGCCGAAGGAAGGTGAAAGCCACGAACAAAGTCGTTTGTGGAGGGCCTCGGCCTCGACAGGTTTCCCGCGGTCGGTCACCACTGGGGTTCGAACGAGGCCGAGGCCCTTGCGATTGCGTTGCCGGAGCCCTTGAAGCCGGATATCAGCATTCCTGAATGCCTGCGGACCAGGGTCATATCGTCGGTGACCTTGGGCGGGACCGAAGCGGACCTAATCCAACGCGAAAGAACACCAAGCTCATACGGCTTCAGATCGAGCATCGACTTCTCGCTACCATCCATTGCGAAGGAGCAATTGTTCAGCGGTTGCGAAATACATCCGACGCGGAGATAATTTGAAGCTCGAACTATTTGTATCAAGGTTAGTGATTTCGTCGAAAAGTTAAGGGTTCAGTATTTTACCTGATACTATTTGTGTTATTTTTCAACCGTTAGACAAATCCCGAAAACTTGAAATCCATAGAAATAGCAAACGCGAAACGTTCCTTGTTGCGCTCGCACTGTTGGTGCGCTCGTGTTCAGACACGAAATTCATGTGCGTGGTCGCGGCGTGGTGCAGTTGGCGGATCGCAACGGAGCCGGCTGCCCTGCTGAAGAGGCCACCATCGAGTTTGGCCCCTCGCTTGACGAAATTCTTTAACGCCATTACAAGTTCTAAGTGTATCTCCGACTTGAGATGCAGATAGTTCTCTATCCTGGAGGCCCCAATGCGCCGAGTGACTTCTCAACAAGTTCAAACCCGAAATCTTGAGAAGTTGATGGATCATGCGCACATTAAATTTGGGCATCCTAGCTCATGTGGATGCAGGCAAAACTAGCCTTACCGAACGCCTCCTTTTCGATACAGGTGCAATCGCCAAACTCGGCAGTGTCGATGGCGGCACCACCCAAACAGACAGCCTCGCCATAGAACGACAACGCGGGATAACCATCGCTACGGCTGTAGTGTCGTTTCGGATCAACGATCTGGACGTCAACCTGATCGACACTCCCGGTCACCCAGATTTCATCGCCGAAGTCGAGCGAATATTGAGGTTGCTCGATGCGGCCATTGTGGTCGTATCGGCCGTCGAAGGTGTACAAGCTCAGACGCGAGTGCTGGTACGCGCCCTGCAGCGACTTGGCATTCCGTTCCTTGTCTTTGTTAACAAGATCGACCGGATGGGAGCGCGTTACCTCGACGTCGTTGCAGACCTCGCCAAGCAATTGGCGGTGCGGCCGATAGCGATGATGGAAGCGAGGGATATCGGAAGCCGCGTTGCGACCGCTAAATCAATCGATGTCAGCCACGACCCGGGTTTTTCGGCCCTTTGCGAGATGCTCACTGTCAATGACGACTGCCTGCTTCGTGACTTCATTGCTGCTCCGGAGCGGTTGACGCCAGCGCGGCTTACCAAAGCCCTGGCAGATCAGGTCGCCAATGGCCTGATTCATCCGGTGTACTGCGGGGTCGCAATGACGGGCACCGGTGTATCGGAATTCCTCTCAGCAATCGAGATACTCTTGCCCAGCAGAACCCCTTCTCCTGACGGCCCGGTAAAGGGAAGCATCTTCAAAATCGAGCGCGGTTGGGGCGGAGAGAAGTTCGCCTACCTTAACCTGACTTCAGGCACGGTAGCCGCGCGTGGACATCTTCAACTGCCAACTGGTAACACTAAGGTAACGAGCATCCAGGTTTTTGGCGAAGGAAACCTGCATAGACACGAATATGCACGCGCCGGTCAAATCGCCAAGATTGGGGGACTAACCGACGCGCGGATCGGGGATGAAGTTGGAGCAGACGGTCGCTCTTATCTCGAAGGGCAATTCGCACGACCGACACTGGAGACCCAGGTCTCACCGCAACGACCGTCGGAAAGCCGCGCTTTATGGGCTGCCCTGCAACACCTGTCGGAACAGGATCCATTGATCAACCTGCACACAAATGAAGATGCGAGTGCGATGTATCTGTCGCTTTATGGCGAGGTTCAGAAGGAAGTCATTCAGTCAACGTTACTTTCAGACTACGGAGTTGACGCGGTGTTTCAGGAAAGTACGGTCATCCTTGTCGAGCGGCCGATTGGGACTGGACGCGGACTTGAAGTCATCTTCAAGGAGGCCAACCCCTTTCTTGCAACGATTGGCCTACGGGTCGAGCCACTCCCGGAAGGGACAGGCAATAGTTTCGCGATGGAAGTGGATGCGGGACAAATGCCCGCTGGGTTTTACCGAGCCATCGAGGAG
Source organism: Rhizobium sp. 01T417 (assembly GCF_056398905.1). Taxonomy (NCBI): domain Bacteria; kingdom Pseudomonadati; phylum Pseudomonadota; class Alphaproteobacteria; order Hyphomicrobiales; family Rhizobiaceae; genus Rhizobium; species Rhizobium sp. 01T417. The sequence continues at coordinate 31,518 of NZ_JBFTQH010000039.1, read as the reverse complement.
ACGGTATCCGAGACCCTAAAGGCCGGCATCCATGGGTGGCAGGTAATCGACTGTCATGTCGCGCTCACTTCGGTCCGACATCACTCCCCGTCGAGCACTGCCGCTGATTTCCGAGAGCTTACACCACTCGTTTTGGCGGCAGCTCTTACTTCCGCGCAAACGATCATCTGCGAGCCCATAGAGCGTTTTCGGCTTGAGGTCCCCGCAACCGCATTGCCCAACGTGCTGGTCGCACTCGCAAAATCAGGAGCGTCGACCGAGGAAACGCTGATTGAAGGTGGTATCGCCCAATTGCGAGGCATGGTTACCTCCGCTCAGGTCCAGGCTATCCGACGGGTCCTGCCCGGATTATCCGGCGGTGCCGGGGTTTTGGAGAGCGCGTTCGATCATCACAGCCCCATTGCGGTCCCGCCTCGTGCTCGCGCTCGCACGGGCGCAAACCCCTTTGATCGCATCAACTATCTTCGGGCGATCCATTGAGACACTCGCGGGAGCGGCACCGCACGCCCGCTCCCACTTTGATGACAATGTCTCTGGCTCAAGTCGCCAAACGAACGAACACATTCTCGGCTTGAACACGATTAACGTCGACTTGTTCCCTGCGCGCATTTCGTTAGGTTGTATTTTTTCATGAATTGCCACTATGATGACGGCGTCTGCATTTCCGTCGATGGAGGACATAGCCATGTCAACGTTGATTGCGATTGTTTATCCCAACGAAGCCAAGGCCGAGGAAGTGCGCCAGCGCTTGCTCGAGCTGCAGAAGGAATACTTGGTAAAGGTCGGAGACGCTGTCATCGCGACCAAGGCCGAAGACGGCAAGATCAAATTGAACCAGCTGGTCAACACCACGATTGCCGGTGCCGCGTCGGGCAGCTTCTGGGGCTAACTGATGTCGGCATCAACGATGCTTTCATGAAGGATCTTGCAGCCAATCTCCAGCCGGGCAATGGGGCGTTGTTCGTGCTGATCCAAGAGATGACGGCGGATAAGGTCCTCAAGGAGATCTCCGCCTTTGGCGGCGTGGTGCTCAAAACTTCGCTCGATGAAACGAAGGAGCAGGTTTTACGTGACGCATTACAAAAAGCATCTGCGACCAGCTAGACCTCTGGGCGACGGACCGAAGAGTTACCACTCGGCGCGTTACCCTTCTGAAAGCACTCTCAGTTTGATCCTAACCTTCGCTACCTCAGGCGGAGCCTTTGTCGCTTCAGGAAGCGGAGCGGGCTCAGCGGGATTTTGCGACGCGGCGGCCGGAAGGTTCAAACGCAGACGTGGATCAAGGAAACATAAGCGCAAATCTAGGGCTCCAATATCAAAAGCCAGCGCAACGATCGTTGAAGGTGCCAATCCCTGATTAGCCGGCCGGTTAATCCCTTGTTTCTGGATTTTTGATCACCGTGCGTTAGCTTTTGCAGTGCGGTTTTAATTGGAGGTCGGTAAATGCTGAGGAAGATTGCAGTAGTAACTGCGGCAATTGGCGCATTGGCGTCTTGCACACCCACCGAGCGGGGAACCGCAATTGGCGCGGGAACAGGTGCCATTATCGGCGGAGCTGTCACTAATGACGTGGGCGGTGCGGCCGTGGGTGCGGTCGCAGGCGGTGTCGCTGGTGCCTTGATTGGCCGTTCAACCGAGCGACGCGGATACTGCCTTTACCGCGACCGATTTGGTCGCACCTTCGAAGCCCGCTGCCGCTGATCAACTATCAGAGACGCGCCGAAGAACTGGTCGGCGTGGAAAGAAAACTTGGGTTAGCAGCCACTTTACTCCCCGACAGCTTCATTGAAGCAATCAATGATCGACGAGTGGTGATCAAGATGTTTGCGAGGCTATTGGTATTAAGCCGTTATATCATGATCCTGCCAGTGGTCGTGACGTTGCTTGGAGCCATATCGCTGATAATTTACGAAACTGCGGTCATGGCACTAAGTATCCGCGATACAGTGGAGGACATTGCTATCTCGACGCAAGCAGTCAAAATGTTTGCGATCGGAGTGGTCGAGGGCATTGATGTCTTCCTAATCGCCGTAGCCGCCTACATTATCAGTCTCGGCCTTTATACGCTTTTCATTGACGAGAATCTGGATCGCCCCCGATGGCTCATGCTGAAAGATCTCGAAGACCTGAAAGCAAATTTGGTCAGCGTGGTGATTGCCGTGCTTGCCGTACTATTTCTTCGAGAGGCTGTTGGGTGGGATGGGTCGCAGAGAATTGTCTATCTGGGCGTGGCGACAGCCCTTATCATCTTTGCGCTAGCCTTCTACCTTTCCAAGCACAAAGGCTCCCCACCATGATGCGTGGTCGTTCGTCGGCAGGCCGCTTCTACGTCAAGCCGGCCGGCGGCTGGGGACGGAAAATTCTGGCCTGCGCACCATTGCCGGCCTGGCAAATTGCCTGGAGAGCACGAATAGCATCTATTGCGCCGGAGCCGTTTCCTCTATCCGCTCGCTTCCGCCGAGCGCCCATCGGGTGACTGGACGAGCGAGAAGGACGAGAACGATCCCGAAGCCGGCGCTGATCAGGAAGATGCGGGTGAACGCGTCCGGAAGTCCGGCGGCATGCTCGGTGTCCATTCCTGCGGCTAACAATCCCGCCATCAGGTTGCCGAGCGACGCGGCGACGAACCAGAACCCCATGATCTGGCTGGTAAAGCGCTCTGGCGCAAGGCGGGAAAAGGTTGAAAGCCCGACCGGACTGAGCATCAGTTCGCCCACTGTGTGCAGCAGGTAGGTACAGACGAGGAAGAGCCCGGTAACCTTTACGCCCGTTGCCGCTGTGTGCGCCGCCGGTACTAGGATCAGGTAGCCCAGGCCCATCGCGACGAGCGCCAATCCAAATTTTACGAAAACGGGAATGGTCCAGCGTTTCTCGGCGTAGATCCAGAACGCCGCAAAAGCCGGGGTCAGCAGGATGATGAAGAGGGAGTTCAAGTTCTGGAACCATGAGGCAGGCACGGTGAAACTGCCAAGCTGGCGCTGTGTGAGGTCGTTTGCGAAGAGGTTGAGCGAGGAGCCGGCCTGTTCAAAACCGGACCAGAAGAGCGCGGCAGCCACGAAAAGGAGGGCTAGGACGATCATGCGCCGTTTCTCGGTGCCACTAAGGTCCCCTGCCAAATAGATGTTGAGGAAGAAGCCGATGGCCACGGTCACGATGATCAGGCCCATGGCCTGTGCCAACCCTTGCGCGCTGGTCAGATTGATCTGACCGGTTAGCGCTGCTGCGGCTACCAGGACGACGACGAGGCCACCGATGGCACCGGTGAAGAGGTGGTCACGACGGCCGGTCGCCGCGTCGGGGTGATGGTGCACGGCGGGCGCCCCACCCTTGTCGGCAAGGGAGGTGCGGCTCGCCCGCAGGAAGTTGATCAACCCCAAGAACATGGCAGCGGCGGCCGCGCCGAAACCCCAATGCCAGCCCCAGTTCTCGCCGAGGTAGCCCGCAATAAGTCCCCCGAGGATCGCGCCGATGTTGATGCCCATGTAGAAAAACGAGAACCCTGCGTCGCGGCCGCCGATATCGTTCTTGTCGTAGAGTTGGCCGACCATGGTCGAGATGTTTGGCTTGAGAAGCCCGGTGCCAATCGCGATGCAGAGGAGGCCGAGGAAGAACACCATTGCAGCGGAGCCGGAGACCGCGAGCAGGACATGCCCGATCATGATAACGACACCGCCAACGACGATCGCGCGCTTGCAACCCCAGAAGCGGTCGGCGATCCAACCACCTGGTAGCGCCAATATGTAGGCCGACGCGGTATACAGGCCATAGATCGCTGCGGCGTCGGCCGTGGTGAGACCCAGGCCGCTATTCTCGACCCGATCCACGAGGTAAAGGATGAGGATCGCCCGCATGCCGTAGTAGCTGAAGCGTTCCCACATCTCGACGAGAAAAAGCGCAACCAGTCCTGGTGGATACTTGACAGAGGTCGTCATCGGCTCCCCCCAAGTTATACATCTGCGCGAGTATAGCGCCAATCACCGCGGAAAGCGCGCGCTACTGACCGTAACCTCGGCGTCAGCAGCATATTGGATGAGATTGATTGCAGCTTTGAGCGATCGCAAAGGATATCAGGTTAGGTCTATGAGGACAAAGCGTGGCTAAACCGGACTTACGACGGCGCACTGGCGGACTTCGAGTGTGCAACTTTGCTTAGGCGATGGGGCTGGATTGCAAGGGCGGTACATAGAGCCGGCCGGGTGCTTTCTGCGAGGAGGTTTTTTCGTATCAATGCTGCTTGACGCGAATACGGCCCACCTCTGGAAACGAATTTGCTAGATACGCGATTGATACTCGTGGTTGGCGCACCATTATCCTCCGTAGGAAATCTTTCTCGAGCAAACATAGTTGGTGGAAGACACGATCATGTTACGCTCTTTGCTCCTAGTCATCTGCTTGACCATTGCAGGAGCCTCGCTTTTAGCGTGCGCTCCTCTTACCGAGCCCATCGATGTTAACAGCAATGCCGCGCTCAGCACGAAGTCAGCAAATAGGAACCCAGGCCCTAGGCGCGTCAAAAGCAAGACTGACTGCAAGGCAAAGCCCAATTACGCAGGGATGCTCCGCACACTCTGCTATTGACCACTTAGAGCCCCTTTCAACGGAGTTGGGTGGCTAAGCCGCGGGAACACTGGCATAGTCGTCAACGGGTGCGTTTCTGTTTGAAGCTTCTTCACTCGCAAAAACAAGCTATCCTATTGAGGTTGCGTGGGTATTCGAAACAAATGACGTCAATCCTGATCCCGTCGCCATAGGGAACGCTGCCGCCGATGACGACGTCGCAGAGATTGATCCAGATGCGTAACATGATACCTCTGTTCCCCCCGGGCAGGGCAGCGTTTGCGTCCGCCATTTCCCGCGGCGACTCGCTTGCTCCCGATGGGGCATTGACCGCGCTTGCGAACTCTAGGAGGACCCGTCTCCCATCATTTTGACAACGTGGCCGCGGTGCGCTCGCACGATAGGCTCGACAATGGTTGTTCGGCACACCTTCAACAATGTCAGCGTCGTGGCCTCAATCTCGCTCCAACCGAGAGTAACCAACGACGTCCGCGTCGAGGATTGCTGCAAGGGGGACTTATGCCAGCCCACAAGACTAAGGCCCAATGGGATGTTCGCTGAGAGCGAAGCGCTCCGCCTTGAAATGCCGGCGAAGTTCACGATGGGTGACTTCGGTATTGGCGGATAATCCGGTCTTCCATCTAACGTCGAACACGAGAAGTTGCTGCTCGTCGTGACGCGTGCGGCTTGAGACGAAGCGGACTCGCAATCAAGGGTATCGAGCACGCGTCGCAGTTCCTCGGCTTCAAGCGATGACCAATCCGCGAAGATTTCGACGCGAGTACGTTGCCGCCTTGAATCGATTCGTCAAAGGCCCGCATTGGTGACAGAAAGAAAAAGGCAACTGCAGTACCGACAAGGCCACTACCCAACTGTCCGCCGCCGCAAAAATCAAGCAAGGGAAATCTGTCGATCCGCCATATCGATTGTTGATTGCCGGTGCGCGACGATGACCCGAGTAATCCTCAAGGCCCCGACTGCGTTGTTTATCGTCGCTTCATTCTTGGAATCTAGATGACTGGTTGCTTCATCGAGAAAGAGGATCGAAGGCCGCCGGTACAAAGCCCGCGCCAGAAACAATCGTTGTATTTGGCCGCGCGACAAAGCACTCCCCATATCCCCCACGAGTGTCTCGAAGCCCATGGGCATCTTAAGGATGTCTTCGTCAATGGCTGCGATTCTGGCACACTCCTCAACCCATTTGTCATCGAACTGCGGATCAAACACAGCAATGTTCTCTGCAATTGACCCCGCAAACAACCGGTCCTCCTGCAACACGCAGGCTATCTGACTCCGGTAGTAACTTAGACCCATCTGCCGGATATCTTGCCCGCCGAGGCTGACGGTTCCGCTCGTCGGCGTAATCAACCCAGCCATGATTCTCAGGACCGTTGTCTTTCCGGAACCGGACGCACCGGTTGTCGCCAAACTCTCTCCTGGTGAAACAGAGAGGCTCAACCCGTTTAAGACGAAGGGTTCGCTGTCGCCGTAGCGGAAACATATGTCTGTCGCGCACAATGCTCCAAGCCTCACTGGATTCACGAGAGTGGCAAAGTCACGGCGGGTCATTTCTTCTGGTTCAGCCAGGGCAATGTCGGCTACACGCTCCGTGTGGAGGTTCAACATTCGCAGTTTTACCACAAACCCAATTAAGCTTTGAGATCGCACGATGAACATCCCTTTGTATGAAATGAACGCGATTAGCATGCCGGTCGTCATATTGCCGCCGATCACCGCTCTGGCACCCATCCAGAGCGTCACGATGCCTTCCACACCTGCCACAAAGGTCGCAACTGTTCCAAAAAGTAGATCCAACTTCTTGATCCGGAGTCCAGCATTGATGGTGTCAACAAGCAGGTTGAGCCAGGCGTTTTGGCGGCGCTCGCAAATACCCAACGCCTTGATGCTTGCAATGCCGCGTATCGTCTCCATGAAGTGTGTGTCTTCTTTGGCGTTATGGACGATTGCCGCCTCATTCGCCTCCCTGTAGGGGACGTATGCGAGAAGTCGAAGGATCAGATCGAGACCGAGGCTAACGAGCGCGACAGCTGCAAGCTGACCGCCGAAGAGTACCATCATCGCCGCTGAAGCGAAGATGACGATGACGTCAAGCATGGTGACAACGAGTTCGGCGGTTAGTGTCGTTTGAATTGGGGTGAGCGACCCAAACCGCGAAACGATATCCCCTATGTGCCGCTTTTCGAAGAAATCCAACGGCAGTCGCAACAAATGATCGAAAAGGCCAATTTGCCAATGAACACTCAGCGATGTACCTAGCATCAAGCTGGCCCATGACTGGGCAACGCTGACCATCGTTTGGAGGAAGAGGAACAATCCGAGCCCAATGGCAATAAGGCTGAGGAGGTCGAGGTCGCCCGCTACGATCGCCTGATCCACAATGATCTGCGTCCCTATTGGTATTATCAGCCCTAAGATTTCCAGAGCGAGGGACAGGATCACAATTTGAACAAGTGCTCGCTTCAGTCCGACTATACGACCAAACAGACAAATAAGAGGGAGCCGCTGACGCTTGCTTTGCCTTTCAAAATTGCTCCCGGGCCAGGCTTCTAGGGCAACTCCAGTGAAGCTGCTTGAAAATTCGCTTAGCGGCACACGTCTGCGGCCGCGGGCAGGATCGCCGATCGTAGCGTGGTTTGTTGCAACACGCTCGAGCACCACGAAATGCCGGAGATTCCAATGCAATACGTCGCAGATTGCGCAATTCATGTAGGTCAAGCCGAAGCGCCCGAGTTGTCAGTCCTAACGACGAAGCAATTCGAACCATATTGTCTAGCGTGATGCCCTTCAAGGAAGCGCTGAATCGCCGGCGAAGGCTTGCAAGATCAACCTCGTATCCGTGATGTCTGGCCACCATTGCCAGGCATGCCAGACCACATTCCGCGACCTCCGTTTGCAGGATGACAGGGATCGTCCGTCCGAAACCGAAGGACAAGCGACGCAATACGCTCATTTCGTTCGGTCTTCGAAAACGTCGGCGGCACGGCCGTGCAAGCTGTACAAGGGCTCTAAAACCCATTTCCACAAGGGCCAACGGTCAAGAAGAATATCGGTTTCAACCTGCATCCCCGCCTGAATGGGTTGGGCTTGGCCGTAAGCCGTTAACGAATTGCGTCTTCGGTACGACGGTCACACGATATGAACCGGCCGTGGACGGGTCTCCGGCAAGCGCCAACTCCGCATCGCCCGGCTGAATGGTCACCTGCGATACCTTTGTCACCGATCCCTTATACTGGCCGAACCTCTGATAGGGAAAGGCAGCGTAGCGAAGCAACACTTGGGCCCCCACTTTCACAAAGCCGATCGCACTGCTGGGAACGGAAAAATGGATCTCCTGCTCTGATCCGGACGGCAAGAGGAACAGAAGCGGTGCGCCCGCGAGCACAAACTGTCCACGTTGGGCGAGTATAGCTGTGACTACACCTTCGCGTGGCGCGTTCACGAAAACGCGTCGCCTCGCCTCGCCCTGCGCGACTTGAACCTCGATGTCGGACAATCGACATTTCAGATCGCTAATGAGTGACGCGGTGCGCGCTGGCCTGCTTGCCAGTCTAGCGTGGACTTCAATCAGTCGCTGATCCAACTGCGTACGCTGCCGTTGCAACGTGGCCAGGCTGGCTCTGGTTTGCATGAAATCCTGTTGGCGAGTTTCGAATTCCCTTTGAACTGTAATGCCCTGCCCCGCCAAAAGACGATGCTTCATCATCGGGGTTCGCAGGACATCCACATAATCGGAGGTGCCATTAATCTGGTTTCCGACCACTTCCACTTCGCGAACCAAAGCTTGTTCTTGATCTTGGAGCTCTCTTTTTTCGATCTCATCGAGATCGTTGCGACGGTGTATCTCTGCAAGAATTTCCTGGCGCTGAATCTCCAGTTGTAACAGCACTATCGCCTCTGTTTCCCCCAAACTGGTCGAGCTATCAAACCCGAGCGTAGAAAGCGTCGCACCCTGACGCACGGCGACACCTTCCGCAACCCCGATGTTTATCACGCTACCAGCCTGCGGAGCGACGACTCGCACAACGCCGGCGCTCGGCGTCACAATGCCCACAACACGGACTCTGCGCGTGTATTCGCCAAAGATTATGAAAAGCGCCACCAGGCAGATAGCTATCGTTACCATGCCCGCCACCATCAAGATCGGAAGGGACTGCAATAATTTCGGCCTACCCAACCAGTTGACGCGYTGTGCGGCGATGACTTCGGGGCGAAGAAAAGAGGACGCAGTTATTTGCGATAAAAGATGACCCGAGTTTTCTGGCGGCGAGTTGACCATCGTCGACGTCATTTTAGAATAGCGACGCGCAACCTGTCGCACATGAACTCAACAGAATAGCCCGTTGGCGAAGCACTCCAAAAGGGCAATGACAATGCAATGACCGCTCTCGTCGTACCTCGCACTAGGAGCGTAGTTTGAATTTACGGACGCACGAGTACGCCTTCTAGGTATTTCGACATCTCATCGACGGAAAAGGCACCGGAATAGCGCTTTGCGTTGATAAAGAACGTGGGCGTCCCATGCACGTCAAAAAGTTGCTCAGCTTTCTTTCGCCCGTCAATGATTTGATCCAACAAGGTCTGGTTTGATAGGCATTTGAGAAACGCAACTTCAGACAATCCTGCAAGTCTTGAAATGCGCAAAAGAGCTGCCTTAGCATTTGCGCCCCGAGCCCATTCATTCTGCTGCTCGAAAAGCACATCAAGCAACGGCTGCCTAGCTTTCGCCGGAACGCATCGCCCCAACATGGCGGCGCCAGCTGATGCCGTATCGAGCGGAAAGTCCCGCATAACGAAATTTGCCTTACCGGTGTCGATAAATCTCTCCCGCAGCGCTGGAAAAACCTGGGTGGCGAACGCTGCACAGTGTGGACAACCCATCGACGCATACTCAACTATGGACACGGGCGCATTCGCGTTGCCGATGATTACATCGTCAATGGGCTCGTTGCTTACTAGAACCGCCTGTCGCGTGAATTCGCTGGATTGTGGCGCTCGTGAAAGCAACCAAAGCCAAGCGCCACCTGCCAAGAGTATAACGAATGACAAGAGAATTAGGCGCCGAACGCTCATGATTGATTGTTTATACAACTAACACCTCGTTTTCGGCACCTAAGTCTCTGCGGCAATGCGGTCCGCTACGAGGTCGGCGCACCCCCTGGCGCGCAACGATCCTTTCCGTTAGAGCCTGTGGAAGGACGCCCATTCAGGCCCTTGCCATCAGATCCAAATACTCCGCCGGTTGGGGACCTGCTGGAACCCTTCGAAGTCGACTTCCCAGGGTTGCCACTTCCACCACCCCTGCCCCCGCTGATGAGACTTAGTTCGTGACTGTTCAGTTCGCGCATTCGATCTACCTCCTAGCGTTAAGCATTTCAGACAGGCAACACTACTTATAAGGGCTTATCTTGGGGACGCTATCCGTAGATGTACCTAGGAAATATCATCGGCTTTGCCTTTATCGATTTCCAACGGACAAATGTCATATGCCCATTAGGGTTAGCCACCAGATTCCGGACGCCCCACCCGCTCGACGTCTCCCAGATCGACAATGCCTCCACGGACATTCATTTCCTGGAGGTGGTCGACGGAGCGGTTGTGGTCGTCGGCCGTTCGTATTTGGCCGTCGTCACCCGATATGGCGACACTGGCCATCGACTTCTGCCTCACGTGGAAAAGCCATCGGTCTTGTCGGTCGCGCTTTGTCTTACCCAGGCCATCCGCGAAAAATGGCTTGCGGCGCGAAATCTCAGTCACGCCTGGCCAATGTTCGGCCGGCCGCGTCTGTTCGCGGATCTGGAGCGCTGCGTGCCGTTGGCCATTGTCAATCACAACCTTCAGGAAAACCCCTGCTGAAGGTGCCGTTCATCGAATGGCAATACAACACTGCGGCTCCGACTACTTGCGGCGACGAACCCAGCGGGTGCTGTTGTCGTTTCTGCCGGGTACGGCAATTGTCGCCATAAGGGATCAGCATGTTTGCCTTGCACTAGTCGTTTCACAGCCCTACCGGCTTCGCAAAGCTGGAGGTCAGATACAATCCCCGCGAGTCGTAGGTGGATTTAACAGATCGCCCAAAATGCCAAGCCACGGGCGTCCCGGGATGCGGCGATTTCTCGCCGCACCCAACGCATCTGGCTTTAAGCTTTGATGAAGGCCAGCAGATCGGCGTTCAGGACATCGGCGTTAACCGTCAGCATCCCGTGCGAAAAGCCTGGATAGGTTTTGAGCGAACCGTTTTTCAAAAGCTTGGTCGACTTGAGTGCCGAATCCGCGATCGGCACAATCTGATCGTCCTCACCGTGTAGGACAAGCGTCGGCACGGTGATTTCCTTCAGGTCTTCCGTTTGATCGGTTTCGGAGAACGCTTTGATGCCATCATAGTGGGCCTTGGCGCCGCCCATCATGCCCTGACGCCACCAATTCTGTATCACGCCTTCCTGGATCTTCGCACCGTCGCGGTTGAAGCCATAGAATGGGCCGGCCGGAACATCGCGGAAGAACTGCGCGCGGTTTGCGGCAAGTGCCGAACGGAAGCCGTCGAAAACTTCGATCGGCAGGCCCTCGGGGTTCGAGGCCGTCTTGACCATGAGCGGTGGAACGGCGGAGACGAGAACCGCCTTGGCGACCCTGCCGGCCTTTTGACCATGCTTGGCGACATAGCGAGCGACTTCACCGCCGCCTGTCGAGTGACCGATATGCACGACATTCTTTAGGTTCAGGTGCTCGACGACGGCAAACGCATCGGAGGCGTAATGGTCCATGTCGTGACCTTCGGAGACCTGGGCCGAACGGCCGTGACCGCGGCGGTCATGGGCGACGACGCGATATCCATTGGCGAGGAAGTACAACATCTGTGCGTCCCAATCGTCGGACGACAGCGGCCAGCCGTGGTGGAACATGATCGGCTGTGCGTCCTTCGGACCCCAGTCCTTGTAGAAGATCTCAACGCCGTCCTTGGTGGTTACAGTGCTCATGCTTTTGCTTCCTTCAGTGGAGTGCTTCGTGGATGCAGCGTTGGCTGCAACGCTGAAAGAGGTTGGAATTGCAAGGGACGCGGCGGCGGCAGCTCCAGTGATGAGGGCAGCGCGGCGTGTAAGCGGGAAGAGGTTATCGGTCATTTCGGCTCCGGGTTTCCGTCGGGTGTGGTGCGCGCGACGGGTGTCTGATGGACGGATATTGTCGAAGAACAGAGCCATCAACAATTGCATCAATAATTCAGATTTAATTGCGCATATTGAAATTATCGGCGGGCAACTACTCCCGCCACCCATGAGGAGAATCAGGCAGCCCCCGGACGGTTGATCGTCAGGAAATGTCGGACGACTGGTCTTTCCGAGCCTGAATGATACGTCAGAACCTTGCTCTGCAGGTCAGCATCCGCTTGCGACACACGCTTGTGCTGGCGCAGATGCTCGGCCCAGGACTCCACCATGAACCATTCGACAATCTTTTGAGGATTGGCGGAATCCTCGGTGATGCCCCAGCCGTAGGCTCCATCGCGGCGACGTTCCTCGGAGAGTTCGTCGATTGCGCGAAGGAAGGCAGTGCGGTGATGTTTTTCCACCTGGTACTCCATGAGGATCAGGACTGGGCCACGGTCATGGGCGACCGGTTCTGCGACCAGCGGTTCTGGCCAATGGTTTGAGGCCATGAGATCAGCATCGCCGGCCGGCAGTTTGATGCGATGCATGATGATACCAGCGACCAACAGGCCTGCAGCGCCGATCAGCAGTGTACCGGGTACGCCGGCAACTTCACCGACTGTGCCCCAGCCGATGCTGCCGGCCGTCATTGCGCCGTTGAAGACGGTCAGATAGACGGCAAGGCCACGGCCTCGCACCCAGTTGGGCAGGATTGCCTGGGCCGCGCCGTTAAGAGTCGTCAGCGCGGTGATCCATGCGCCCCCGAGGAAAAGCAGGACGATGATGGCGACCCATTGCGGCGGGGCGAGCGAGAGCGCTGCCATAACGAGAGCCGTAATGACTGCGGCGCCGAGAAGCAGTCGATCGGAGTCGAAGCGTTCACGCAACTTCGGCATGACGAGCGCACCGCCGATGGCACCAGCACCGACCGCACCAAGCAGAATTCCGTAGAAGCCGGCATCTCCGCGAAGCAATTGCCTGGCGACGAGCGGCAGTAGTGCCCAGACGGCGCTGGCGAAGGCGAAGAAGATTGCCGCGCGCAGAAGCACGACATGCAGCGGACGGCTGGCTCTGGTATAACGAAGACCGGCACGGAATGCGCCAAGGAAGCCCTCGGCGAGCGCGTCATCGGCATTCTTTGCTCGTGGCCACCAGACCAGGGCAGCGATGACAACGAAATAGCTTGCGACATCGGCGCCATAAGTAATGCCGGCCCCAAAAGCTGCCAGAAGCAGGCCACCGGCAGCAGGTCCTATCGAGCGGGCAATGTTAATGCCGAGCGAATTGAGGGCGACGGCGCTCTTTACATCCTCCCGCTTTACCAGTTCCGGCACGATCGCCTGCCAGGTGGGGCCCATCAGCGCAGCACCAATGCCGCCGAGGAAGGTAAGTCCGATCAGAGCACTGACAGAAAGCATTCCGGTGTGTGCCAGAACCATCAGCGTGATGCTGACTGAGGCGAGCAGGAATTGCACGGCGATCAGGAACTTGCGGCGGTCGAGGATGTCGGTCAGCACGCCGGCCGGGATGGCGAGAAGGAAGATCGGCAATGTGCCGGCCGCCTGAACCAGCGCCACGGCAGCAGGCGAGGCCGAGAGGTCCGTCATCAGCCAGGAACTTGCGACATCGCGCATGAAACTGCCTGTGTTGCCGAGCACCGTGGCTGTCCAAAGAACTGCGAAGACAGGTTGAGCGAGTGGGGCGAAACTGCCCCCTGAGGATCTTGCGGGGCTCATTTGCCCGCTCCTTTGGTGAGATCAACGGCGGCGACGAGAACGAAGGCGCCGGTCAGGCCCAGATGTTCGAAAAAGGCATTCGTTGCCATCATCCGCTCCATGCCAGGGGCGAGTTCCCAGAAACGCAGCGCCACGAGGGTTGCGAGAAGCGTAAACCCGGACAATGCCAACGCCCCTGCCCAACGCAGCAGGCCCGAGACCACCATTGCGGAAGCGGTGAGCTCAAAGAGGATCACAGCCACGGCAAAGAAAGGAGCCGGATGCAGGCCGAAATGGTCCATCTCGGCGATCGCGCCATTGAAATCTGCGATCTTGAAAAGCGGTCCCTGGATATAGGCCGCGCAAAGCGCCAGAAGCGCAACCGTGCGCGTGGTGGGAGCGGTGACGACTGCTGCGAGCGCGCTCCCCTCTTTTTTGAATGATGCTTGGTCAGTCATGTCTGCTCCTTTGAATGTGGCCGGTCGTAAAAAACGGCGCTCTTTATGGCTGTTGGAGCGATATTGGCTGGAATTATTGCCGCCAACAATTGCATCAATAATTTCGTATTAATTGCGAAATTTGCAATTAAGTCGGAGATGGAAACGGGGCAGCGGTGATACGCTGCCCGCGCTAGACGTCTATGGTCGTGATGGGTCTCAGACGGCCCAGCAGGAGCAACCAAGCGCGCCAAAGAAGCCCTTCAGGTCGGCGATCGGCAGTTTCGAAGTCCAAGCGCCGGCATGGTCATGGCCGTGGACACCGCAGTCGTTGGCGCAGCCGCAGGAAGCGATCGCGGTGCGGCGCAGCGAGTGGCGACCAGCGCCTTCCGGTTCGCCCCAGGCGGCATAACCACCAAACTTTCTGACCGGCGACCAGTCGGGCATGGCCGGAGGCACGTCGCTTTCGTCGAGCGCCTTGAAATCGCCGGCGCCATAGACGACCTTGCCGCCGACCATGGTGAGATCCGATGTCAGGTAGGAGATCTCGTCTTCGGCGCAGGAGAAGAAGTCCTTGTCCGGCACCACGAGATCGGCGAACTGACCCTTCTCGATACGGCCCTTCTTGCCTTCCTCATTCGAGAACCAGGTCACCTTTTCCGTCCACATCCTGAGGGCCGTTTCGCGGTCGAGGCAGTTCGCACGTGGATAAAGCTGCATGCCGCCCACAGTCTTGCCGGTCACCATCCAGGCAAGCGAAACCCAGGGGTTGTAGGAGGCGACGCGCGTGGCGTCAGTGCCGGCCGAGACGTTGACGCCTTTGTCGAGCATGCGGCGGATCGGCGGGGTGGCTTCAGCGACGCCGTGGCCATAGCGCTCCACGAAATATTCACCCTGAAAGGCCATGCGATGCTGGGTGGCGATGCCGCCGCCAAGTGCCGCGATGCGGTCGATGGAGCGCTCCGAGATCGTTTCGGCATGGTCGAAGAACCAGTTCAGGCCCTCGAGCGGAATATCCTTGTCGACCTTCTCGAAGACGTCGAGCGCGCGCGAGATGGTTTCGTCATAAGTGGCGTGCAGACGCCAAGGCCAGCGGTTCTGAGCCAGCACCCGAACGACCTCTTCGAGCTCGCCTTCCATTTCCGGTGCCATCTCTGGTCGCGGCTGGCGAAAATCCTCAAAATCGGCTGCCGAGAAGACCAGCATCTCGCCGGCGCCGTTGTGGCGGAAATAATCATTGCCCTGCTTGTATTTGACCGAGGACGTCCATTTGAGGAAGTCCTCCTTTTCCTGCTTGGGCTTCTGGGTAAAGAGGTTGTAGGCGAGGCGGACAGTGAGCTGGTTTTCGTCCGACAGTTTCTGGATGACTTCGTAGTCATCGGGATAGTTCTGGAAACCGCCGCCAGCATCGATGACGCCGGTGATGCCGAGCCGGTTCAGTTCGCGCATGAAGTGGCGGGTGGAATTGACCTGGTAGTCGAAGGGCAGTTTCGGGCCCTTGGCCAACGTCGCATAGAGAATGCCGGCATTCGGCTTGGCCAGAAGCATGCCGGTGGGGTTGCCATTGGCGTCGCGGGTAATCTCGCCGCCAGGCGGGTTCGGTGTGTCCTTGGTGTAGCCGACAGCACGAAGGGCTGCACCATTCAGCAGTGCCCGGTCATAAAGATGCAGCAGAAAGACAGGCGTGTCGGGCGCAACCGCATTGATCTCCTCGATCGTTGGCAGGCGCTTTTCGACGAACTGGTGTTCGGTAAAGCCGCCGACAACGCGCACCCATTGCGGGGCGGGTGTCACGGCCACCTGGCGCTTCAGCATGTCCATGGCATCGGCAAGCGAGCGAACGCCATCCCAGCGCAGTTCCATGTTGAAGTTCAGGCCGCCACGCACGACGTGGGTGTGGTTATCGATCAGGCCCGGCAGGACACGCTTGCCCTTGAGGTCGACGATCCTGGTGTCGGGGCCGGCGAAAGCCATGATTTCGGCATCGGTGCCAACCTCCAGAAAGGTACCGTCCTTGATCGCGACGGCAGTGGCATTCGGTTTCGAACGGTCGAGCGTGGTGATCAAACCGTGGTGGAGGATGAGGTCGGCGAACATGAGATATGCTCCTGGCTTCACTATTAAGATTGATTTCAACGCTTTGCGCCGGGGCAACTGGGCATCGGCCCCATCGCAAGCGAATCTCCTCTCTTGCGGCGTCAGCTATCAGACTTCGTCTGAGCTTGGCGAGACACGACAATGTCATTGCGGGCGTCGCCTTTCGGCATATGGCCGAACATGTGCGGCTTGATCTGGTTGATCCACGACACTGCCGCGGGCTCCTTGGCGATCAGCGTTCTTGCGAAGGGAATGAGCTGTTCGCCAACCAGAATGCCAAGCAGGCCGACCAGCGCGACCACCGGGGGAGCCGGAGAGCGAACATTGAGCAGGCTGTAGACAATGCCGACCAGAAGACCGGCGCCCAGGGAAAGAAGATAGAGTTTCATCGCAGCGTCCTCGACGATGGAGGCACCGCTTCGGCAAGACATGCTTTCATGCTGCCGAAGCGGGCCGAATTGGTTGGATGGCGGACTTACTTGGCCGGGTTCGGGCCGATGCGCTTGCCGTGGGTGACCCGTTCGTCTACGTCGTGGACCATCGTGTAGGCATAGTCGATGCCCATGCCGTAGGCGCCGGAATGCTCCTTGGCCAGCGAGGTCACCCCGTCATAGGTCTCGCGGTGAGCCCAGTCACGCTGCCATTCGAGCAAGACCTGCTGCCAGGTCACCGGAACCACGCCGGCCTGGACCATTCGGTCCATCGCGTATTTGTGGGCCTCGGAAGACGTGCCGCCGGAGGCGTCGGCCACCATGTAGATCTCGTAGTCGGGCATGTCGTGCATCGCAGATAGCGCGAAGGTGGTGTTGCAGACTTCTGTCCACAGGCCGGAAACGACGATCTTCTTGCGTCCTTCGGCGGCGTTCTTGGCCAACGCATCGCGAACGTTCTGGTCATCCCAGGAGTTCATAGAGGTACGTTCGAGGATGTCGTTTTCAGGGAAGACGGCGAGGAGTTCAGGGAAGGTGTGGCCGGAAAAGGACAGCGTCTCGACGGTGGTGATGGTCGTCGGGATGTTGAAGATCTTGGCAGCCTTGGCGAGGCCGACAACATTGTTCTTCAGTACCTGGCGATCCATCGACTGGACGCCGAACGCCATCTGCGGCTGCTGGTCGATGAAGATGAGCTGGCTGTTCTTCGGGGTCAGGACTTCGAGCTTCTTGGACATTTCAGGTTCCTCTTCCGTCTGCTTGAACCGCTGATGCGGCGGGTTGAACTGTGAAGCACTTTTCTGGTCGGGCGCGGGGTGGCCTTCAGAGTGCTCGTGGGTGGCCGGAGCCGCTTAATCGGTGTTAGCCGCCAATCTCATTTAGTTCGTCTCGGCTGCTGAAATGAAACCTAGATCGGTTTGGTGGGTGGCGGAATGGCAATATTAATTCCGATTGAATTGCTCCAAATGCAATAATCTACGCGATGAAAGCCCTTTCCAGATTGCGGGCGCTCACCGGAAGAACTCTAGTTTTAATGGGGTGACAAATCGCTCAATTGTCGAGGCGGGTCTTGTCCAAAAGTCAGGTCGATTGGACGAAATGCGCTTGCGCTCGATCAAAACCTGGAAATCGCCGCGGCCCCAGGCGTGGTCCTCAGCAACTGCGCCGCCAGCTTCCAGGCGTCGTGCCGACAAGATTGGTGAAAACACGCGTGAAATGGCTCTGGTCGGCAAAGCCGCATGATATTGCGACTTCCGAAAGCGGGATATCGGGCGTGCGCAAGAGTTCTCGGGCACGCGAAACCCGTTCGTTGAGAAGCCACTGGTAAGGCGTCATGCCCGTCGTCTCGCGGAAGGCTTGAATGAAGTAGCCGCGCGAAAGGTTGCATGCCCTGGCGACGTCGAGGACAGATATCTCCCCATCGAGGTTGTCGAGGAGAAGGCTCTTGGCCCGCGTCTCCTGAACGCGCGACAGCCTTCTGGAGCGGAGCGCCAAGGGGGTCGATCCCTTGCCATAGCGCTGCACGAGGTAGCTGCCGATCGCGGTCGCCATCTGGTCGACAAATAATTGCGGCGCTTCTTCGGGGCTTTCCAGCGCGGGTATCAGCACGCGGGCAAGGTTGGAAAGCACGACGTCCTTCGACGCCGTTTCCGCAGTGAGCGAATTCACTCCGCCTAGCTCGGCCTCCTCTGCTATCCGTTCGAGCGAAGTCGGTGAAATTTGAAGGAGCAGAAAGTCGAAAGCGCCGCCAAGGTCAGCCTTGTAATGATCGGACAGGTCTCGGATGTAGATTGCGTCCCGATCGAAGGAATGATCGGTCGCGTGGTGCTCATGGAAGATACGCCGGGTATGCCTTCCGGTGGTGGATACGCCCACGACAAAACCGCGATTGCTGGCCGCGGCCTCGACCTGCTGCAGATGGCCCTCGCGACTGCCCTTGCGGAAGAAGACGATATCGGCCCCCACAATCGACTGGTCCTTGTAGAGCTTGTCGAACGGGCAGCCAAAACTGTCCGTTGGCTTTAACTGGGCGGGTTTGATGTGATCGATAGAGATGAGTCCCAAGTCAGCAACCTTCCGTTCGAAGCATTCGGCACGGCATCTCGATGCCGCGACTCACGACGGGATCGCCTGTTGAGCCGAAAGTTCGTTTACGGGCGCCCCCTGGCCTCTTCAAGACAGGTTTGCGGCAATCCGCAGAACACAAAATCGTGAAGCGCCGCAGGAGGTTAGTCCTGCGGCGCTTGGAATTTTCAGTGTCTGCCAAGGGCTCCGTCAGGCAGCCAGCGGCTGGAGATTGGCTTCAATCCTATCGCGGAACGGCTCGTAGCGGGTCGGCAATTTCAGCACTTCGCCGAGATGCGCGGTGTCCTCATCACGATTAAAGCCAGGTTCATTGGTGGCAATCTCGAACAAGACCCCACCCGGCGTACGAAAATAGATGGCCCAGAAGTAGTCGCGGTCGATGACAGGGGTTACCTGATAGCCCGTATCCATAAGCGCCTTGCGCACCTCGATCTGCTTTTGGCGATTTTCGACGGCAAACGCTATATGATGGACCGATCCGGCGCCCTGGCGGGCAAAGGGCGTTTCTGGCAAGGCGGCGAGATCGATTGTGTCGGCACCATTGCCGTCCGGCATGATAAAGCGGGTAACATCCCCTTCCTTGCCCGTGCGCTCGTAGCCCATGAAGCTCAGCAGTTCTTCCGTCGCAGCCGTGTCACGCAAGTTGAGGCGAGCCCCGGAAAAACCTCGGATCGCAGCCTCGTGCGAGACATCGCCGCCAGTCCAGGCCGGTCTGGCATCATCGGCAGTCTCGATGAGCGCAAATCCGTCGCCGTCCGGGCCGTTGAAGCGCAGACGCCTGGCGCCGAAGACCGTGTCTTCCTGCAGGCCGCCAACATTCTGTGCGGCAAGGCGCTCACGCCAGAAGGCAAGCGAGCCCTTCGGTACGGAGAACTGGGTTTCGCCAACTTCGCCGACACCGGCCCTGCCGCGCATCATGTGCTCGAAGGGGAAGTAAGTCATGACTGTTCCGGCCGAACCGTTCTCATCGCCATAATAGAGGTGGTAAACACTCGGGTCGTCGAAATTCACGGTCTGCTTGACGCGGCGAAGGCCGAGCGTGTCGGTGAAGAATTGGTTGTTCTGGCGGGCATCCGACGCCATCGATGTGACGTGATGCAGTCCAGTGATATCCTTGATCATGTTCCTGGCCTTTCTCTCGGGCGTCTGTTTGATGTCCAAGATGTATGTCAGTTGATCAATCCACGGAATTGCAATATTCCTTTCGATTGAATTGCTATTTTTGAAATAATCGAGATGAACGACTATAAAGCCCTGAAAACATTCCTCTTGGCGGCCGAGAAGCGAAACTTCGCCCAGGTCGCACGCGAACTCGACATGACCCCCGCGGCGGTGACGCGAGCGATTGCCGCACTGGAGGCCGATCTCGGCCTCCAACTTTTCGTGCGCACCACGCGGCAGGTGTCGCTGACGACTGACGGTGCTGTGTTTGCCGCCCAGATACAGCCGGCGATGGCGATGCTGGAAGATGCGCGCAAGGAGGTGATGAATGCTCACAAGGCCGATGAAGGGCGGTTGCGGATCAGCGCGCCGACCTGGTTCGGCAAAGCTGTGCTGCCGCCGATACTGTCGGGCTTCAGGGAGCGTTATCCAAGGATAAGCTTCGAGATTTCGCTGTCGGACGGGCTCGTGAATATCGTCGATGACGACTATGACCTGGCAATCCGCATATCCTCCCAACCGTCCGACAAGTTCACCATCTGGCGAAAGATTCGCGTCGTTCCTCGTATTCTGGTGGCAGCGCCGGGAAGCCGGTACGTGACCATGCAGCACCCGGGCGAGCTGACGCCAGACGATTGCCTTGCCTATAGCGGCGAGAGCCGAAGAGAGACCTGGGTGCTTTCGGACGGCGGATCGAGCATGACGATTTCGGCGGGGCGCTCCTTCTGTGCCAATAATGGTGAAGTGCTGGCCGACATGGCTGCCGATGGGACCGGTGTCGCGATGCTGCCCGGATTTAATATTGCCGAGCATCTGCGAAGCGGCCGCCTTGTGCACGTGTTCCAGGGCTGGGCGCCGCCCGACCTGTGGCTAACGCTCTACTACCCGCCCTATCAGGCGCTGCCACCGCGCATTGCTACTTTTTCCAAATTCTTCGAGGAGCAAGTGGCCTCGCAAATGACGCTGCTCGGCTAGTATCGAATTTGGAGTTTCAAGGTATGATTGACGACGGGGGAGGCTCTTAGGAGCGCTGACATGGAGTCATTGAACGTGACTCGGCTTCATACACTGCTCTTGAGGAGAGGCGCTCTGATGGATCCGGCGCGAGCTCTCGGTTGTGCTTCTCCAATAGACGCAAAAAGCTCTTGCGCTTTTTCTTTCCCTGAAGAAGGTCGATGTCGCTGACCAGCTTCGCACCGCCATCGCGCCGTTCCAAGGTTATCTTGCGGCTATGGAAGGCCTCCAGTTCGGCGCGGTGCGCAACGCTGACGATGGTGGCGTTCGGCAACTCGTCGATCAGCATCTCCATCATCTTGTCCTGGCTCTTCGCGTCGAGTGCCGAGGTCGCTTCATCCAGAACGATGATGTCGGGATCGTGCAGCAGAAGTCGCGCGAACGCGAGCCGTTGCTTTTCCCCGCCCGACAGCGTCTGGTCCCATGGTGCCTCCTCCCCGATCTTGTCGTTCAGATAGTCGAGTCCTGATTTTTCCAGCGCACCCTTGATTTCGTCGAGCGTCCAGTCCTCGGCGCCACGCGGATAGGCGACCGCCCTGCGGAGCGTCCCGGATGGGATGTATGGCCGTTGCGGCAGCATGAAAAGCTGTCGGTCGGCATGGAAATTGACACTGCCGTGCCCCCACGGCCAGAGCCCGGCTATCGCCCTCACCAGCGTGCTCTTTCCCGATCCCGACTCTCCAGCAACGAGCACCCGTTCGCCTGGCTCGATGGTCACCTGTGTCTCCTTGACGACGGCAGTGCCGTCGTCGAGCGATACGGCCAGATCATTCAGGCTGAGCACCACCTTACCTTCGGTTTCTCCGCGCTTGATGCGCCCCAAGGCTTCGCTCTGTTCGGCACGTTCAAGCCCGTCAAGAGACGTCATCAGCGATGCGATTCGCCGTGCACAGGCGTTCCAATCCGCAAGGCGCGGGTAGTTGTCGACCAGCCATCCAAACGCGCTCTGCACGATGGCGAAGGCGGACGCCGCCTGCATGACTTCGCCAAGCGTCATGCTGCCATCCAGAAATTTCGGAGCGCAAAGCAGAACCGGTACGACCGGCGCAAACAGGCTCGATCCCTGCGACACGAGGGTCGTGCGCATATGCTGGCGTGCAAGAAGCGCCCATTGGCCGAGCACCTTGATGAACGTCCTGTCGAGGTCGTTTCGCTCCTCCTCCTCGCCTCCGAGCAGTGCAATACTCTCCCCATTCTCCCTTACGTGCGTCAGAGTATAGCGAAACTCAGCCTCCGCCTGGTTCTTTGCCTCGGAGACCTGAACAAAGTTGCGGCCGATGAGGGCCATCGAACTGGAGGTTAACCCGGCGTAGATCACCGCAGTAACGACGAGGAAACCGGGAATGGTGATAGTCGAACCTGCAACAGTGAGGGTCAGCGCCCCACCGATCGTCCAGAGCACCATGATGAAGGTCGAGGCTGACAGAAATGCAGCGATGACGCCCGCGACGAAATCGACGGGAGCTTCAGTAGCGATCCGTAGATCCTCCGCAATACGCGCCTCCGGATTGCTGTGGTCGCCGCCGATGAGGTTCAATTGATAGTAGCGGCCATTTGCGAGCCACCGCCCGATCACCGATGTCGTAAGCCACGAGCGCCAACGGCGTTGGATCATCATACGGACGGCAACCTACGCCGTGACGAGGCCAACACTTCCAATCACGAGCGGCAGGAAGACTCCGCTTAGAAAATAGACGGCGCTTGCGTTGCGCTGTTCTATCGCGTCGAAGATGGAGCGATTCCACATGTTTATGCCGTACTGGAAGCCAACGTTACCACCAATGAGGATCAACAACCCGATCGAGCACGGCCAGGCCAGCTTGTCGCCGCGGCGTCCCCAATAACACCTCGCGCTGATCCAGAAGCGCTTGAGCAGATATTTCTTCCGCGCCCTTTCGACCTCCTCGGGCGTCCACTTGGGGTCTGGCTCAACAATCTCCGGCGGCGGCTCAACCTCGGTGTTGGTTGGCTCGTCTGCGCGGATGTCGCCATTGGAGGGATTGGTCCGATCGACCGATTTCGAATTCACATTTCTGTCCACCCTCACGCGATAACGGACTGAGAACAGAAAGGTTTCTTTGGCCTTCAATCCATGTGGCTGGATAAAGCCGCTTTCATTTATGATCGCGGCGCTTGGATTTAGCCGCGATCCTGCAGGGTCCGCGTATATTTGAAATCAGGAACAGGAACCGTGCAGGAAAACCAATTGGGCCGCGTGGCCACACTGCTTGAATGCTGGACGCTCGAGACCTAGATTGGCTAAATGCTTGACCATTCGTCTCAACCGTTGTCGCCATCAAACATTCCCATGGATGCGCTAAGCGAAGTCCTGCAAGACTTTCGCTTGAGCGGGGTCAACTATGGCCGCTGCGAACTCAGACATCCGTGGAGCATCGCCTTTCCACAAAAACAACTGCTTCGTTTTCATTTTGTCAGCCAGGGTCCGTGCTGGATCCACACGGAAACCCAAGGATGGCAGGAGTTGAACGATGGCGATCTGGTCCTTCTGCCGCAAGGCATCGAACATCGATTGGCCAGCGCACCAGATGTTGAGGGCGACTCGCTTAAAGGCTGTCAGATAACGAAGGTTGGAAGCAACGTTTGCGAAGTGGTCCGCGAAGGAACGGGTGCGACGAGCACCCTCTTCTGCGGCTCCATGGCTTTGGGTGCGCATGCGCTTAACCCCTTGATCGCTCTGATGCCGCCGATCATCAAGGGCTGCGATGTGGCCGGCAATGACGCTGTCGTTGGCCCCCTGCTGGCAGCTATGTCGGCGGAGGCGACGCAGCCCCAAATGGGGAGTGCGACCGTCTTGTCGCGAATGGCGGACTTGCTCGCAGCGAGGCTTATTCGCTGCTGGGTCAATTGCAGCGGAGCATCGACGACGGGCTGGCTCGCCGCCATCCGCGATCCTCACATCGGTCGTGTGTTGGCAGCCATGCATCGAGACCCCGGCCATAACTGGACCCTTGAAAGCCTCGCCGGCGTGGCAGGCCAGTCGCGCTCGATCTTTGCCGAGCGCTTCAGCGCTATTTTGGGAGAGGGCGCAGCACACTATCTCGCCCGTCTGCGCATGCAGCTTGCGCGCGAGTTGTTGGGGCAAAGCGGTTTGTCCGTTGCCGAGGTTGCTTCCCGCTTAGGCTATGAGTCTGAGGCATCTTTCGCTCGCGCCTTCAAGCGTATCACGAGGGTCTCACCGGGCGTTGTGCGCCGCACCAATTCCGGACGAATTGACATGGATTTCGGATTTTAAGGTACATATCATCCCGAACAGTTCGTTTATGACATCTCCAACCTAAGGAGATGCACGGGATGACGGACACAACATCGCAACTTGACGTAGCAGCAATTGGCCTGGATACCGCCGAGCCATCCACGTGGAGCGCGGCAACCTGGTTTGCCGTACTTTCGATGGCGGCCACCAGCTTTGCGCTGGTATCGGCTGAGTTCCTGCCGGCGGGTCTGTTGACGCCATTGGCGCACGATCTCGGAATCACCGAAGGAACAGCTGGCCAAGTCGTCACCGCCACCGCTTCGGTCGGTGCGGTCACCGCTCTTTTGAGCAATGTGCTCATCGGCAGATTGAACCGCAAGACGGTGCTGGTCAGTCTCAGTGCATTGGCGATCGGCTCCAATATACTTGCAGCGTTAGCGACCGATTTTTGGCTGTTGTTGTTGGGCCGGGCTGGATTGGGCATCGCACTTAGCGGTTTCTGGGCCCTCTCAGTTGCCGTCGTGGCGAGGCTGGTCGGCGCCAATGCGACGGGCCGGGGCATGGCTATCGTCACCCTCGGCGTGTCGCTCGCGACAATAGCTGCACCATCGTTGGGTGCCTTGATCAGCGACTGGCTGGGATGGCGCACCGCCATGGCCATGACAGCGGGGCTTGCCGCGCTTGCAATGCTTCTTCAGGCACTTAGCTTGCCAACACTGCCTGCAAGTACGAGCAACAGTCTCGCTGATGTTTTCAGGCTGACACGGCGGCGTGGAATTCAACTGGGCATGCTTGCTATCCTTTTGCTCATGACGGGCCATTTTGCTGGTTCGGTTTACGTGCGTCCCTTCCTTGAACAGGTGACGCTCCTTGAAACCAGGTCGATCGCCCTGGCGCTGCTTGGGTTTGGCATTGCCTCCGTCATTGGTAATGTCGCTGGTGGCAGAATGGCCGACGCCAGTATCCGCCTGGCGCTCGCTGTCACGGCAGCGTTAATGGCGTTTGCTGCACTTTCTTTGGTACTCTGGGGCGCTCATAGCGGTATTGCGTTCGCCCTCGTCACGCTTTGGGGCTTCGCCTTCGGCATGGCGCCGGTGGTGCTGCCCACCAATCTTTCCCGCGGGGCACCCGACGCTCTGGAGGCGGCAGGCAGCCTGATGGTCGTCTCGTTTCAGATCGCCATCAGTATCGGCGCGGTTTTCGGCGGCTATATCGTCGACCACTATGGCGCTGTTGGACCCTTGACCCTTACCGCGGTCCTCGCTGCGTCGACGGTCGCCTTGGTGTCGACGCAGCCCCGCAGTTGATCCTTACTTCCGCGTTGAGAAGCAAGGCAATCGGACCGAAGTTGCTGTGAGAGAGTGGCGCTCTTGCCTCGCTCTGGATATGAGGCCGCCCGGCGATCGTCGGAGGCCTTTGTGGTTGCAGCGCCGAACGAGCGAATTCATACAAGGAATGCAGAGGGGGCAGCAGGATAGCATCGTCAACTTGGGGCTTGTCGGGTGCCCTACCCTCAGTTTTGACGAATGTGCTGCCGCATGAGATCCTTCAGCCGTTCGGTCTCACCGGCAGCGATCGCATCAACCATCAAGTGGTGCTCCCGGCCCGACTGTTCGACGCGGGCACGTGTGCGCCATTGGGAGACCGGCGCGGACGAGGTTCTCTGGCGGATCTCGGTGATGAGATCGACGAGTTCGAGATTGCCGCCGAGCACCAGCAGCTGGCGGTGAAAGGCAAGATTTGCCTCATAGAGCTCCAGCATCGTGCCGTTCAGCGCCATTTGATCGAAGTGCTCGGCAAGCTTCCTGAGAGTGCTGACATCCTCTGTCGAGCCGTTCTGGATGATTGTTCCAGCCATGGCCGTTTCGAGAATGACGCGAATTTCGCTGACCTCCCGCGCCCGGCGGCCGTCCGGCTCATAGACGTGATAGCCGCGGTTCTGCACGTGCTCGACTAGCCGTTTCTGCGCCAGGCGATCGAGCGCACGGCGCACTTCGGGGCGGGTACAATTGTATCGACGTTCGAGGTCAATCTGCTTCAACCACGTCCCAGCAGGCAGAATGCCAGCCAGGATGTCCTGCAGGATGAAGTCTGTCACGTCGCGCGTGCCGGGCGCTTCCGCCTTTTCTTCCATCACGACATCTGCCATGCGATCTCCCCGTTTTTCATCACCGATAGCACGCCAATCGCGGATTCTGTAGGCGTAAGAACCGCTTGAGGTTGTCCAAAATTTATTCATGCACACGGATTGCACAAATAAAATTTGTACCATAAATTGGCGCCAATTTTGGATACTATGCGAAATGAAGCCGGTTTGAAAGCCATGAAAAACACCGAAGCCGTGTGGGACATCGTCGAAGCAAAGCGTGAAGCCTTTTTTGCGCTCAGCGACCGCGTCTGGGATATGCCGGAAACGAACTATGAGGAATATCGCTCTGCCGAAGAGCATGCGCGGCAGCTCGAAACCGAAGGTTTTCGCGTCGAGCGCGGCATCGCCGGCCTGCCGACAGCCGTCATGGGCGAAGCTGGCGAAGATGGGCCGGTGATTGCCATCCTCGGCGAGTTCGACGCGCTTCCCGGCCTCAGCCAGGTCGCTGGATTGGCTGAAAAACGCGAGGCGCTCGCGAACGGCAATGGCCATGGCTGCGGCCACAATATGCTCGGCGCCGGTTCCATGCTTGCGGCTGCCGCCGTCAAGGACTTCCTCGAAACAAATGGCGTCAAGGGCCGTATCCGCTACTATGGCTGCCCTGCCGAAGAGGGCGGCTCCTCCAAGGGCTTCATGGTCCGCGCCGGCGTCTTCGATGATGTCGACATCGCCATTTGCTGGCACCCGGCTGCCTTTGCTGGAGTGAACAATCCGGTATCGCTCGCCTGCAACGAGATCAATTTCCACTTTAGCGGCCGCGCCTCGCACGCTTCGGCCACGCCGCATCTCGGCCGCAGTGCCCTTGATGCCGTGGAACTGATGAATGTCGGCGTCAACTATATGCGCGAGCACATGCCGTCGACGGCACGCATCCACTATGCCGTGACCGACACAGGCGGCTCGGCACCGAACGTGGTACAGGCCAAGGCGACGGTGCGTTACCTTATTCGTGCCCGCAACCTGCCCGAGCTCCTGTCGCTTGTCGCCCGCGTCAAGAAGGTGGCCGAGGGTGCAGCCTTGATGACCGAGACCTCGGTGCGTAGCGAAGTGATCAGCGGTGACGCCAACCTCGTCGGCAATGTGCCGCTCGAGGAATTGATGTTTGCAAATCTCCAGCGTCTCGGACCGCCGGTCTTCGACGATGCCGATCGCGACACCGCGCGCAAGTTCCAGGCGACGATGAGTGCCGAGGACATCGCCTCCTCCTATGCCCGTTTCGGCCTGAAGCCGAAAAAGGACCAGCCGCTCTGCGAGGAGATCTTCCCTCTCTATGCCGGCGACAGCACGATCGTCGGTTCCACCGATGTCGGCAGCGTCAGCTGGGTCGTCCCGACGGTGCAGATGCGCGGCGCCACCTATGCGATCGGCACGCCCGGCCACTCCTGGCAGCTCGTCGCGCAAGGCAAGCTTCCAGCTGCTCACAAGGGAACGGAGCATGCCGCGAAGGTCATGGCGAGCACCGCCATCGCGCTGATTTCAAATCCGGCGCTGATTAAGGCGGCCAAGGCGGACCTTCAGGCTCGCCTCGATGGGTCGCCGTTTGTCAATCCGATCCCCGAGGACGTCGAGCCACCGCTTCCCGAAAGGCAGGCATCATGAACCAGCCCGGGATCCTCGAGCTCGTAAGCTTCGGCGGTGACGGTTGGGGCAAGGCGCTGCTTGCCGGCGCGTGGATGACTGTTCTGATTGCCCTTGCCGGCTACTCGATCGGCGCAGTCATCGGTTCGTTTGGCGCCTGGGCGAAAATATCAGGCGGACGGGGCATTCGCATCGCCGCCGATACCTACACGACCGTCCTGCGTGGCATTCCGGATCTTCTCGTCATCTATCTCTTCTATTTCGGTGGCAGCGCGGCCGTCACCGCCATCGGCCGACTGTTCGGAGCGGAGGGCTTCCTCGGCTTCCCCGGTTTCCTCGCTGGTTCGCTTGCGGTCGGCGTCACTTCGGGCGCGCAGTTCACCGAAGTTTTCCGCGGTGCCTTCAGGGCCGTGCATCACGGCGAGATCGAGGCGGCGATTGCCTGCGGCATGGGCAGGACCCTGCGCTTCCGGCGGATCATCGCACCGCTCACCCTTCGCCATGCGCTTCCGGGGCTTGGTAATGTGTGGCAGGTTGTGCTGAAGGAGTCAGCCCTGGTATCGATCACAGGCGTCGCCGAGCTCCTGCGCCAGACGCAGGTGGCCGCCGGATCGACTGGCCTGCCCTTCGATTTCTACGTCATCGCGGGCGCGATCTACCTGATCATCTCGACAGGCTCAGGTCTCTTCCTACGCGGTGCCGAAAGGCACTTCTCGCGCGGCGTGAGGAGGGGCTAATGGACTGGTCGTTTCTCTTCGAGACATTCGTCAGCCTGGTCTCGGCAATGCCGCTGACGCTCGAGCTTGCCGCAACCTCGATCGTGCTTGGGGCGATGCTGGCGCTTGCGATCGCGCTTTGCCGTCTCTCCGGCATTGCGCCGCTTGAATGGTTCGCGCGCAGTTATGTCTTCGTCTTCCGTGGCACGCCGCTGCTCGTACAGATCTTCCTGATCTACTACGGCCTCGGCCAGTTTCCGGCCGTGCGCCACAGCATTTTCTGGCCGTTTCTACGCGACGCCTACTGGTGTGCGGTATTGGCGCTGACGATGAACACTGCGGCCTATGCAAGCGAAATTATCCGTGGTGGTCTGCTCTCGGTTCCGTTCGGCCAGATTGAGGCAGCGCGAGCCTGCGGCATGCCGCGGCTCATGCAGTTCCGTCGCATCGTGCTGCCGCTGGCGATCCGCCAGGCCTTGCCGGGCTACAGCAACGAGATGATCGCAATGGTCAAGGCAACCTCGCTTGCCTCGATCATCACACTGATGGAAGTGACCGGTGTTGCGGCGCGCATCATCTCGGAGTCCTATCGGGCGATCGAGGTCTTCATCGTCGCCGGCGTGATCTATCTTGCGATCAACTTCCTGCTGACGCGCCTTGTCCATCTCGTCGAATACTGGCTGAGCCCGCACCTGCGCCAGCCCGTTCCCCACCACCCGGCAGTCCCGGCTGCTCCCGCACTTGAAGGAGACGCCCGATGACAGTGGCGAACGCCTCCCCTTCCCCAATCGCGCTCAGCGTCAAGAACTTGCACAAGAGCTTCGGTCCCGTCGAGGTGCTGAAAGGCATTTCGCTCGATGCACACGAAGGTGATGTGGTCTCTATCCTCGGCTCGTCCGGCTCCGGAAAGTCTACCTTCCTGCGGTGCATCAACCTGCTTGAGACGCCAAACTCCGGCGAAGTGACCGTTGCCGGCGAGACGATCCGAATGGTGCCCGATGCCAGGAACGGCAGCCGTCCGGCCGACCGCAGCCAGGTCGATCGCATCCGCTCTCAGCTCGGCATGGTGTTCCAAAGCTTCAATCTCTGGACCCATAAGACCGTACTCGAGAATGTCATCGAGGCGCCGGTTCATGTGCTCGGTCGGTCTCGGGCGGAATGCGTCGAGGAAGCCGAAGCGCTGCTTGCCAAGGTCGGCATTGCTGAGAAGCGCAATTTTTATCCGGCCCACCTTTCTGGCGGCCAGCAGCAGCGGGCCGCAATCGCACGGGCGCTCGCCATGCGGCCGAAAGTCATGCTCTTCGACGAGCCGACTTCCGCGCTCGATCCCGAGCTCGTCGGCGAGGTTCTGCGCGTCATGCGTGCGCTCGCCGAGGAAGGCCGCACGATGCTGGTCGTCACCCACGAGATGGGCTTTGCCCGCGACGTCTCAAGCCGTGTCGTCTTCCTGCATCAGGGCCGCGTCGAGGAAGACGGCAAGCCGCAGGAGGTGTTCGCCAGTTCGCGCTCGGACCGTTTCCGTCAGTTCATCAGCAAGTAAATCTCTCAACCCAAACCAACAAAAGGGGAGCAAAACATGACAATTCTTTCGAGGGCACTTTTGACAGCAGCCGCAACGGCACTTGTTGCCACCGCCGGTGTTGCACACGCCGAAGAGAAGAAGTGGACGACCGTGACGATCGCCACCGAAGGCGCCTTCAAGCCCTATAATTTCACGAAGCCCGACGGTTCGCTCGACGGCTACGAAATCGAGCTGACAAAGTACCTCTGCGACCATATGAAGGTCGAGTGCAAGATCGTCGTGCAGAACTTCGACGGCATGATCCCGGCGCTCAATGCCGGCAAGTTCGACGCCATTATTTCCGGCATGTCGGCAACCGCCAAGCGCGAGGAAGTCATCGCCTTCAGCAATTCGTACGGTTCCACCGGCCAGGCGTTCGCGACCGCCAAGGAAGGCGAGCTCGCAAACCTGCCAGAAAAGGGCGAGGTCTTCTCGCTTGCCAGCGACGAGGCCGGGGCTGCCGCCGAAATCGAAAAGATCAAGCCTGCCCTGCAGGGCAAGATCATCGGCGTTCAGACCGCTTCGACCGCGGCGACCTTCGTCGACAAGTATTTGAAGGGCGTCGTCGAGGTTCGCGAATACAAGACGACGGAAGAACATGATCTCGACCTCAAGGCCGGCCGCGTCGATCTGGTGATGGCGTCCATGGCCTATTTGACGACGGCCTCGGCAAAGCCGGGCAACGAGGAAATGACGACTACCGGACCGCGCTTCCAAGGCGGCTTCCTCGGTCGCGGCAGCTCTGTTGGCCTGCGCAAGTCCGACACCGAGCTGAAGGCTATGTTCAACGACGCCATCGAGGCCGCCAAGGCCGACGGCACGATCAAGACGCTTTCAGAAAAGTGGTTCGGCTTCGACGTTACGCCGAAGTGAGTGGAAGCGTTCACAACGATGGGCCCGGCGGGACTCCCTGCCGGGTCGCGACAGCGGAGTTAAAACTCAGCGTCACGGCAGGGGTTGAAACGCGGACCGACTGCCCCACGACCGCATATTCTGTTTCTAGCCGAACTCGCAATCAGTCATTGTCCTTGCAACCGATCGGCGGCCTGCCCTCGCCTTGCCAGCGACCGTGCAATGTCGACGATGTCGTCACGGCCAGCGGTTGGATCTTCTTTGCTCCAGGCGATACCAAGCCCGATCCTAAAGTCGATCCCGCTTACCTTCTTCAACTCAAAGCCGCGATTGGGAAGATCAAGCGTCCATTCCGGCGCAAAGCCGATGCCAAGCCCGGCAGAGACCAGCGACACCAGCGCATAGGTGTCATCGCAGCTGAAGGCAATGTTGGCGGTGAGCTCGTATTCCGCGAACTTCTCATTGAAGTATCGTTCCGTAAAAGACAGGTTCTGCCGGTTAAAGGCGATGATCTTCTGGGTGCGCAGATCATCGATGCTGATCTCGTCCCTGGCGGCCAGCGGATTGGCATGGCCGACCGCCAGGTAGTAGCGCTCATGCGCAAGCGAGACGAAGCGCAAGGAGCCGATGTTTTCCACCGGCCGAATGAAGCCTAGATTGAGCTGGCCGGTCTCCAGGCCGCGGATGATCTCGCCGGTATTGCCAGAGGCGATGTGGATGCGGACATCGGGATACTTGCGGGCGATCTTGGCAAGGAAGGTTGGCAGCATGCCCATGGTGGCCGGGTA